>JAJDFZ010000003.1 GCA_030269625.1 Oxalobacter sp. OttesenSCG-928-P03 | reverse complement strand
CACACCATCACGCTGCATCAGCTTTCCGATCTCTTTTTCAATCCAGCCGAAATATTCAGGATCCAGAATGGCGCCATGCTTGATCACTTCTGCCATACCGGCAGACAGTTCACGGTCCGGCAGCGTGTTTAAGGTCAGGGTATCGGCGATCACGGCTTCCGGCTGATAAAACGCCCCGATCATGTTTTTGCCCAGCGGATGATTGATCCCGGTTTTCCCGCCAACAGAAGAATCCACTTCTGCCAAGAGGGTTGTCGGCACCTGAACAAAAGGCACACCACGCATGAAACTCGCCGCGGCATAACCGGTCAGGTCCCCGATGACACCGCCCCCCAGCGCCAGCAGGGTTGTTTTTCTGTCGCAGCGGTTTTCCAGAAGGACATCAAAAATTTTCATCAGGCTGGCCCAGTTTTTTTCCTGCTCGCCATCAGGCAGGACAATCGGGATCACCTGCTTTCCAGACGCCTTGAGCGATCCGGTCACCTGCTCCAGATAAAGCGGCGCCACCACCGTATTGGTCACGACGGCAACCTTGCTTCCTTTTACCAGGCGGGCAATCAGCTTGCTGTCGTTTAAGAGCCCCGGGCCGATTTCAATCGGATAGCTGCGATCGCCCAGATCAACCCGAAGATGAATATTGGGGGATGTTCCTGTTGTCATGTTTTTTTTCCGCTGCCCTTCATTTTTTTGGCGATTCCTGCGTTTTGCATCCGGTTTCCTGGCATTTTTCCCGGCTGAAATTTTGCCCAGAATGGACTGCACCATGGCATGCACATTCTGCCGCCCGGTATCAATCACAATATCAGCCACTTCACTGTAAAAGGGTTCGCGCTCCCGGGAAAGCTGTTCGATTTTTTTTCGCGGATCTTCTGTCTGCAAAAGCGGCCGGTTCTTGTCGTGCATGGTCCGCTGAAGCACATTGTTCACCGAAGCACGCAGGTAAACGACCGTTCCCCGTTCCTTTAAGTGACGCCGGTTTTCGGGACTGATAACCGCTCCTCCGCCTGTTGCCAGCACAATACCCTTTCGTGCCGTCAAGTCGCGGATGGCCTCCGTCTCACGCTTTCTGAAAGAATCCTCTCCCTCGATTTCAAAAATCCAGGAAATGGACGCGCCCGTTCTGGATTCGATTTCGTGATCCGAATCGATAAAGCGCATACCGAGCCGCTTTGCCAGCGCCCTGCCTACTGTCGTTTTGCCGGACCCCATCAGGCCGACGAGAAATATATTTTCGTGCATGCGAAATTGTAACCTGTGATTTCATCTGCGAACACATTCCACCGTCATTGAGGCCGCGTCCAGAAGAAAAACACACAAAATTACAATTTAATTGAGATGCAGAATCAAGAATCCAATGCGAAGATTCCCAGTTTCAAGGATAATGTCGGTTCTCATTGATTTACCATTTGCTCTGCATGATTTCCAGGAAAAAGAAGGGCGCCCCAAAAAAAAGGGCACCCATGTCAAAACAAAGGCTGCTTCGCATTCTCTTTAACGCCCTCGTTGTGTGCTTTGGCCTTGGCATCACCGGCGGACTGACCGGCGTTTTTGCCATGATCATGGTTTACCCGAACCTGCCCGACCTGGATCAACTGACGGATTACCAGCCGAAAATGCCCCTGCGCATCTATACGGCAGACAATATACTCATCGGCGAATTCGGTGAGGAAAGACGCAACCTGATCCGCTTTCATGAAATTCCGGATGTCATGAAAAAAGCGGTTCTCGCCATTGAGGACGATCGCTTCTACCAGCACGGCGGCATTGATTATCTCGGCATCATGCGCGCGGCCTTCCGCAACATGACCGGCGGCAACAGACAGGGTGCGTCCACCATCACCCAGCAGGTTGCACGCAACTTTTTCCTCACCAGTGAACAGACACTCAAACGGAAAATGTATGAAGCCATGCTGGCATGGAAAATTGAAAGTGCGCTTTCCAAGGACCAGATCTTTGAGATCTACATGAACCAGATTTACCTGGGGCAGCGTGCCTTTGGTTTTGCCTCGGCTTCCCAGATTTACTTTGGCAAACGTCTCCAGGATGTGACGGCGGCTGAGGCCGCCATGCTGGCCGGCCTGCCCAAAGCACCCTCCGCCAACAATCCGGTCGCCAACCCGGCCCGTGCAAAAGTCCGCCAGCAATACATCCTCCAGCGCATGTACCAGTTGGGCTACATCAGCAAGACCGAATTTGAAAAAGCCAAAAACGAAGTCATCACCATCAAAAACAAGACGAATGAATTTCCCATTCATGCCGAGTTCGTGGCAGAAATGGCTCGTATGCTCGTCTATGAACAGTACAAGGAAGAAACCTATACAAAGGGTCTGAACGTCTACACCACCATCACCAGCACGGATCAGGAAGCTGCCTACCGGGCGGTCAGGGACGGTGTGATGGAGTATGAAAAACGGCACGGCTACCGCGGTCCCGAAGGCTACATGGAAATCCCCGCATCCAAGGAGGACGCCGCCGAAGCCATCGAAACCGAACTGGCGCACTATCCGGACAGTGATGAACTGCTGTCGGCCATTGTTCTTGAAGCCTCACCCAAAGTGGTTCATGCCGTCCTTTCTTCCGGTGAAGAAATCCATATTACCGGCAAGGGTCTTTCTTTTGCCGCCGCCGGCCTTTCCGCCAACGCCAAGCCCAACCGCCAGATCAGGAAGGGCGCCATCATCCGTGTGACAGAAGAAAAACCCAATGCCTGGGCAATTACCCAGATGCCGGATGTCGAATCCGCATTTATTTCCCTCAACACGCATGATGGCGCAATCAAGGCCATGGTCGGCGGATTCGATTTCAACCGGCGCAAATTCAACCACGTCACACAGGCGTGGCGTCAGCCCGGCTCTTCTTTCAAGCCATTTATTTACTCGGCATCACTTGAGAAAAAATTTGCCCCGGCAAGTATCGTCAATGATGCACCCATCCACTTTACGGCCGCGCAAACGGGCGGGCAGTCGTGGGAACCCAAGAACTACGACGCCAGATACGAAGGCCCCATGACCATGCGGCGCGGCCTGACCAAATCCAAAAACATGATTTCCATTCGCGTGCTCAACCAGATCGGCACACAGTATGGACAGGAATATCTGGCCCGTTTCGGTTTTGACACCGCCAAGCACCCGCCGTTTTTGACACTGGCGCTGGGTGCCGGCTCAGTCACGCCACTGCAGATGGCTGCCGCCTATGCTGTTTTTGCTAACGGCGGCTACAAGATTTCTCCCTACCTGATTTCCTACATAACGGACATCAAGGGAGATTTCATTTCCGAGGCAAAACCGGACAAGGCCGGTGACGAATCCAACCGGGTCATTGACGAACGCAATGCCTTCATCATGGACAGCATGATGAAAGACGTCGTTAATCACGGCACGGCTGTCCGCGCACGTGTCCTGAACCGCCCGGACCTGGCGGGCAAAACAGGAACCACCAATGATTCCGTTGACGCCTGGTTTGCCGGTTATCAGCCAAGGCTGGTTGGCGTTGCCTGGATCGGCTACGACAGACCGCGAAACCTGGGCAGCCGGGAAACCGGGGGTGGCCTTGCCCTGCCGATCTGGATCAACTACATGAAAGTCGCCCTCAAAAATATGCCGGTTTACAACAAACCTGTTCCGAAAGGCGTTCTTTCCGTGAATGGCGACTACTATTACATTGAGAATCCGCCCGGCGCCGTTATCAACAACCTGGGTGTTGAATACAAAGAGCCGGAACCGGATGCGGATGATGATGCAGAAATTTTTTAACCCATGAAATCACGTCACCTTCCCTCTTCAGCTTATATACTGGTTGCGCTTATCGTCAGCGCCTTCCTGCTGGGAGCCTGCGGCCAGACAGGTGAGCTTTACATGCCGGAAACCTATTCGACCGGGAAGCCTCCACCCCCGCCCAGGGAATCACGGATAAAAAAGAAAACGCAGCCGGCCGCGCAAAAAACGGCCAGCGAGACTGAAAAAACAGACGAGAGACAATAATATGCCAACCACTCACTTTTCATACGAGGGCAATATTCTGTGCGCTGACGGTGTTCCACTGACAGCCATTGCGCAGCAATACAGCACGCCACTCTATGTCTATTCCAGAAACGCGCTCACGGAAAACTATCTGGCTTATGCTGATGCCTGCAAAAAACACCAGCATCCCGACGCACCGGCACTCATCTGCTTTTCCGTCAAATCCAATTCCAATCTGGCCGTCCTGAAAATCCTGGGGGATCTGGGTTCCGGATTTGATATCGTTTCCGGTGGAGAGCTAGCACGCGTCATTGCTGCGGGATGTGATCCGCGCAAAGTTATCTTCTCCGGTGTCGGCAAAACGGCCGAAGAAATCCGCTTTGCCCTGGAAAACGACATTCTTTGTTTCAATGTCGAATCTCCGGCTGAACTGCATCGCATCAATGACATTGCAGGACAGATGGCAACCACTGCCCGTATCGCGTTTCGCGTCAACCCGGATGTGGATCCCAAAACCCATCCCTACATTTCAACCGGCCTGAAAGAAAACAAGTTCGGGGTCGCCTTTGAAGAAGCTTTCGACTGCTATAAAACGGCGGCTGCCATGCCGAATATCACCATTACCGGCATCGATTGTCACATCGGCTCACAGCTTCTGGACGATGCACCGCTTCTTGAAGCATTTGACCGGCTTGCAACCCTTGTCGACAGGCTCGAGGCCGAAGGTATCACCCTTCAGCATATGGATATCGGCGGCGGCATCGGCATCACCTATCATGAAGAGCAGCCAGTCGCCATTCCCGACTACATTGCCCGTCTGTATGCCCGCATCAGCCAATGGCGCAAAGACCGGTACAATGACCGCCCGATCCGCCTTCTCCTTGAACCCGGCCGTTCCATTTCCGGGAATGCCGGGATTCTCCTGACCGAGGTCCAGTACCTGAAAACCAATGCCGCCAAAAATTATGCCGTCGTTGATGCCGCAATGAATGACCTGATGCGTCCGGCCCTGTATGAAGCCTGGCATACCGTTTTACCCGTCGAGAAACAGGATTCGGCTGCAGCCACCTATGATATCGTCGGTCCGATCTGCGAATCAGGGGACTGGCTCGCAAGACAGCGCGACCTGGCCATCGAATCCGGCAACCTGCTCGCCATCATGTGCGCAGGCGCATACAGCATGGTCATGGCATCCAATTACAATACCCGCGGAAGGGCGGCTGAAGTCATCGTTGACAATGGCCAGGTACATCTCGTGCGTCGCCGCGAGACGCCGGAAGACCTTTTCGCCTTTGAAAAAGTGCTTCCCTGACATGTCCCGACTCTGGCAGGCCCGCTTTTACACCACGGTCAATCACCTGCGTGATCTGCCCCGCCTGGATGTGCCTGAAATCGCTTTCGCCGGACGCTCCAATGCCGGTAAATCCACCGCGATCAATATGCTCTGCAACCAGAAAAACCTGGCACACGCTTCACGAACACCCGGGCGCACCCAGCATATCAACTTTTTTTCCATTGGCGGCGCCCATGTTGCCCAGCACCGCAAAGACCCGGTAAAAGAAGACGAAATCGAAGCCTTTCTGGTTGACCTGCCCGGTTATGGTTATGCTGAAGTATCCGGCAATGCCAAGCTGCACTGGCAAAAGCTCCTGGGAGACTATCTCATGTCCCGCCAGCAACTTGTCGGACTCGTGCTTTTGATGGATGCCAGGCGCCCGTTTCAGCCACTCGATGTCCAGATGCTGGAATGGTTTTCACAAACAGGCAAGCCCATACACTGTATCCTGACCAAATCCGACAAGCTCAACCGGAATGAATCGAGCCAGGCGCTACGCCAGACGCAAACCATATTGAACAGCTATGTGGATGAAAAAGGCCAGCCCTTTCCTTTTACCACCCAGCTTTTTTCCGCGCCCAAAAGGGTGGGGCTCGAAAAAGCAACCGAATGGGTACAGGAACTGACCGGTCTTGCAGACAGCACACCGGCTGATCCGGATAACCATCAGGACTAGTTTTTTCTTCTGGATGTCTCTTCTATTTCAGTAAAATACATACCATGTCTGCCTGACCCTCCTATCACCGACATCCGATGGCAAAACAGATTACCTACGCACAGGAAGTGCTGCGCAAAATAATCCATCTGAGTTCACTCTGGATGGTCGTGTCGCTTGGCGTCCTGCCACGATCCTGGAATGTCTGCCTTTTTGCCGCATTGCTCATCGCGCAAGTTACCATTGAATATGGCTACTACAGAAAATGGCCGCTCTTCACGGCCACCTATGGGCGCTTTTTCAGCAGAATGTTAAGGGAAAGCGAAACCGGTCCGCATTTTCGGCTGAGTGGCGCGCCTTACGTCATCGCCGCCGCCCTGATGGTCGCGCTCCTCTTTGAGCGTACTATTTCCATGGTGGCGCTTTCCACCATGCTGATCGGCGACACCTGTGCGGCACTGATTGGCAGGAAATTCGGAAAACACAAGATCAATGAAGGCACCAAGAGTATCGAAGGTGCCGCAGCTTTCTGGCTGTCATCCATTGGTGTCCTCGCCTTTTTTGTTGTCTTTTACAGCCAGCGGCCGGCTTTCGCCATCATGGGCGTCTTCGGCATTACCGTTGCCATGCTGGCTGAAATCTATGAAAGACAGATCAAGATGGATGACAATTTCTCTATTCCACTGGCCATGGGCATCGCTTTGAGCCTTGCGCGATTTTTTCCCGGCAGCTGATCAGGCTGTCTCTTCCCTGACCCACTGCATGTAGGAATGCAGTCCGTCTGACACCGGTACGGCAATCAGCTCCGGAACATCATACGGGTGCAGGGCAACCAGCCTGCCGGACAATTCAGAAAGGCGGTTTAGGGTTGTCTTGATCATCAGGCACACTTCAGTGGCTTCTTCAACTTTGCCCTGCCAGCGGTAAACGGAATGTATGGCCGGCACCATGCTGACACATGCCGCCAGTTTGCCCTCTACCAGCTCCCGGGCAATCCTTTTGGCGGTTTCCTGATCCGGCGCGGTACTGTAAACGAGTAAAACCTTTTCCATCGTGCCCTCCTTGTCAGATACGCTCATTTTTCCAGTGTAAGCGAAATCCCGTTAAGAAAGAGGCCCCGGAAAGCAAAAAAGGCCGGAAAAACCGGCCTTTTCAATTCCTGGTGACTGCTCAGCTTATGCGCCTTCAATAACGGTTGGCTCAGGACGATCCACCAGCTCGACGTACGCCATCGGTGCATTATCACCAACGCGATTGCCGATTTTGAGGATGCGCAGATAACCGCCATTGCGATTGGCATAACGCGGACCCAGTTCCGCAAACAGCTTGAGCACGATTTCACGATCACGCAGCCTGTTAAAAGCCAGGCGCTTGTTGGCAAGCGTATCTTTTTTACCCAGTGTGATCATCGGTTCAACGACACGACGCAGCTCTTTGGCTTTTGGCAGGGTGGTTTTGATGGCCTCGTGGCGCAGCAGCGAAACACTCATATTGCGCAGCATGGCAAGGCGATGTGATGATGTGCGGTTGAGCTTTCTCAAACCGTGACGATGACGCATGATATGACCTCTTTATCTTAAATCCAGCTCTTCTATCGGCAACTGCCGCGGGCCGGTAATGTTGTAAAAAAACGTTTAATACTCTTTATTTTTCAAGTCCCGGCGGTGGCCAGTTGTCCAGCTTCATGCCGAGCGTCAGACCGCGGGAGGCCAGCACTTCCTTGATTTCATTCAGTGACTTGCGGCCCAGGTTTGGTGTCTTGAGCAGTTCGTTTTCACTGCGCTGGATCAGATCACCGATGTAATTGATGTTTTCCGCTTTCAGGCAGTTTGCCGAACGCACGGTCAACTCCAGATCATCCACCGGGCGCAACAGAACCGGATCAACCGGCGGCAACTGAGACATGGCTTCTGCAGAGGTTTCTGTACCTTCCAGTGCGGCAAAAATACTCAACTGATCAACCAGAATGCGGGCGGACTGCCGAATCGCTTCTTCCGCGGTAACGACACCGTTTGTCTCAATATTGATAATCAGCTTGTCCAGATCGGTACGTTGTTCAACACGGGCGGACTCCACCGCATAGGAAACACGGCGAACCGGCGAAAAAGAAGCGTCCAGGATAATGCGGCCAATCGTCTTGTTGGCATCCTCCGACAGGCGGCGGACATTGCCCGGCACATAGCCGCGGCCTTTTTCAACCTTGACCTGCATGTCCAGCTTGCCGCTTTCTGTCAGATGCGCAATCACATGATCCGGATTGATAATTTCAACGTCGTGAGACAGTTCAATATCAGCCGCAGTCACAATACCGGCCCCTTCCTTTTTCAGGGTCAGGGTCACTGCATCACGATTGTGCAGCTTGAACACGACTCCCTTCAGGTTCAAAAGCAGGTCTACCACGTCTTCCTGAACGCCGTCCAGCGTGGAATATTCATGTACAACACCGGCAATGGTTACTTCGGTCGGCGCATAACCAACCATGGAAGAAAGCAGGATGCGGCGCAGGGCATTACCCAGCGTGTGTCCATAACCGCGCTCAAACGGTTCCATTTCCACCCGGGAGTGACCTGAACCCAGCACTTCCACATTAATGATGCGCGGCTTGAGAAAATTATTTGGCATAAAATGTCCTTTTCAATACCCTCGGCTCGTTACACCGATAAGGCTGATGGCATTAGTAAGTGATACAGCCTGCAAAATAGCAGCTGTTGAATAAATCAACGTGAATAAAGCTCAATAATCAGCGATTCATTGATGTCGTTGGCAAACTCCGAACGATCAGGAATACGCTTGAACTGGCCTTCCATTTTCTTGGAATCAACCGATACCCAGTCAGCAATACCGATCTGTTCTGCCAATGACAGGGATTCGATAATACGCGCCTGCTTTTTGGCTTTTTCACGAATGGCAACCACGTCGTTAGGCTTGACGAGGTAGGAAGGAATATTCACAACCTTGCCGTTGACCGTAATGGCCTGGTGGCTGACAAGCTGACGGCTTTCTGCACGGGTAGAACCAAAGCCCATGCGATAGGCAACGTTATCAAGACGGGTTTCCAGAAGCTGCATGAGGTTGTCGCCGGTATTGCCTTTTCTGCGCTCGGCTTCCGCAAAATAGCGGCGGAACTGTCTTTCCAGCACGCCATACATGCGCTTGACTTTCTGTTTTTCACGGAGCTGGTTGCCATAGTCGGACATGCGAGCGCCTGAACGCAGGCCATGTTGCCCAGGTTTGACATCCAGTTTGCATTTGGAATCCAGCGAGCGGCGTGCGCTCTTCAGAAAAAGATCGGTGCCTTCACGGCGGGAGAGTTTGGCCTTAGGCCCTGTGTAACGTGCCACAATATTTCCTTTACTCTAAATGACGCCCCGAAATCACAACGGTTTCAGGCGCTAGTCAGGCTGCTGACAGCCTGACGGTGGTCTTCAATAAAAAATCAGATACGACGACGCTTCGGCGGGCGGCAGCCGTTATGAGGAATCGGGGTGATATCCTGAATCTGGGTAATACGAATACCCAGGTTATTCAGGGCGCGGACAGCCGATTCACGGCCCGGGCCGGGGCCCTTGATGCGCACTTCCAGATTCTTGATGCCATACTCCATGGCAACACGTCCGGCAGATTCCGCCGCAACCTGCGCTGCAAACGGCGTCGACTTGCGTGAACCTTTAAAACCGGCGCCACCGGAAGTTGCCCAGGTCAGCGTATTGCCCTGGCGGTCTGTAATCGTGATGATGGTATTGTTGAAGGAAGCATGAACATGCGCCACCCCTTCAGCAATATTTCTCTTCACCTTCTTGCGCACGCGTGATGCTGCGCTGCTTGATCCTTTTGCCATATTAAATCCTTGATCCGTCTACTGTTCAAACACGGTGGTTTGTCTTATTTCTTCAGTGCCTGTGCAGCTTTACGCGGCCCCTTGCGTGTACGGGCGTTGGTACGCGTACGCTGTCCCCTGACAGGCAGGCCGCGACGATGACGCAGCCCGCGATAACAGCCGAGATCCATCAGGCGTTTTACGCTCATGGATACTTCACGACGCAAATCACCTTCGATCAGGTAATTGTTCAAGGCATCGCGAAGCTTTTCAAGTTCGCTGTCATCGAGGTCCTTGACCTTCTTTGACGGTTCCACACCGGTTGCCTCGCAGATTTCTTTCGCGCGTGGGCGACCGATACCGTAAATGGCCGTCAGGCCAATAACAATGTGCTGATGATTGGGAATGTTTACCCCTGCAATACGTGCCATTCGTTAGTCCTAATAATGCCGTTATTAACCTTGACGCTGTTTATGACGCTTTTCCGTGCAGATAACACGCACGACGCCATTGCGCTTGATGATCTTGCAATTGCGACAGATCCGCTTAACAGATGCCTGTACCTTCATTTTCAACCTCTTCCAAATTTAAAGTACTACCTTCGTGCTACTTCGACCGGAAAACAATCCGGGCACGAGTTAAATCATATGGCGTCAACTCCACTGTCACCTTGTCCCCGGGCAGAATACGGATATAGTTCATCCGCATTTTCCCGGATATATGTCCCAGTACGACATGCCCATTTTCCAGTTTTACGCGAAAGGTTGCGTTGGGCAGATTATCAATAATTTCGCCCTGCATCTGGATAACGTCATCTTTTGCCATATATCGTTATTTCTCTTTTTTCAATAATCAGCGGGGAACACCCGACCCCTTGAAATTTGATTTCTTCAACAGTGACTCATACTGGTGCGACATCACGAAATTCTGAACCTGCGCCATGAAATCCATCGTGACAACCACAAGAATCAGCAGCGAAGTGCCGCCAAAATAAAACGGCACGTTCCACTTGGCTACCAGAAACTCCGGCAGCAGACACACCAGTGTCACATATACAGCGCCAGCCAGTGTCAGACGCATCAAAATCCTGTCAACATAACGCGCTGTCTGCTCTCCCGGGCGAATTCCCGGAATAAAGGCGCCACTCTTTTTCAGGTTATCTGCTGTTTCGCGGCTGTTGAATACAAGGGCCGTATAAAAGAAACAGAAGAAAATAATCGCTACCGCATAAAGGAGTGCATGCATCGGCTCGCCAGGTCCGAGGGATGCGGACAGATCCTTCAGGAAACGGACAAACATATTATCCGATTCTGTGCCGGTTGCAAACCATCCCGCTATCGTTGCCGGAAACAGGATGATCGACGAAGCGAAGATCGGCGGAATCACACCGGCCATATTGACCTTCAACGGCAAATGCGTGCTTTGTCCACCATAAATCTTGTTACCGATCTGGCGTTTGGCATAATTGACCAGGATCCGGCGCTGACCGCTTTCAATAAAGACAACCAGATAAGTCACCGCAACCACGATCACGCAGATAACGAGAGCGGAAATCGCACTCATGGAGCCTGTGCGAACCAGTTCGAACAACCCGCCTATCGCACTGGGAAGGCCTGCAGCAATACCGGCGAAAATCAGGATGGAAATACCATTACCCAAACCACGCTCTGTAATCTGCTCTCCCAGCCACATCAAAAACATGGTACCGGTCACCAGCGTCACAACGGCAGTAAAGCGGAACAACATTCCTGGCTCAATCACGAGTCCTGGCTGCGATTCAACAGCAATCGCAATGCCCAGCCCCTGAAACGCGGCCAAAAGCAGCGTACCGTAACGCGTATACTGCGTCATCTTGCGGCGTCCGGCCTCACCTTCCTTTTTCAGCGCATCCAGCTGCGGAGACACAATTCCGATCATCTGCATGATAATGGATGCAGAGATATAAGGCATGATACCCAGCGCAAATACCGAAAAACGGGAAAGCGCACCACCCGAGAACATGTTGAACATGCCGAGAATACCGCCCTCGTTCTGCCTGAACAGAAACGCCAGCTGGTCCGGGTCAATACCGGGAACCGGGATATGCGCGCCGATACGATAAACGACCAGCGCTCCCAGGAGAAACCAGAGACGCCCCCAGGGAAATCCGGCTGTCGGCGAGTTTTTCGCTGCGGCTTTAGATGACGTTGCCAATCGTTACCTCGTTTTATCCTTATGCGACCGTACCGCCACGGCTCTCGATTGCCGCACGCGCGCCCTTGGTTACAGCCAGCCCGGAAACATTCACACTCTTGGTGAGTTCTCCGGACAGGATGACACGAACCTCCCGAATACGCTGGGAAATAATGCCGGCCTGTTTCAGTACCAGCAGGTCAATATCATTCACAGCCAGCTTTTCCAGATCGGAAAGACGCACTTCTGTACGGTACGGCGCTGCCATGGACTTGAAGCCACGTTTTGGCAGCCTGCGCTGCAGCGGCATCTGGCCGCCCTCAAAACCGACTTTGTGGAAACCGCCTGCACGCGATTTCTGCCCCTTATGACCACGGCCTGCTGTCTTGCCCAGGCCGGAACCGATACCACGGCCGACTCTGCGTTTGGCATGTTTTGAGCCAGCGGCGGGTTGTAAATTATTCAATTTCATAACTTATCCTGTTAGCCGTTTCCCGAAAATCAGGAAACCACTTTAACGAGAAACGATACCTTGTTAATCATTCCACGAACAGCTGGCGTATCTTCCAGCGTGGAAACTGAATTCAGGCGACGAAGCCCCAGACCACGCACCGTGGCGCGATGTGACTCCCTGGTCCCGATCAGGCTTTTTACCAGCTTCACCTTGATTTGATTAGACGACATAGTCTCACCCTTATCCAACGATTTCTTCAACTGACTTGCCGCGCTTGCCGGCAATTTCCGACGGCGTATTCATGGAAGCCAGTGCGTTCATGGTTGCGCGGACCATATTGTAAGGATTGCTGGAACCAAATGATTTGGCAACCACGTTGGTCACACCCAGCACCTCAAACATTGCACGCATCGCGCCACCGGCGATAACACCGGTACCCTGCTTGGCCGGATTCAGCATCACCTTGGAAGCGCCGTGCTTGCCGGTAATCGTATGCTGAAGCGTACCATCCTTCAACGTGACCTTGATCATGTTGCGGCGGGCTTCTTCCATTGCCTTTTGCACAGCAATCGGCACTTCTTTTGATTTTCCTTTGCCCATGCCGATACGGCCATCACCATCACCAACCACGGTCAGTGCAGAAAAACCCATGATGCGACCGCCCTTGACCACCTTGGTCACACGGTTGATGGCAATCATTTTTTCACGCAGACCGTCATCAGGCCTTTCGTTCTGCATTTTCTGTTGCATTTTTGCCATGGAATATCCCTTAGAACTTCAGGCCGGCTTCACGCGCGGCTTCTGCCAGCGCCTTCACACGACCATGATAACGAAAACCGGATCGGTCAAAAGCAACTTCGGTTACACCGGCTTTCAACGCTTTTTCCGCCACTCTTTTTCCTACGAGCGCTGCCGCTGCCACATTACCACCGGCACCGGATTTGCCGCCCAGTTGCTGGCGCACTTCACTTTCCAGCGTGGAAGCCGATGCCAGAATGCTGGCGTCCGGTGCGATTACATTGGCATAAATATGCATATTGGTACGATGCACCGACAGGCGGTTCGCACCCAACACAGCAATCTTGGCTCGAGTCTGACGTCCGCGACGCAAACGTGATTGTTTCTTGTTCATCAAACGCCCCTATTACTTCTTCTTGGTTTCTTTAAGCTTGACCACTTCGTCAGCATAGCGAACACCCTTACCCTTATAAGGTTCAGGACTGCGGTATGCACGAACCTCGGCAGCAACCTGCCCGACAACCTGCTTGTCGATTCCTTTCAGAACGATTTCAGTTTGTGACGGCGTTTCACACTTCACACCCTCAGGCATCGTGTGTGAAACCGGATGCGAAAAGCCCAGAGACATATTCAGCGTATCGCCCTGCACCTGCGCACGATAACCCACACCAACCAGTGTAAGACGACGCTCAAACCCCTTGCTGACACCCTCAACCATGTTGTTGACCAGCGCACGGGTGGTTCCCCACATGGCTTGCGCCTCACGGCTTTCATTGGCCGGCTCGATCAGCAGGTTCTTGTTTTCTTCCTTGACCTTCACGTGTTCGGAAAGATCACGTGACAGTGTGCCAAGAGAACCCTTGACGGTAATCTGGCCACCTGAAATGGTCACGGTTGTGCCATCCGGAATAGCAATCGGCATTTTTCCAACTCTTGACATGCTTGGCTCCTCAGGCTACGTAACAGATTACTTCACCACCCACGCCGGTAGCACGTGCCTTGCGATCGGTCATCACCCCCTTGGGAGTGGAAACAATTGCAACGCCCAAGCCATTCATGACGCTCGGCAGCTCATCACGCCCCTTGTAAATACGGAGCCCAGGACGCGAAACACGCTCCAGCCTCTCAATAACGGGACGCCCCACATAATATTTCAGTGCAATATTGAGTTCAGCCTTGCCGCCCTCTTCCTTGACACCATAAGACTCGATATACCCTTCTTCTTTCAAGACATTCGCAATAGCGACCTTGACTTTGGAAGAAGGCATCGATACCGAATTTTTGTTGACTTGCTGCGCATTGCGGATGCGAGTCAGCATATCTGCGATAGGATCGCTCATACTCATTTGATATCCTCCTGCTACCAGCTGGCTTTGGTGACGCCAGGAATTTCGCCACTCATGGCAAACTCCCGGAGCTTCGTACGACCCAGGCCGAATTTTCTGTATGTGCCACGCGGCCGACCAGTGATGGCGCAACGATTGCGCTGACGGGTCGGGTTTGCATTGCGGGGCAACGACTGGAGCTTCAGACGGGCTTCATAGCGCTCTTCGTCCGTTTTGCTTTGGTCGTCAATGATCGCCTTCAACGCGGCACGTTTAGCGGCATATTTCTTTACCAGATCCGCGCGCTTCTTTTCACGATTAATTAATGCCAGTTTAGCCATGCTGCCTCAGTTTCTGAACGGGAATTTAAATGCGGAGAGGAGTGCCCTTGACTCATCATCAGTCTTGGCGGTCGTCGTAATACTGATATTCAGACCACGCAAGGCATCAATCTTGTCGTACTCGACTTCAGGGAAAATGATCTGCTCCCTGATACCCAGATTGTAGTTACCTCTGCCATCGAAAGATCTGGCGGAAATGCCGCGAAAATCCCTGACACGCGGCAACGCAATCGTTACCAGGCGATCCAGGAATTCATACATTCTCTCACCACGCAATGTGACCATACAGCCAAGCGGATAACCGTCACGAATCTTGAAACCCGCAATGGATTTCTTCGCCTTGGTCACAACCGGCTTCTGGCCGGCGATCTTGCCAAGATCCTCCATGGCATGATCAATAATTTTTTTGTCAGCAACCGCCTCCGACAACCCCATATTCAGGGTTATCTTGGTGATACGAGGCACCTCCATTGCGGTCTTGTAGGAAAACTGCGCCATCAGATCAGGCACTACCTTTTCCCTGTAGAAATCTCTTAAACGCGCCATAATTATTTCGCCCCAACTACTCTGCCACTGGATTTATAGACGCGGACCTTCTTGCCGTCCACAACCTTGAAACCCACACGCTCTGCCTTGTTTGTCACCACGTCATATAACGCAACGTTGGAAACATGAATCGGCATCTGTTTATCTTCAATACCACCCGTCGTACCCGTCATCGGATTGGGACGAATGGTCTTCTTGACCACATTAACGTTCCTGACAATCACATAGTCGTCAATGCACCGCTCGACGAGGCCACGCTTGCCCTTATCCTTGCCGGTCAGGACGATCACTTCGTCATCTTTTCTGATTTTTCTCATGACATTCCCCTTACAGCACTTCCGGCGCAAGAGAGACAATCTTCATAAAGCGCTCGGTACGCAACTCGCGGGTCACTGGCCCGAAAATGCGGGTACCAATCGGCTCCAGCCTGGCGTTCAGCAGCACGGCAGCGCTTCCGTCAAACTTGATGAGAGACCCATCAGGACGGCGCACACCTTTTGCTGTGCGAACGACAACAGCATTGTAGATTTCACCCTTTTTAACTCTTCCCCGCGGCTGGGCGCTCTTTACCGTGACCTTGATAATGTCACCGATGCCCGCATAACGGCGCTTGGAACCGCCCAACACCTTGATGCAAAGCACTTCCCTGGCACCAGTGTTGTCGGCCACTTTCAAACGGCTTTCACTCTGAATCATATTTTCTTTCCCAACTTAATTCGTCCAGGCACCCAGCCTGACGATCAGTCTTGGTCCCGTCATCCGGCGCTCTCACGCCATCTGATTGGGTGGACAGTTTTTAAACTAGAACTTCGCGCCGCCTTCTGACGACACGAAGCCTGTAATTATCACATCAATATTTAATTAATGCAAGTTTTTTATACAATCTGCGCAACCTGAACAACACGGGTAACCACCCATGACTTGTTCCTGGAAATCGGGCGGCTTTCCCTGATTTCCACGGTATCACCGACTTTTGCCTGATTGGCTTCATCATGCGCCAGATATTTTTTCGAGCGCCGAATGATTTTGCCATACAGGGGATGCTTGACACGGCGCTCGATCATGACAGAAACGGTTTTATCCATTTTGTCAGAGATAACCCTGCCCGTCAGCGCACGCTGGACTTTTGCCTGATCATTCATTATTTCTTACCCTTTGCGTTCATTACAGTCTTTACACGAGCAATGTCACGACGGACTTTCTTTAACTGGGAAGTATTCGTCAATTGCTGGGTGCCTTTCTGCATGCGCAGGCCAAACTGTGCCTTTAACAGGTCATTCAGTTCCTGCTGCAGTGCGGCCTGGTCTTTATTGCGAAGCTCGGAAGCTTTCATAATCACTCCTTTACTGGCCGATCCGGCGAGTCACAAACGTGGTCGACAGCGGCAGCTTGGCAGCAGCAAGGCGGAACGCCTCACGCGCCAGCTCTTCACTGACACCATCCATTTCATACAGCATTTTGCCCGGGCGGATTTCTGCAACCCAGTACTCCGGATTACCCTTACCACTACCCATACGGACTTCTGCCGGTTTTTCGGAAATCGGCTTGTCCGGGAAAATGCGGATCCAGATACGGCCGCCACGACGAATGTGACGGGTCATGGCACGACGCGCCGCCTCGATCTGACGCGCAGTAATCCTTCCGCGACCGGTTGCCTTGAGACCAAATTCACCAAAAGAGACGCTGGTGCCACGCTCATGCGATATACCGGTATTGCGCCCTTTCTGCTCTTTTCTGTATTTTCTGCGTCTTGGCTGCAGCATAATTATTCTCCTGCCGTTTCAGCTGGTGTGGACTCAGGTGCCGCGTCAGCCTTTTTGGCACGGACACGCTTGACACCACCCGGCGCCGAAGCACCTTCCACCTTCCTTACACGTTGTTTTCCAGCCGGTTTTGCACCATCATCACGGCGCGCTCCACGGCGTTTCCTGTCTTCGTCAATACTGGCTTCAACCTTTGGCACCTCGTCATTATCCAGACGATCGCCCTTGTATACCCAGACCTTCACGCCAATAATGCCGTAAGTGGTCAGCGCTTCACTGAAACCATAATCAATATCCGCGCGCAGGGTATGCAGCGGCACACGGCCTTCGCGATACCACTCGGTACGTGCGATTTCGATACCGTTCAATCGGCCGGACGACATGATCTTGATGCCGAGTGCACCCAGCCGCATGGCGTTTTGCATTGCACGGCGCATGGCGCGGCGGAACATGATCCGCTTTTCCAACTGTTGCGTGATGGAATCAGCAATCAGTTGCGCATGCGTTTCAGGCTTGCGGATCTCTTCAATATTGACGTGAACCGGCACCCCCATGATCCTGGTCAGATCATTTTTCAGCACCTCAATGTCCTCGCCCTTCTTGCCGATCACCACGCCAGGACGTGAACTGTATATCGTAAAGCGCGCATTCTTGGCCGGACGCTCGATCACCACGTGACCGACAGATGCATTTTTCAGCTTCTTCTTCAGGTATTTGCGTGCCTGCAGGTCCTCGTTGAGCATGCCGGCAAAATTGCTGTTGTTGGCATACCACCGTGACGACCAGTTACGGGCTACCGCAAGGCGAAATCCGGTTGGATGAATCTTTTGCCCCATCGTGACCCCCTTAGTTACCGACAGTCACGTAAATGTGACAGGTTTGTTTCGTAATACGATCACCACGGCCTTTTGCACGAGGCCTGTAGCGCTTGAGGAACGTGCCTTTTTCGATGTAAATCGAAGAAACCTTCAGTTCATCAATATCCGCGCCATCGTTGTGCTCGGCATTCGCAATTGCGGATTCCAGCACTTTCTTGATGATTACCGCACCTTTTTTCGGGGTGAAAGTCAGAATATCCAGCGCCTGATCCACCTTCTTGCCGCGAATCATATCGGCCACGAGGCGACCCTTCTGCGCTGACAGACGCACACCACGGAGAACAGCTTTTGTTTCCATTAATGCCATAACCCGCTCCTACCTTCTTGCTTTCTTGTCGGCGGCATGGCCCTTGAACGTCCGGGTCAATGCGAATTCGCCGAGCTTGTGGCCAACCATGTTTTCAGAAATGTACACCGGCACATGCTGCTTGCCATTGTGCACCGCGATGGTCAGACCAATAAAATCCGGCATGATTGTGGATCTGCGCGACCATGTCCTGATCGGTCTTTTGTCCTTGGATTCCTGTGCTGCCTCTACCTTTTTGATCAGGTGGGCATCGCAGAATGGTCCTTTTTTCAATGAACGTGTCATATGCTACCCCTATTTTCTCTTACCACGGCGTGAAACGATCATCGAAGTCGTGCGCTTGTTGCTGCGCGTCTTCATGCCCTTGGTCTTCTGACCCCACGGTGATACCGGATGACGGCCACCGGAAGTCCTGCCCTCACCACCACCATGCGGGTGATCTACCGGATTCATGACAACACCGCGCACGGTCGGACGTACACCGCGCCAGCGCATGGCGCCGGCCTTGCCGATCTTGCGCAGGCTGTGCTCTGCATTACCGACCTCGCCAATCGTTGCGCGGCATTCGATGTGAACGCGGCGAACCTCACCGGAACGAAGACGGACCTGCGCGTAAGTCCCCTCACGCGCCATCAGCACGACACCGGCGCCGGCACTTCTGGCCATCTGCGCACCCTTGCCCGGCAACATTTCAACACAGTGAATGGTCGCGCCAACCGGGATATTTCTCAGCGGCAGGCAGTTACCGGCACGGATCGGCGCCTCAGAGCCATTCATCAGCTGATCGCCAACAGAAAGGCCTCTTGGCGCGATGATGTAACGGCGCTCACCATCGGCATAGCAGATCAGCGCAATATTGGCCGTACGGTTCGGATCATACTCAATCCGCTCGACCTTGGCCGGAATGTTGTCCTTGTTGCGCACAAAATCCACAACACGATAGTGCTGCTTGTGACCACCCCCCATATGACGGGTGGTGATACGGCCATTGTTGTTGCGGCCTGCACTCTTTGATTTCTTTTCGATCAGTCCGGCGTAAGGGCGTCCCTTGTACAGCTCCGGATTGACCACTTTCACCATGCCGCGACGGCCAGGAGAAGTTGGTTTGACTTTAACGAGAGCCATCTTTTAAGCCTCCTCGGTAAAATTGATTTCCTGGCCGGGCTTCAGGCAAACATATGCATGCTTGACATGATTTTTCCTGCCGACCGTTTTCCCGGAGCGCTTCTGCTTGCCGATGCGGTTAAGCATCTGCACGGACTCCACCTGAACCTTGAAAAGGTTTTCCACAGCTGCCTTGACCTCCGGCTTGGTGGCATCCCTCATGACACGAAAAACCACTTGCTCATTTTTTTCAGCAATAAAGGTGGCCTTTTCGGAAATCACAGGAGCCAACAGCACTTTCATCATGCGCTCTTCACTCACTTTTTTCGCTGTATTCATGACAGCATCTCCTCAATTTTGCCCAGCGCAGCACGGGTAATCAGCACGTCCTTGAAGTAGACGAGCGAAACCGGGTCAGCCTGGTGCGGCTCAAGGACCAGCACATTTGGCAGATTGCGGGAAGCCAGGTACAGATTTTCATCAAAATTGTCGGTCAGAACGAGCACGGAACCAAAACCGAATGCCTTGAGCTTGTCAGCCAGCATCTTGGTTTTTGGCGCCTCAATCGAGAGCTCGTCGATCACAGTCAGACGGCCTTCACGCGCCAGCTGTGACAGTATCGAGCAAAGACCCGCACGATACATTTTCTTGTTTACCTTGTGGGAGAAATTCTCTTCGCCCGTATTGGGGAAAGCGCGACCACCCCCACGCCACAGCGGTGAGGACGACATACCGGCGCGGGCACGACCAGTGCCTTTCTGGCGCCATGGCTTTTTCGTCGTGTGCGCAACAGTGCGACGGGTTTTCTGCATGCTGTTGGCACCACGCGCGTTTGCCTGGAATGCCACAACGATCTGGTGAATCAGCGCCTCATTGTATTCGCGACCGAAAATGGTATCCGGCGCCTCAACCTTGGCTGCAGACTGATCACTGCTGTTCAGGAGCTTGAGTTCCATAATTATGCCCCTTTCTTCGCAACGGCCTTAATAGCCGGCTTGACAATAACCTGGCCGTTTTTCGCACCGGGAACCGCACCCTTGACAAGCAGAAGCTGACGCTCGGCATCAATACGCGCAATTTCAAGATTCTGAACGGTACGGGTGACATCACCCATGTGTCCCGTCATTTTCTTGCCCTTGAAAACACGGCCGGGATCCTGGTTCATACCGATGGAACCAGGAACGTTATGCGATACAGAGTTACCGTGAGTGGCACGACCGGATGCAAAGTTGTGGCGCTTGATGACACCGGCATATCCCTTACCAATCGAGACACCCTGCACATCGATTTTTTGCCCCACTTCGAAAAGATCAGTCGTCAGCGCATCGCCCGGCTTCATGTCAGCGGCAACAGATGCGTCAATACGGAACTCTTTCAAAACACTGCCGGCTTCCACACCCGCTTTTCTATAGTGACCGGCGGCAGCCTTGTTCACACGGGAGGGGCGGCGGTTTCCAAATGCGACCTGTACGGCATCGTAGCCGTCTGTCTCGGTCGTCTTGATTTGCGTAATACGGTTGTCTGATACATCGACTACGGTGACGGGAATGGTTTCTCCCTCATCCGTAAAGATACGCATCATACCAACCTTACGCCCAATAAGGCCCAGGCTCATTTTTATTCTCCATTCCTGTCTACGATTGGACAGGTTGTCATTATGTAATACTGCACGCAAAAGGCTTTTTTCGTGCAGTCGGGCATTATAGCCCGTGTCCGTTCATTGCACAACTGCAAAAACGGAGATTCTTGTCAAAAAAATTACTGCAGCTTGATTTCGACATCCACACCCGCCGGCAAATCCAGCTTCATCAGGGCGTCAACGGTTTTGTCAGTCGGATCAATAATATCCATCAGGCGCTGATGCGTTCTGATTTCAAACTGGTCGCGCGACGTCTTGTTCACGTGAGGTGAACGCAAAACGTCAAAGCGCTGAATGCGTGTTGGCAGAGGAACAGGTCCTTTGACCACGGCGCCGGTTCTTTTGGCGGTGTCAATAATTTCCTGCGCGGACTGATCAATCAGTTTATAGTCAAACGCTTTCAGGCGAATGCGAATTTTCTGGTTTTGCATGATTACTTTCCAAAGAACGAGCTGCGGATATTTCATCCGCAGCGTGTTTTATACAACTAACTTATCGGGTCGATTCCAGTCAATTACTCAATAATTTTGGAGACGACGCCAGCACCTACGGTTCTGCCACCTTCACGAATCGCAAAACGCAGGCCTTCTTCCATCGCGATCGGCGAAATCAGCTTGACGGTGATCGAAACGTTGTCGCCCGGCATGACCATTTCCTTGTCTTTCGGAAGCTCTACTGAGCCAGTCACGTCGGTGGTGCGGAAGTAAAACTGCGGACGGTAGTTGTTGAAGAAGGGGGTATGACGGCCGCCTTCGTCTTTGGACAGTACGTAGATTTCTCCCATGAACTGGCTGTGCGGCTTGATGGAGCCAGGACGCGCCAGTACCTGGCCACGCTCGACTTCTTCACGCTTGGTGCCACGCAGCAGAACGCCAACGTTGTCGCCGGCCTGCCCCTGGTCGAGCAGTTTTCTGAACATTTCAACGCCGGTGCAGGTGGTCTTGGCGGTTTCTTTGATGCCTACGATTTCGATTTCTTCGCCAACTTTGATGATGCCGCGCTCTACACGGCCGGTAACGACGGTGCCGCGACCGGAGATGGAGAAGACGTCTTCTACAGGCATGAGGAAGGCACCGTCAATGGCGCGCTCAGGCTCGGGAATGTAGGTGTCCAAGGCGTCTGCCAGGGACATGATGGATTGTTCGCCAAGCTCGCCTGTGTCGCCTTCGAGGGCCATTTTGGCGGAGCCTTTGATGATGGGGGTGTCATCACCAGGAAATTCGTAGCGGGACAGGAGTTCGCGGACTTCCATTTCAACGAGCTCGAGGAGTTCGCTGTCGTCAACCATGTCGCATTTGTTGAGGTAGACGATGATGTAGGGAACGCCTACCTGACGGGCGAGCAGGATGTGCTCACGGGTCTGGGGCATCGGGCCGTCTGCTGCAGAGCATACGAGAATGGCACCGTCCATCTGGGCTGCACCGGTGATCATGTTTTTGATGTAGTCGGCGTGGCCCGGGCAGTCTACGTGGGCGTAGTGCCTGTTTTCGGTTTCGTATTCCACGTGCGCGGTGTTGATGGTGATGCCGCGCGCTTTTTCTTCGGGAGCCGCGTCAATCTGGTCGTAGCCTTTGGCTTCGCCTCCGAATTTCCTCGATAATACGGTCGCTATCGCCGCAGTCAGGGTGGTCTTGCCGTGGTCTACGTGACCAATTGTCCCCACGTTCACGTGCGGCTTCGTCCGCTCAAATTTGCTCTTTGCCATTTCTGTTTTCCTTCAAAAAGAACGATTATTCGATTTTTCCTTATCCGTTTTAACGGGTTTGTTTAATTTACTTTGCCTTTGAACTGACAATCGCATCGGCAACATGCTTCGGTGCCTCAGCGTAATGCTTGAATTCCATGGTATAGGTTGCGCGCCCCTGCGTTGCTGAACGCAGCGCGGTCGCATAACCGAACATTTCGGACAGCGGCACCTCGGCACGGATAATCTTGCCGCCACCGCCCGGAATTTCATCCATGCCCTGCACCATGCCGCGGCGGGATGACAGATCACCCATAACCGAACCGGCATAATCTTCAGGCGTTTCCACTTCGACAGCCATCATTGGCTCAAGCAGAACCGGATGCGCTTTGCGCAAACCGTCTTTCAGCGCCATGGATGCCGCCATTCTAAAGGCATTTTCGTTGGAGTCAACATCATGGTACGAACCGAAGAACAGCGTAACCTTGACGTCAACAACCGGGTAGCCCGCCATCACACCAACCGGCAGGGTATCGACAATACCTTTCTCGACAGCAGGAATATATTCACGCGGCACCACACCACCCTTGATGGCGTCAACAAACTCAAAGCCCTTGCCGGCTTCCTGCGGCTCGATTTTCAGTACAACGTGACCGTACTGGCCGCGACCACCAGACTGCTTGACGAACTTGCCTTCAATTTCATCGCAGACAGAACGGATCGTTTCACGGTAAGCCACCTGCGGTTTACCGACGGTAGCCTCGACACCGAACTCACGGCGCATACGGTCAACAAGAATATCCAGATGGAGCTCACCCATACCGGAAATAATGGTCTGGCCGGATTCCTCGTCGGTATGCACACGGAAAGAGGGATCTTCCTGAGCCAGACGGCCCAGCGCAATACCCATTTTTTCCTGGTCTGCCTTGGTTTTTGGCTCAACAGCCTGCGAAATAACCGGATCTGGAAACTCCATGCGCTCAAGGGTAATGGCTGCACTCGGATCACACAGTGTCTCACCTGTTGTTGCTTCACGCAAACCGACAGCTGCAGCGATATCCCCTGCACGAACCTCCTTGATTTCTTCACGGTTATTCGCATGCATCTGCAGGATACGACCCAGACGCTCACGCTTGCCCTTGACCGGGTTATAAACGGTATCGCCGGATTTCACCATGCCGGAATAGACACGGAAGAAGATCAACTGCCCCACAAACGGATCTGTCATGATCTTGAATGCCAGCGCCGAAAATTTTTCATTATCGTCAGCCTTGCGGGTTGCCAACTGGTCATTTTCATCAACACCCTCCACCGGCGGAATATCAACCGGTGACGGCAGATACTCAATCACGGCGTCAAGCATGGCCTGCACACCCTTGTTCTTGAAAGCAGTACCACACATCATCGGCACAATTTCACCAGCAATGGTACGCTGGCGCAGCGCCATCTTGATATCTTCCTCAGACAAATCGCCTTCTTCAAGGTATTTGTTCATCAGGTCTTCGCTGCTTTCCGCCGCCGTTTCCAGCAGCTTTTCGCGCCATTCCTGCGCAATCTCCTTGAGATTGTCCGGCACATCGCGATACTCGAATTTGGTACCCTGGGAAGCCTCATCCCAGTAAATGCCCTTCATCTTGATCAGGTCAACCACCCCCTCGAAGGTATCTTCAGCGCCAATTGGCACCTGAAGCGGAATCGGGTTTGCCTTCAGGCGTGAGCGCATCTGGTCATAAACCTTGAAGAAGTTTGCACCGGTACGGTCCATCTTGTTGACGAAAGCCAGACGCGGCACATTGTACTTGTTAGCCTGGCGCCATACCGTTTCCGATTGCGGCTGCACACCACCGACAGAGCAGTACACCATACAGGCGCCATCCAGGACGCGCATGGAACGCTCGACCTCAATGGTGAAGTCAACGTGGCCCGGGGTATCAATAATGTTGATGTGATGCTCCGGGAAGTTGTTGGCCATGCCGCTCCAGTAACAGGTTGTGGCAGCGGATGTAATCGTGATGCCGCGCTCCTGTTCCTGCTCCATCCAGTCCATGGTTGCAGCACCGTCGTGTACCTCACCCAGTTTGTGATTGACGCCGGTATAAAACAGAATACGTTCGGTTGTCGTGGTTTTGCCCGCGTCAATATGCGCGGAAATACCGATGTTACGATAGCGTTCAATGGGTGTCTTGCGAGCCATATTCAGTCCTAGTTTTTTTCAGATAAACAAACCGAGCACCACGTTCTCTTCAGATGTGCCCGGCCTGCCAATGATTGTTTTTGCGAGCAACACACCTCCGCCTGCTGCTCGCGGGATTCAATTAAAAGCGGAAATGGGAAAACGCTTTGTTTGCTTCCGCCATCCGGTGCACTTCGTCACGCTTTCTCATTGCGCCGCCACGGCCTTCTGCCGCCTCGAGCAATTCTCCGGCCAGACGTTGCGGCATGGATTTTTCACTGCGCCTGGTGGCAGCCTCACGAATCCAGCGCATGGACAAGGCCATACGGCGAACAGGCCTCACCTCGATGGGCACCTGGTAGTTGGCACCACCGACACGGCGCGACTTTACTTCAACGAGCGGTTTGCAGTTATTGACGGCTGTCATGAAAATTTCCAGCGGATCCTTGCCGGATTTGCTCTGGATAATATCAAAAGCGCCATAAATGATGTTTTCTGCGACAGATTTTTTGCCTGACAACATCAGGATGTTGACAAACTTGGCAACATCCACGTTACCGAATTTTGGATCAGGCAGAATTTCGCGTTTGGGAACTTCGCGACGACGAGGCATTTCACTTCCTTTCTATCTTCAGTTGAGTGCCTTGAAACACTCATGGTACGCCCTCATGACGCACCACTTACTCGGCCATACAGCCGACTCACACACAACCGGTTTATAAACCGGATTAAGCTTTTGCAGGTTTTGCGCGCTTGGCACCGTATTTGGAACGGGCCTGCTTACGATCTTTTACACCCTGCGTATCCAGAGAACCGCGCACCATGTGGTAACGCACACCCGGCAAGTCTTTTACACGGCCGCCACGAAGGAGAACAACGCTGTGCTCCTGGAGGTTATGGCCCTCACCGCCAATGTACGAAATCACCTCAAATCCATTGGTCAGGCGCACTTTGGCGACCTTACGCAATGCGGAGTTCGGCTTTTTCGGTGTCGTTGTGTAAACACGCGTACAGACGCCGCGTTTTTGCGGGCAGTTTTCCAGTGCCGGTGACTTGCTTTTCACCTTGACGGAAACACGCGGTTTACGAATCAGTTGATTGATGGTTGGCATCGATCTTTCCAGCTAAATAGTTTAATTAATGTAACAATCCCGGCCACACATGAAAATGCACCGGGGACTCTACGGAGAGATTATCTGACCGCAAGATGAGTGCCAAAGCAGATATATCAATGATTTACGTCCATTATCTGCAAAAGGCATACATTGAGAACCAGAGATTCTAAACCGCCTGAAAACCCAAGTCAATTCCTCTGCATCCTGTTTTTTCAAAAAACAACGCAAAAACAACAGAATCGCCTTTGGGGAAATACAACAAACTGCGATCAAAAAAGGCATTCCGGATCATCCGGAATGCCTTTCCGAGTGATAACGCGATCAGACCTGGTCCGGACTGGCTGCTCCCATCTCTTCAGATGAGGCATCCTCTGCCGGCATCGGACTGAAAAGCGACTCGCGCTCTTCACGCTCCATGGCTTCACGCTCTTCACGCTCCCAGACCCCTTTGAGCCTGCGGGCACGATGAACCGCCAGACCGGTACCGGCCGGAATCAGGCGGCCAACGATCACGTTTTCCTTCAGGCCGCGCAAGCCATCGCGTTTGCCCATAATCGCCGCTTCCGTCAGTACGCGGGTGGTTTCCTGGAAGGAAGCCGCGGAAATGAACGAGTCGGTCGAAAGCGATGCCTTGGTAATACCCAGGAGCACGTTTTCGTAAGTTGCCGGAATCTTGCCTTCGGCAATGACACGATCATTCTCATCCAGCAGTTCGGAACGCTCGACCTGTTCTCCGGTGATATAGGAGGTATCGCCTGCATCAATGACGTTGACACGGCGCAGCATCTGGCGAACGATCACTTCAATGTGCTTGTCATTGATCTTCACGCCCTGCAGACGATAAACATCCTGCACTTCGTCAACAATGTAGCGGGCCAGCGCCTCAATACCCAGGAGCCTCAGGATATCCTGCGGATCGGCCGGGCCATCCACAATCATCTCACCCTTGTTCACAACCTGTCCGTCATGGACCAGCACCTGTTTTTCCTTGCCGATCAGGAACTCATGGCGATTGCCATCCATATCGGTAATTTCCAGACGCTGCTTACCTTTGGTTTCCTTGCCGAAAGCAACCGTGCCGGTTACCTCTGCCAGCATGCCGGCATCTTTTGGTGAACGCGCCTCGAACAGTTCCGCAACGCGCGGCAAACCGCCGGTAATATCACGGGTTTTCTGTGACTCAGTCGGAATACGTGCCAGTACTTCACCGACAGAAACTTTCTGCCCATCCTGCACCATCAGAAGTGCGCCGATCTGGAAGCTGATGGTCACGGAATGCTCGGTACCGGCAATCTTGACCTCTTCGCCATTATCGTTGAGCAGTTTGACCTGCGGGCGGGCTGACTTCGTGGAAGAGCCGCGACGTTTCGGGTCAATAACAACCAGCGTGGAAAGGCCCGTCACCTCATCAAGCTGCCTTGCAACCGTAACGCCTTCCTCGACATTTTCAAACTTGATCGTACCCGCATATTCGGTAATGATCGGACGAGTCAGCGGATCCCAGGTTGCCAGCACCTTGCCTGCCTTGATCGGCATATTGTCATGTGCCTGCAGGGTTGCGCCATAGGGCACTTTATGTCTTTCACGCTCGCGGCCCAGATCGTCTGAAATGATAACTTCGCCTGAGCGGGAAATCACGATCTGGTCACCCTTCTCATTGGTCACATAGCGCATGGCTGACGTGAAATGAATGGTACCGTTTGAACGCGCCTCAACGTTGGATGCCACAGCAGAACGGGATGCCGCGCCACCAATGTGGAACGTCCGCATGGTGAGCTGGGTTCCCGGCTCGCCGATGGATTGCGCCGCAATCACACCAACAGCCTCACCAACATTAACGAGCGCGCCACGGCCCAGATCGCGGCCATAGCACTTGGCACACATGCCGTAACGGGTTTCGCAGGTCAGAGGCGTGCGCACCTTGACTTCATCCACGCCAAGACGGGCGATTTCCTCGACCATATCCTCATTCAAGAGGGTGCCGGCTTCATACAGGGTTTCCTGCGTTTCGGGGTTGATGACATCATTAGCGGCAACACGGCCCAAAATACGGTCGCTCAGCGCCTCAATCACTTCACCACCCTCGATCAGGGCTTTCATGACAGCGCCATTGGTCGTGCCGCAATCGTCTTCGATCACAACCAGGTCCTGCGTCACGTCAACCAGACGGCGGGTGAGATAACCCGAATTGGCGGTTTTCAGCGCGGTATCGGCCAATCCCTTGCGGGCGCCGTGCGTGGAAATGAAGTACTGCAGTACATTCAGGCCTTCACGGAAATTCGCGGTAATCGGTGTTTCGATAATGGAACCATCCGGCTTGGCCATCAGGCCGCGCATACCGGCCAGCTGCCTGATCTGCGCAGCTGAGCCGCGCGCGCCGGAGTCTGCCATCATGTAAATGGAATTGAAGGATTCCTGCGTCGTGATCGAACCGTCACGCTTGACGACTTCCTCGACTTTCAGTTGATCCATCATGGCCTTACCAACATCATCACCGGT
This sequence comes from Oxalobacter sp. OttesenSCG-928-P03, assembly GCA_030269625.1. Classification (GTDB taxonomy): domain Bacteria; phylum Pseudomonadota; class Gammaproteobacteria; order Burkholderiales; family Burkholderiaceae_D; genus Oxalobacter. Next base: position 59,549 of record JAJDFZ010000003.1, on the reverse strand, counting down.
TTTACCCCAGATATCGACAACCTTGTTATAGCGTTCGCCAGCTGTTACCAGACCGGATGAATACTGCTGCTCGATCTGTTTGACCTCCTGCTCTGCAGCGGCAATCAGGTCGGTCTTCACTTGCGGCACCAGCATGTCATCAATCGAGATGGAAATACCGGCACGGGTTGCCAGCCTGAAGCCTGACTGCATCAGGCGGTCGGCGAAAATAACGGTTTCCCTCAAACCACAACGACGGAAAGACGCATTGATCAGCCTGGAAATTTCCTTCTTCTTCAGCGTGGTATTGAGCAGGGTATAGGACAGGCCTTCCGGCAGAATTTCGGAGAGCATGGCACGGCCAACCGTGGTTTCATAACGGACTTCGCGTTTGACCATTTCGCCCGTTTCGTGATCCTTCTGCAGTTCGGGAATACGAACCGTAATCCGGCTGGTCAGCTCCACTTCCTTATTGTCATAGGCACGCAGGACCTCGGAAACATCGGCAAACATCAGGCCTTCGCCTTTGCCATTGATCTTTTCGCGGGTCGCATAGTAGAGGCCCAAAACGATATCCTGGGACGGAACAATGGACGGCTCACCATTGGAGGGGAACAGAATATTGTTGGAGGCCAGCATCAGTGCACGGGCTTCCAGCTGTGCCTCGATGGACAGCGGAACGTGAACCGCCATCTGGTCACCGTCAAAGTCCGCATTGAATGCGGCGCAGACCAGCGGATGCAACTGGATGGCCTTGCCTTCAATCAGGACCGGCTCAAACGCCTGGATACCCAGCCTGTGCAGCGTTGGCGCACGATTCAGCATGACCGGATGTTCGCGAATAACCTCTTCCAGGATATCCCAGACGATACCTTCCTGCATGTCAACCAGGCGCTTGGCGGCCTTGATTGTCGTAGCCAGCCCCATCAGTTCCAGCTTGTTGAAAATAAACGGCTTGAAGAGTTCCAGCGCCATCAGCTTCGGCAGACCGCACTGGTGCAGCTTCAGCTGGGGACCGACAACGATAACGGAGCGGCCGGAATAGTCGACGCGCTTGCCCAGCAGATTCTGACGGAAACGGCCGCCTTTGCCTTTGATCATTTCAGCCAGGGATTTCAGCGGGCGCTTGTTGGCGCCGGTCATGGCCTTGCCGCGACGACCGTTGTCCAGCAGTGAATCAACGGCTTCCTGCAGCATGCGTTTTTCGTTGCGCGTGATGATTTCCGGCGCACGCAGTTCCAGCAGGCGTTTCAGGCGATTATTACGGTTGATGACGCGGCGATACAGATCGTTCAGATCAGAGGTCGCAAAGCGGCCGCCATCCAGCGGCACCAGCGGACGCAATTCCGGCGGCAGCACCGGCAGCACTTCCATGATCATCCATTCCGGCTTGATGCCGGAACGCTGGAATGCTTCCAGCACTTTCAGCCTTTTTGCGTATTTCTTGATCTTGGCTTCCGAGCGGGAATCGCGCAGCTCACCACGCAACTGTTCCGCTTCACGGTTGATATCAATGGAACGCAAAAGCTCACGAATCCCTTCGGCACCCATCATGGCGGAAAAGTCATCGCCGTATTCTTCATAACGGGCCGCATAATCATCCTCGGACATGATCTGTCCCTTGCGCAGCGGCGTCATGCCCGGATCAGTCACAACATAAGCCTCGAAATAGAGGACACGCTCAATATCGCGCAACGTCATGTCAAGCACCATCCCCAGACGGGACGGCAACGATTTCAGAAACCAGATATGTGCAGCAGGGGATGCCAGCTCAATGTGGCCCATACGCTCGCGGCGCACTTTGGCCAGAGTGACCTCAACCCCGCATTTTTCACAGATAACGCCACGGTGCTTCAGTCTTTTGTACTTGCTGCAAAGACACTCATAATCCTTGATCGGGCCAAAAATCTTGGCGCAGAACAAACCATCGCGCTCGGGCTTGAATGTACGGTAATTGATCGTCTCGGGCTTTTTAACCTCGCCATATGACCAGGACCGGATTTTTTCCGGCGACGCCAGGCCAATCTTGATCGCGTCGAATTGTTCATCCTGTTGAACTTGCTTGAATAGATCGAGCAGTGCTTTCATATTTCACTCCGGTAGGGTGAGTAAACCGTCAGGATGCCATCATGCTGACATCCTGACGGCCTTACATCAGTTACGTTCCAGGTCGATATCGATACCGAGAGAACGAATTTCTTTTACCAATACATTAAACGACTCGGGCATGCCGGCGTCGATGACATGGTCGCCCTTGACCAGGTTTTCATAAACCTTGGTGCGGCCGCTTACGTCGTCGGACTTGACTGTCAGCATTTCCTGCAGCACGTAGGATGCGCCATAAGCCTCCAGTGCCCAGACCTCCATCTCGCCGAAACGCTGGCCGCCAAACTGCGCCTTGCCGCCCAGCGGCTGCTGGGTAACCAGTGAGTATGGGCCGGTTGAGCGCGCGTGCATCTTGTCGTCAACCAGATGGTGCAGCTTGAGCATGTGCATGTAACCGACAGTAACCGGGCGCTCGAAAGGATCGCCGGTGCGGCCATCGTACATGGTGACCTGGTTTTTCGATGCGGTCATGCCCAGCTTTTCTGCCACGTCATCCGGATAGGCCAGATTCAGCATGCGGCGGATTTCAGGCTCTTTCGCACCATCAAAAACCGGCGTCGCAAACGGCACACCTTCCTTGAGGTTTTTCGCCAGTTCCAGAACGTCCTGATCAGAAAGGCTGTCCAGATCTTCCTGCTTGCCGCCTTCGGCATAAATCTGCTTGATAAAGGCGCGAAGCTCTTCCACCTTGCGCTGCGTCTCCAGCATTTCACCGATACGCTGCCCCAGGCCCTTGGCAGCCCAGCCCAGATGCGTTTCCAGAATCTGGCCCACGTTCATACGCGAAGGCACACCAAGCGGGTTTAATACGATATCGGCTGGCGTGCCGTCAGCCATATAAGGCATATCCTCAACAGGCACAATACGGGAAACCACACCCTTGTTGCCGTGACGGCCGGCCATCTTGTCACCTGACTGCAGGCGGCGCTTGACGGCCAGGTAAACCTTGACCATCTTCTGCACGCCGGGCTGCAGCTCATCGCCCTGAGTGAGTTTCTTGCGTTTTTCCTCAAAGGCCATATCGAACTGATGGCGCTTTTCCGCAATCGATTCCTTGATGGCTTCCAGTGCCTGCGCGGTATCCTCATCCGACGGACGAATGTCAAACCAGTGATAACGCTCCAGATCAGACAGGTATTCCTTGGTGATCTCGGCGCCCTTGGCCAGTTTTTTCGGACCGCCATTGACTTTCTTGCCAATCAGGAGTCTCGACAGACGCTGGAAAGCGTCGCCTTCCACGATACGCATCTGGTCATTCAGATCGATGCGGTAACGCTTCAGTTCATCATCGATAATCTGCTGTGCGCGTTTGTCACGAACCAGGCCCTCGCGGGTGAATACCTGCACATCAATAACCGTACCGACCATGCCGGATGGCACACGCAGCGAGGTATCTTTTACGTCCGATGCCTTTTCGCCAAAAATGGCGCGCAACAGTTTTTCTTCCGGCGTCAACTGGGTTTCGCCACGCGGCGTGACCTTGCCCACCAGCGTATCGCCGGCATTGACTTCCGCACCGATATAAACGATACCGGACTCATCCAGACGCGCCAGCTGGTTTTCAGCCAGATTGGAAATATCACGTGTAATTTCTTCCGGTCCCAGCTTGGTATCACGGGCGACAACAGAAAGCTCCTCAATGTGAATCGAGGTGTAACGGTCATCTTCAACAACCCGCTCGGAAATCAGGATGGAATCCTCAAAGTTGAGACCATTCCATGGCATGAAGGCCACGAGCATGTTCTGGCCCAGCGCCAGTTCACCCAGGTCGGTCGACGCGCCATCTGCGATAACATCGCCTCTTTCAATACGATCACCCACTTCAACGATCGGACGCTGATTGATATTCGTGTTCTGGTTCGAACGGGTATATTTGATCAGATTGTAGATATCGACACCGACTTCACCGGCCGTTGCTTCCTCGTCATTGACACGAACAACAATACGGCCGGCATCAATATAGTCAACGGTACCGCCGCGAACTGCCTGAACGGTAGTGCCCGAGTCAACCGCAACCGTACGCTCAACGCCGGTACCGACCAGCGCTTTTTCCGGACGCAGGCAGGGAACCGCCTGACGCTGCATGTTGGCACCCATCAGGGCGCGGTTGGCGTCGTCATGCTCCAGGAATGGAATCAGCGATGCTGCGACAGAAACAATCTGGCCTGGCGCCACGTCCATATACTGGACGCGCTCAGGCGATACCAGAATGGTTTCACCGAATTCACGGGCAGAAACCAGTTCGTCGGCCAGCATGCCCTGATCATCCACCGTACTGTTTGCCTGGGCGATGATATAACGGCCTTCCTCGATCGCGGAGAGATATTCGATTTCGTCCGTGACACGGCAGTCAACCACCTTGCGGTAAGGCGTTTCCAGGAAACCGTACTCATTCAGACGCGCATACAGCGCTAGAGAATTGATCAGGCCAATGTTCGGACCTTCCGGTGTCTCGATTGGACAGACACGGCCGTAGTGCGTCGGATGAACGTCACGCACCTCAAAGCCTGCTCTTTCACGCGTCAGGCCGCCCGGGCCAAGTGCGGAAACACGGCGCTTATGGGTAATTTCCGAAAGCGGGTTGGTCTGGTCCATAAACTGTGACAGTTGTGATGAACCAAAAAACTCGCGAATCGCGGCAGAAATCGGTTTGGAGTTGATCAGGTCATGCGGCATGAGGTTATCGGCCTCTGCCTGCCCCAGCCGCTCTTTCACGGCACGCTCAACCCTGACAAGCCCGGCGCGGAACTGGTTTTCTGCCAGCTCACCCACACAACGGACACGGCGATTGCCCAAATGATCAATATCGTCGACTTCACCACGGCCATTCCTGAGTTCAACCAGGATCTTGATCACGGCCAGGATATCCTCGTCTGACAGCGTCATGTCACCATCAAGCTGCTCCAGGCCAATGCGGCGGTTAAATTTCATCCGGCCGACAACAGAAAGGTCATAACGTTCCGGATTGTAGAAAAGGCCATTGAAAAGGGCTTCAACTGATTCCTCTGTCGGCGGTTCTCCAGGACGCATCATGCGATAAATGGCAATTCTTGCCGCCATCTGGTCTGCTGTTTCGTCAACACGAAGCGTTTGCGAGATATAGGCACCCTGGTCCAGATCATTGGTATACAGGGCCTCAAATTCCTTGATGCCGGCCTGGCGAAGCTTGAAAAGGATTTCCTCTGTCAGCTCATCATTGGCCTTGGCAATGATTTCGCCCGTATCCTGATCAACAACATTTTTTGCGAGAGCACGGCCAATCAGATAATCTTCCGGCACGGAAATACGGGTAATGCCCGCCGCCTCGATTTCACGGATATTGCGCGCGTTGATGCGCTTATCCCTGGAAACCAGGACCTTGCCGCTCTTGTCGGTAATATCAAAACGGGCGATTTCGCCACGCATGCGGGTCGGAACAAAATCCATTTCCGCACCTTCCGAGCGCAGCGTGAAATGATCGAAAACAAAGAAATTTTCGAGAATCTGCTCGGCCGTCATGCCAATGGCTTTCAGAAGCACCGTGACCGGCATCTTGCGGCGGCGATCCACACGGAAAAACAGAATATCCTTTGGGTCAAACTCAAAATCAAGCCAGGAACCACGATAAGGAATAATCCGGGCAGAGAACAGGAGCTTGCCTGATGAATGGGTTTTACCGCGGTCATGCTCAAAAAACACGCCCGGAGAGCGGTGCAACTGCGAAACAATAACACGCTCGGTACCATTGATCACAAATGAGCCGGTATTGGTCATGAGCGGCATTTCGCCCATGTAGACCTCCTGCTCTTTCATTTCCTTGACAACCGGCTTGGTCGGCGATTCCTTGTCCAGGATAACCAGCCGCACCTTGGCACGAAGGGGTGATGCGTAGGTCAGGCCGCGCTGCTGGCACTCCTTGACGTCAAACGGGGGATCACCCAAGGTATAGGAAATAAACTCCAGTCTTGCGAATCCATTGTGCGAAACAATGGGAAAAATTGATGCAAACGCAGATTGCAGCCCATCATTCTTGCGTTTGGACGGTATAACATCCGCCTGCAAAAAATTGTGATAGGACTCAAGCTGTGTTGCCAGCAAAAAAGGAACTTGATGGACGTTTTCGCGCTTCGCAAATGATTTCCGGATGCGCTTTTTCTCAGTAAATGAGTAATGCATGGACACTCCGTGAGTGGCTGAAGGATGGAAAATTCAGGTTTCAGTATCAATTACAACGTCGATTGAACCGGAAAACTCAAGCCTCAATCCTCTAAAGCCATTTCAGTAAACAAGGCCACAACCCCACGAAATCCGGAATTTTTGACCATGAAATGCATAAAGGAGCCAGAGCTGAACCACTCATTATAAGTGATTCAGCCATGACTCTGCTACTGCCAAATTGTAAGAATTTGCAAAAATTACTTGATTTCGACTTTTGCGCCAGCTTCTTCCAGTTTTTTCTTGGCTTCTTCGGCTTCTGCCTTGGAAACACCTTCCTTGACTGGCTTCGGTGCTGCATCGACCATATCCTTGGCTTCCTTGAGGCCCAGGCCGGTAATTTCGCGAACCGCCTTGATGACGCCAACCTTGTTGGCACCAAAATCAGCCAGGAGAATGGTGAATTCGGTTTGCTCTTCACCGGCAGCTGCCGCTCCGCCTGCCGCTCCGCCTGCAGGACCGGCCACTGCCATGGCAGCAGCGGACACACCAAATTTTTCTTCAAAAGCTTTAACCAGCTCGTTCAGTTCCATAACGGACATGGCGCCTACGGCTTCCAGAATGTCCTCTTTACTCATTGCCATTTGAAACTCCTAAAATAATACATTAACTTATTGTTGGTTTTGACGCACTTATAAGGTAAGTCCCTGATATTTCACAAGAAACAAGCAGCCGATCAGGCTGACTCTTTCTGTTCTGCCAGCGCTGCCAGTGCACGAGCAAAGCTCGCAACAGGCGCCTGCATAACCCCCATAAGCTGTGACAGCAGAACTTCCCGACTTGGAATACTGGCCAGTTCGATAACGCCGGCCTTGTCGAGTTGCTTTCCTGCATAACTGCCGCTTTTAATGACAAGCTTGTCGTTGGTTCTGGCAAAGTCCTGCAGGACTTTTGCCGCAGCAACGGCATCTGTGGACATGGAATAAATCAGCGGTCCTGTCATATCGGAAGCGAGATCGGAAAATACCGTTCCTTCCACAGCACGACGGGCAAGCGTATTCTTCAGAACACGAAGATAAACACCCTGCTCGCGCGCCTTTACGCGCAGTTGCGTCATGTCACCAACCTGGATACCACGATACTCGGCCAGTACAAGTGTTTGCGATTCAGCCAGCTTCGCGCTGACTTCCGAAACAACGGCCTTTTTGTCATTCAGATTGAGACCCACGGTCAACCTCCAAAAATAGTGCTCAAGTCCCTGCTTCAAAAACAGGCGCCTCTCACACCGGTTTAATACACGGTGTCCAAAGTTAGGAGTTTACTGCCGGCATTTCCGCCTGAAACTGCAAAACCTGTTTTGGGTTCACCATCTGCGCTGGGCCGGAAAACCCTCTTCCGGTTTAACCAAAAACAGAAAATCCTGTTTTCAGCCCAACGGTCTTTGACTGTCCAAACCGGCTCAACAACACCGGTCCGGCCCAAAGTCATGCCCTGCCCGCATTAAGCAGACAGGGACTTTATTCTTTTCTGTCAGGCAGAAAGTGTCGTCTGGTCGATTCGCACACCGGCACCCATGGTCGATGAAAGCGAAATCTTCCGGATATAGGCACCTTTACTGCTGGTCGGCTTCACCTTGATCAAGGCATCAATGAGCGCATTGATGTTTGACTTCAGGTCTGCATCAGAGAAAGAACGGCGTCCAACGGTGGCATGAATGATACCGTTGCGATCCGTTCTGTACTGGATCTGGCCTGCCTTCGCATTTTTCACGGCAACAGCAACATCCGGCGTTACCGTACCCACACGCGGATTTGGCATCATGCCGCGCGGGCCGAGAATCTGACCAAGCGTACCGACAATCCGCATCGTATCCGGCGTAGCAATAACGATGTCAAAAGGCATGTCGCCCGCCTTGATCCTGTCTGCCAGATCTTCCATACCGACGATATCCGCACCGGCCTCTTTAGCCTGATCCGCCTTTTCGCCCGTGGCAAAAACAGCGACACGGACATCCTTGCCGGTCCCGGCAGGCAGAACAACCGAACCGCGAACAACCTGGTCGGATTTTCTCGGGTCAACGCCAAGCTGAACCGCAATATCGATGGATTCGTTAAACTTGGCAGTCGCAAATTCTTTCAGCAGTGAAAGCGCTTCATCAACCGGATACAGCTTGCTGCGATCCACTTTTTCCTTGAATGCGCGTACTCTTTTCGATACTTTAGCCATTACATGCCCTCCACTGTGATACCCATGGATTTCGCAGAACCGGCAATCGTGCGGACAGCCGCTTCAAGATCAGCAGCCGTCAGGTCAGGCTCTTTGGTCTTGGCGATTTCTTCAATCTGCGCACGGGTGATAGAACCGACCTTGTCGGTATTCGGCCTTTGTGAACCTTTTTCAATGCCGGCGGCCTTCTTGATCAGGAAGGTTGCCGGGGGGGTCTTCATCACAAAGGAGAAAGACTTATCAGCATAAGCGGTAATCACAACCGGAATGGGCATGCCTGCTTCAAAATTCTGGGTCTGCGCATTGAAGGCTTTGCAGAATTCCATGATATTCAGACCACGCTGACCCAGAGCCGGGCCGATTGGGGGAGAGGGATTGGCTTTACCAGCTGGCACCTGCAGCTTGATATAACCGGCAATTTTCTTAGCCATTTTATTTCCTAATTGTCATGAGTCATAACGCCTGCCCAAAAAACAGGCTCCTCTTGCCGGACTTCACAACCTGTTTCCAGGCCGCGGCGCGCCGGACCAGCGCCATGAAAACCTTATACTTTTTCCACCTGCCCGAACTCGAGCTCAACCGGGGTGGAACGGCCGAAAATGGTTACCAGGACCCGCAAACGTGATTTTTCGTAATTCACTTCTTCCACGTTACCGTTGAAGTCCGCAAAAGGACCTTCCTTGATCCGGACCAGCTCACCCACCTCATACGAGATTTTGGGCCGCGGCTTGTCGACACCCTCCTGCATCTGCTGGAGCAGCTTGTCGATTTCATGCTGCGGGATCGGCGTCGGCCTGTTGGACTTGCCGCCGATAAAGCCCGTGATCTTGGGCGTATTTTTCACCAGATGCCAGGTTTCATCCGTCATTTCCATCTCAACGAGAATATATCCCGGGAAAAAACGACGCTCGGTCACCGACTTCTGACCGCCCTTGACCTCGACCACCTCTTCTGTTGGCACCAGTATTTCGCCAAACTGGTCTTTCATGCCCATACGGTCGATGCGTTCAAGCAACGAACGGCGCACACTCTTTTCCATGCCGGAATAAGCATGCACCACATACCAGCGTTTTTTATCAGAAGCAGCATCGCCGGCACCTGCAACGGCACCGGCTTTCAGATCTTCCTGGCTATTTTCGCTCATTATTATCTATTCCAGCCGAGTATGAAGTCGTACAAAACCATTTCCAGCACCTTGTCCGTTCCAAAAAGGAACAATGCCATGATGATCGAAAAACCAAAAACAATCGCTGTCACACGAAGCGCGTCCTTGCGCTCGGGCCAGACGACCTTTCTTGTTTCGCGAACGGATTCGCGTGCAAAAACCAGGAAATTGCGCCCGGTTTCAGAAAACCACGCAATAACCGCTCCGACAGCCAGGCCGGCCACCAGAACACCAACCCGCATCAGGGTGGGTTTGCTTGCAAACAAATAATATCCAACGATGCCTGCAGCACACGCCACAAGTGCAATGACAACTTTAATTTTATCGTTCATGACGCCTGCAATCTGCACCGGATGGTTTGACATACCTACTCAACATTAAGCCCATACAGCCTTTGGCAGGGGAGGAGGGGCTCGAACCCCCAACTTTCGGTTTTGGAGACCGACGCTCTACCAATTGAACTACTCCCCTACTCTGTATGAAACAGTTTTAATATGACCAACGCTCCTGATTACTCAATAATTTTGGAGACGACGCCAGCACCTACGGTTCTGCCACCTTCACGAATCGCAAAACGCAGGCCTTCTTCCATCGCGATCGGCGAAATCAGCTTGACGGTGATCGAAACGTTGTCGCCCGGCATGACCATTTCCTTGTCTTTCGGAAGCTCTACTGAGCCAGTCACGTCGGTGGTGCGGAAGTAAAACTGCGGACGGTAGTTGTTGAAGAAGGGGGTATGACGGCCGCCTTCGTCTTTGGACAGTACGTAGATTTCTCCCATGAACTGGCTGTGCGGCTTGATGGAGCCAGGACGCGCCAGTACCTGGCCACGCTCGACTTCTTCACGCTTGGTGCCACGCAGCAGAACGCCAACGTTGTCGCCGGCCTGCCCCTGGTCGAGCAGTTTTCTGAACATTTCAACGCCGGTGCAGGTGGTCTTGGCGGTTTCTTTGATGCCTACGATTTCGATTTCTTCGCCAACTTTGATGATGCCGCGCTCTACACGGCCGGTAACGACGGTGCCGCGACCGGAGATGGAGAAGACGTCTTCTACAGGCATGAGGAAGGCACCGTCAATGGCGCGCTCAGGCTCGGGAATGTAGGTGTCCAAGGCGTCTGCCAGGGACATGATGGATTGTTCGCCAAGCTCGCCTGTGTCGCCTTCGAGGGCCATTTTGGCGGAGCCTTTGATGATGGGGGTGTCATCACCAGGAAATTCGTAGCGGGACAGGAGTTCGCGGACTTCCATTTCAACGAGCTCGAGGAGTTCGCTGTCGTCAACCATGTCGCATTTGTTGAGGTAGACGATGATGTAGGGAACGCCTACCTGACGGGCGAGCAGGATGTGCTCACGGGTCTGGGGCATCGGGCCGTCTGCTGCAGAGCATACGAGAATGGCACCGTCCATCTGGGCTGCACCGGTGATCATGTTTTTGATGTAGTCGGCGTGGCCCGGGCAGTCTACGTGGGCGTAGTGCCTGTTTTCGGTTTCGTATTCCACGTGCGCGGTGTTGATGGTGATGCCGCGCGCCTTTTCTTCGGGAGCCGCGTCAATCTGGTCGTAGCCTTTGGCTTCGCCTCCGAATTTCCTCGATAATACGGTCGCTATCGCCGCAGTCAGGGTGGTCTTGCCGTGGTCTACGTGACCAATTGTCCCTACGTTCACGTGCGGCTTCGTCCGCTCAAATTTGCTCTTTGCCATTATTGACTCCTAACGAATAAATCGGAAATCGGGCATCGCCCGGCCTTCCCTGTACCTGCTGCGTTATTCAAAAAAATAAATGGTGCCCTTGACGTGGATTGAACACGTGGCCTCTCCCTTACCAAGGGAGTGCTCTACCACTGAGCTACAAGGGCACTGCCGCCTTGCCAGTATCCGCACGGCCAAACTGGAGCGGGCGAAGGGAATCGAACCCTCATCTTAAGCTTGGAAGGCTTCGGCTCTACCATTGAGCTACACCCGCCTGATCTTCCACTACAGTCACAACCTGATTGTGCATTCTTGTGGTGGAGGGGGCTGGATTCGAACCAGCGTACTCGTAAGAGGGCAGATTTACAGTCTGCTGCCTTTAACCACTCGGCCACCCCTCCGCAAGGAACCCCAAATTATGCAGCAAGATTTATCGGCATGTCAACGCCCAAAATGCAATTCCGCCATTTATTTGAAAAATAATTTTTTGCCGCCAAAAAAAGCGGGCTGAAAACAGGGGAAAAGGACTGTATCGATCCGGCACGGCAACACAAGCCAAAAGCACCTCGTTCCTGCCTTTGCATATCATTACATATATATAAGGCAGGACAAACTGCCGTACATATATATAAGCTGCTTCTTCATCCGCGACGCTACCCGGGTTATCATAGCGGCCTTGGCAGCACACGAAAAAGGTGCTCCCAGTCACCAAAAGAAAAGTCTGCCGCTTTTTTGAAAGAAAGCCGGTACGAAAACAGAAGGAAAGTCATGACCAACCAAGAAAAACCCAAAGCACCCTTTGTCACCAGGGCCTTAAGAGCACTGGCGATTTTTTTCCTGATAATGGGTATTTATTACTTTGCCAAGGCCTATTTCGGCTGATTTTATATGCTCATGCGGCTGATCAGCCATTATCATGAATCCACACCAGCAATGCATCCCTTGCCTTGATGGCCGATGCGGCATTAGGGTGATTGACCATCAACACGACTGCATACCGTTCGCCTGAAACAGCCAGCACATAACCCGCTATAGCCCGCACATCCTGGATTGCCCCGGTTTTCAGATGTGCTTTGCCGGCAACACTTGTCTGCCGCATGCTTCGCCACAACGTTCCATCCCGCCCGGCGATCGGCAAAGACGCCAGCAATTCCGGCATCACGGCAGACTGATATGCCGCAACAAGAATATCGCCCATGGTCTGAGGTGAAATCCGCTCAATACGCGAAAGTCCTGAACCGTTTTCAATTTGCAGGCCGTTTAATGAAATGCCCTTGGCAGCCAGAAATGAGCGGACCGCAAAAGCACCCTGCTCCGGGCTCGCCGGCTCACTGGAAGATTTTGTGCCGACAGCCATCAGCACATGACGGGCCATCACATTATTGCTGTATTTATTCACATCGCGGATCACTTCGCTCAGGGGAGGAGACGACCACTCCGCCAGCAGCATGGCATCCTGGGGGACCGCGCCCTCCCTGACTTCCCCGGCAAACGTCCCGCCCAGCTCTTTCCACAAGCGGGTAAACACCGCCCTGAAAAAAGCGGAATCATTCATGGAATAAGGATAGACAAGCCAGGTCTGCTCACCACAGGAAAGCGGGTACTGTCCCTCAAACAAGGCATCTTTCTCAGAAAAAGCAAGGCTGATTTCTTTTTGCCAGCCATTGCACTCCCCCACATCTTTCAAGGCAGGCGGCGTAATGGTGACGCCCTCCAGTTCGGGGGAAAGCTGTACCTCAACTGTCCCGTCCAGTCCATTGGGCCTGAACATTACCTCCAGGACCTTGTGGTTCAAAAGCAGCGCATCAGGCCCCGCGTTATAAGGCCGGAAAGGATCGTTATCAAATGCTGCCGGATCAAAATGCCGCGGCTCAAATGCGCTGCGATCCAATATCAGGTCACCGCGTATTTCACGAATCCCTTTTGAACGGATCTGGCGCAAAAGGAGCCAGAATTTTTCCAGGTTGAATTTCGGATCACCGCTTCCCCTGAAAATCAGGTCGCCATCAAGCACCTCTCCATCCTGCACACCTTTTGAATAGACCGCCGTCTTCCAGTGATAATCGGGTCCCAGTATTTCCAGAGCGGAGTAGGTCGTCAGCACCTTCATCGTGGATGCCGGCACATAAGGCGTACCTTCGTTGAGACGGATACCGGAAATCCTTGGCTTGCCCGATTGAGAAAGCGGCTGCACATACATACCAACCGCCTCAACAGGCACCTTTGCTTTCTTCAACTCCTGCATGACCGGATCGGGCAGAAACGGCTTTTCCTGTGACCACCCGTTCACGGGCAAAAGCAGGATATGCAGGAACGGCAGCAGGCAACACAGCAGAAAATTTCTCAGGCAGCGCCTCGATTCTTTTGGGCACATCATCCGTCAAGACCTTCCGTTGAATCCGCCTCCTGCTTTTCTCCCCGATGCGCCACGGGATTCACATCAATCCTGGCGTCAGGCCTGACAAAAGGAATCCGGTCAAACTGATAAAGCAAAAAGACAAGAAAAACCGTCGTTGGCATCATCAGCCAGGTATTGAACAGGCTGACCATAACGGGAAAGCAAAAGAAAAAGGCCCTGACACCAATACTGTACTGGAAGCCGGCCCGGTTCAGGTAGGCAATGGCAACGGAGCGGCGCCAGGGATCATCTGTGCCGACACCGATCGAAATCATGTAACCCGCATGCGTATAAAAACGCACCGCCATGGTATTGAAGAAAAAAGAAGCAAAAAACACCAGTGCCAGCAAAACCAGCTTCATCTCGATCAGCCTGGTGGTCAGATCCGACAGCGAAGCCAGATTCCAGTGTCCGGACGTATCTCCCAACCCGCTCAAGGTCAGCATGCCGATCAATGCCAGCATGGATGTGGAAGCCATGAAGCTGGCCGCCATCAGCGCATTGCGCAAGGTCTGGACAATAACAACCTCTGTGCCAGGACGCGCCATGATCTTGCGAACCCAGGTTGCCCGCATCCGCGCGTGAGTCCGCTGTGCAATCCGGTAAGGCGCCGCATTGCCCACGAAAACCAGAAAGATCTCGTAAGCCACCATGATCAGCAGACTGATCGCAATACAGACCCACTGACTGGCAGGATTATTAAAAAATTCTGTCCACCAATCCATGATTTACCTGAAAGAATAAAAACAGGCTGCGGCAAACCCGACAGCCGCCTCCAGCCACTTTTCAGCAAAGTGAGTATTTTACTGCCTCTACCTTAAAATTGCCCGTTTGTTTCGGATTCTTTCGGGCCTTTTGTACAGCCTTTACAAAAAGAAACACATTCAAACAAGAATCGTTTTCATTTTCATTGCTTTTTTTATTAAGAATCATTACCATTTACAGTAATTGTATTGGCTGCCCGTATTTTTCACATGACAATCTGTTTTGGACAGCCACAAAAAGCAGGATACTGAAACATGACCCTTAAACCTGACGCCCAACTGCAAAAAATCTGTAATCTGGCCCAACTGAGAAAAGGCGACTCGGCCACGATTATGGGATTGGCTGACGCCGACGCCAATCGACCGGAATTTGTCCGTTCCCGCCTCATGGAACTGGGGTTTTTTCAGGGAGAAAAAATTTCGATTGTTGCCGAATCCTTTCCCGGACGCGACCCGATGGCTGTACGTGTCGGCAACGCTACATTTGCCTTGAGACGCCTTGAGGCATCCATGATTTATGTCACCCAGGATACCCCAGGCACCTGAATCCGGCGACACCTCCAGGACTGATAAACCGCGAATGATATCTATCGCGCTGGTAGGCAATCCCAACAGCGGGAAGTCTGCGCTTTTCAATCGTCTGACCGGAGCCAGCCAGAAAGTTGCCAATTACGCCGGCGTCACCGTTGAGCGGAAAGAAGGGTTTCTGGTCTCGACGGACATCCCCTGCAAAATCATTGATCTTCCCGGCACCTACAGCTTAAGCACCCTGTCGCCTGATGAAATCATCACCCGGGAAGTGCTTCTGGGAACCCGAAAGGAAGATGCCGCCATTGATATGGTCGTGCTGGTAACTGACGCCAACAATCTGCGGCGCAACCTCCAGCTTGTACTCGAAGTCAGGCAACTGGGCTATCCGGCCATTCTCGTTTTGAACATGATGGACATTGCGAGAAAACGCGGCCTGGACATTGATACCAAACAGCTGTCCGCCGAATTGAATATGCCTGTCGTTGAAACCGTGGCCATTCGCTCTGAAGGCATGCATGAGCTTATTGCCGGCATTGAACAGCAAGCGGCAGCATTATCCGGGCAACCGCCTGCTGTGCCGCATCCCCCCGCAAAAGAGCATGCCCGCGAAACCATCAATCGCATCCTGAATACCGTCATCAAGACCCCCCCGGCAACCGATACGCTGGGAAACCGTATTGACTCGATCGTGCTTCACCCGGTTCTCGGTTATCTCGTTTTGGCGGCGATCCTCTTCGGGATGTTCCAGGCGGTTTACAGTTGGTCAGCGTTCCCCATGGAACTTATTGAAAGCGGAGTAGAACATATTGGAGACTTTCTTGGCAGTTTCCTGTCAGACGGTATTCTCAAAAGTCTCCTGATTGATGGCATTCTTGCCGGTGTCGGCAGCGTGGTAGTGTTTCTGCCGCAGATTCTGATCCTTTTTTTGTTTATCCTGGTTCTGGAAGAATCCGGCTACCTTCCCAGAGCGGCTTTCCTGCTGGACCGGATCATGCGCACAGTCGGCCTTTCGGGGCGGGCTTTTATCCCGCTGCTTTCCTGCTTTGCCTGCGCCATTCCGGGCATCATGGCTACACGCACTATTCACGATCCGCGTAACCGCCTTGCCACGATCATGATCGCTCCGCTCATGACATGCTCGGCCAGACTTCCTGTCTATCTGCTTGTCATTGGCGCTTTCATACCCAATACAAAGGTCGGCCTGTTCAATATGCAGGGCCTGGTGCTGTTTGGACTGTACATGAGCGGCATCATTGCCGCCATGATTATTGCCTGGCTGATCAAAATCTTTGTCGGAAAAAACCAGTATCAGCCCCTCATGATGGAATTGCCGGCCTATCATTGGCCCAACCTTCGCAACCTGTTGCTTGGCCTGTGGGAACGGGCAAAAATATTCCTCACGCGGGCCGGTACGATCATTCTCGCCCTGATGGTCCTGCTCTGGTTTCTTTCCAGCTTCCCCGGGGCGCCTGATAATGCCACCGAACCGGCTATCAGATACAGTCTTGCGGGACAACTCGGCCACCTGCTGCAATACCTGTTTGAACCCATCGGCTTTAACTGGCAGCTCTCCATTGCACTCATTCCCGGCATGGCTGCCCGCGAAGCATCCGTTGCGGCACTGGGAACCGTTTATGCGCTCTCAGCCACGGGCGATGAACTCTCAACAGCGCTTTCCGCTGTCATTGCGGCAAGCTGGGGCCTGCCAACCGCCCTTTCCCTCCTCGCCTGGTATGTTTTTGCCCCGCAATGCATTCCCATGATTATTGTCACAAAACGTGAAACCAATTCGTGGAAATATGCCGCCATCATGACACTCTACCTTTTTGCGCTGGCTTATGCGGCATCGTTTATCACTTATCGCATCAGCCTCTTTTTGACGGGAGGATAGCCATGCAGGAAACCATCGTCTTTTTCATTCTGGCCGCTGCAGCCCTTATTGTTTTCAGACATATGGCACCACGCCTTTTCGGGAGATTGACCTGCCGTATCTTTATGCCACTGGCTAAAATCACGGGCTGGAGCCGGCCGGGTGAAAAACTGGCAAAAACAACCGCCACATCGGCAAATGCGGGCTGCGCCGCCTGCAATGGCTGCGCTGATCCTGCTCAACCCTCCGGGTGCGAAATGCGCATACCCATAGCGGATATCAAAAAGCGATAACCTGCTTTCAACGCTGCGCCTGCTGCCCCAGGCCGATCTTTCTTAATAAAAAGCAAAGTCCTTTTCCGCCGCTGATGGCATCATCTTCCCTGCTCCAGGCTACATAAGCCTCCTCTGCCCGGGGCATCAGGGCAAAACAATTTTGCGTCATCTCTTGAAATCCGGAAGAACCGCCCATATACTTAGCACTCGATGGCAGGGAGTGCTAATAATCCTTCCTGCCTTTGCATAACAGCGCAACGAAACACCGGGCTGAAAAGATAGCCCAACCATCCATGATTCGCTGCCATTGGAACTTGTTAACCATTATTAATGTATTAAGAGGAATTATTGTTATGAAACTTCGTCCCTTACATGACCGCATCATTGTCAAACGCATGGACTTGGAAAAAACCACCGCATCGGGCATCGTGATTCCCGAAACCGCCGCAGAAAAGCCGGACCAGGGTGAAGTGCTGGCGGTCGGCAACGGCAAGATTACCCCGGAAGGCAAGGTTCTGCCGATGGATGTCAAAGTCGGTGACAATGTTCTTTTTGGCCGCTATGCCGGTCAGACCGTCAAGGTTGACGGCGAGGAACTGCTCGTGATGCACGAGTCCGACATCATGGCCATCGTTCAGAAATAAATCCCGGCCACGCCCGAACTAATAAATAACACTATTCATTCAATACAAACGGAGAAATTCACATGCCAGCAAAAGAAGTTATTTTTGGCGATACCGCCCGGACCAAGATGGTCGAAGGCGTCAACATCCTCGCCAATGCCGTCAAAGTCACCCTGGGCCCGAAAGGCCGCAATGTGGTTCTGGAGCGCACCTGGGGCGCGCCTGTCGTAACCAAGGACGGTGTTTCCGTTGCGAAGGAAATCGAACTGCAGGACAAAATCATGAATATGGGTGCCCAGATGGTCAAGGAAGTGGCCTCCAAAACCAGCGATAACGCTGGTGACGGCACCACCACGGCAACCGTACTGGCACAGGCTATCGTGCGCGAAGGCATGAAATATGTCGCCGCCGGCATGAACCCGATGGATCTCAAGCGCGGTATCGACAAAGCGGTTGAAGCTGTTGTCGCCGAACTGGCCAAACTGGCCAAGCCCACCACCACCAGCAAGGAAATCGCCCAGGTTGGCTCCATTTCCGCCAACAGCGACACCTCTATTGGTGACCGCATTGCTGAAGCCATGGACAAGGTCGGCAAGGAAGGTGTTATCACCATCGAAGACGGCAAATCCCTGACCGATGAACTCGAAATCGTTGAGGGCATGCAGTTTGATCGCGGCTACCTGTCCCCTTATTTCATCAATAATCCGGAAAAACAGAACACGATTTTAGAAAACCCGTACATCCTGATGACGGACAAGAAAGTGACCAATATCCGCGACCTGCTGCCGGTACTCGAACAGGTCGCCAAAGCCGGCCGCCCGCTTTTGATCGTTGCAGAAGACGTGGAAGGTGAAGCGCTGGCAACCCTGGTTGTCAACAATATCCGCGGCATACTGAAAACCTGCTCGGTCAAGGCGCCGGGGTTCGGCGATCGCCGTAAAGCCATGCTTGAAGACATCGCTGTCCTCACTGGCGGCACAGTTATCACGGAAGAAACCGGCCTGAACCTGGAAGATGCCGTACTGGAACAACTCGGTCAGGCCAAGCGTGTCGAAATCAACAAGGAAAACACAACCATCATTGATGGCAACGGTCAGGCCGCCGACATTCAAACCCGCGTCAAGCAGGTTCGTATCCTGATGGAAGATGCCGGCTCTGACTATGACAGGGAAAAATTGCAGGAGCGTATTGCCAAGCTGGCAGGCGGTGTTGCTGTTATCCGTGTCGGCGCGGCAACCGAAGTTGAAATGAAAGAGAAAAAAGCCCGCGTGGAAGACGCCCTGCATTCCACCCGCGCTGCTGTTGAGGAAGGCATTGTCCCGGGTGGAGGTGTTGCCCTGCTCCGCGCCCGCGAAAATGCCAAGGTCAAGGGTGACAACGCGGATCAGGACGCAGGTATCCAGATCGTTATGCGCGCACTGGAAGAGCCGCTGCGCATGATCGTCACCAACGCCGGTGAAGAAGCTTCTGTTGTTGTCAACAAGGTGCTGGAAGGCAAGGGCAACTTTGGCTACAACGCTGCCAACGACACCTACGGCGACCTGGTTGAAATGGGTGTTCTCGACCCGGCCAAGGTTACCCGTTCGGCACTCCAGAATGCGGCTTCCATCGCATCCCTGATGCTGACCACTGACTGCATGATCGCAGAAATACCGGAAGACAAGCCATCCGGCATGCCTGGCGGCATGGGCGGTATGGGTGGCATGGGCATGGATGGCATGATGTAATCCATCGCCTGACCGCTGCAATCCTGACAAAAACCCGCAGTGCATCCGCATTGCGGGTTTTTTCATGCCTTCTGCCCGCGCCGTTTCGTCATTTCCGGCGCATCCCCTATAATTGAGAATTGAGGTAAAAACCTAACTTTTTTCTGCACATGTCATCAGCGGCACCAGAGGAACCCACGGAAAACACACCGTCTGAAGAGCAGGACCAGACGTCGAACCGCATCATTGACCGGACACGGGACACATGGCGACACATCGTCATCTGGCTTCTTGCTTCTGCACTGATCGGCCTGACCGGTGTGGGCGTCGCTATCGCCAGTGACTATGCCAACGAAGCCAACCTCTGGCTGCAGGAAAAACTGCACTGGTGGCTTCTCGTTCTGGTTCCTGCCGCTTTTGCTCTTTTTGCCTGGCTGACAAACCGCTTTTTTCAGGGAACCCAGGGAAGCGGCATTCCCCAGACCATCGCCGTCATTGACGATCCGGATGACCGCAAGAAAAGCAACCTGCTTTCCGTACGCAATCTTCTCGGCAAGATCGCCATGCTGTTAAGCGGACTGGTCGTCGGTGCATCTATCGGGCGTGAAGGGCCAACCGTCCAGATTGGCGCTTCCATCAGCCATGCTTTTTACGGGTATGGCCCATTCAAGACAGCCGAGCATCGCCGCACCCTTGTCCTGGCAGGCGGTGCCGCCGGTATTGCCGCGGCATTCAATACGCCGCTTGCCGGCGTCATGTTTGCCATTGAAGAACTGAACAAGAAATATCCTTTCAATGCCCACAGCTCAACCCTGCTGACCGTAATCATTGCCGGCCTGATCTCTCTTGGCATACAGGGCAACTATACCTATTTCGGCAAAACCAATGTCATACTGGATCTGTCACAGCACGTATACGCGATTTTTCTTTGCGGTATTGTCGGCGGTGCGGCAGGCGGCCTTTTCAGCCTCTTGACACAGAAATTCACCTTTCTGGTTCCTGAGCGCCTGAGAACCTTTATCTACCAGAGCCCCTATGTCTTTGCCGCCATATGCGGCCTGCTGGTGGCCATTCTCGGCCTGGCGACCAATGGCCTGACTTTCGGCACCAGCTACCTGCCGACAAGGATGACACTGGAAGCGGATGGCAGTCTTTTTGTATGGTATTACGGGATCTGCAAATTTTTCGCCACGCTGCTCTCAACACTGAGCGGCATTCCTGGCGGCCTTTTTGCGCCCACCCTTTCTGTCGGCGCAGGCCTGGGCGACACCCTGTCAGCCATTCTGCCGGCCATCGCACCGCATGGCGCCATCATCATCCTGGTTATGGTGGCTTATTTGTCCGGCGTCACACGCTCCCCCCTGACTTCCTTTATCATTACAATGGAAATGACGGGAAGCAATCACATGCTGCTCTCGCTCATGATAACGGCCCTGATCGCCAGCGGCGTATCGCGCTTTATCAGCCCGGTTCCCCTGTATCATGCGCTGGCACAGCGATATGCCTACCCTGCTTCGCCAAAGAAAAAACGCACAACATCATCGCCCGACGACCCTGCCGGGGAAAGCTGAACCACGTTATGACACAACTCATTGATTTTTCGCCTGCCTTTTTGTCAGAAATACAGGATATCCGCCGCGATATTCACGCCCACCCGGAAGTCGCCTATGAAGAACAGCGCACGGCGGATCTGATTGCGGCCCGAATGGAAAAAAACGGCATCACGGTTTTACGCGGCCTGGGCGGAACCGGCGTCATCGGGAAAATCGAAAACGGTACCGGCAAACGCCGTATCGGCCTGCGCGCAGATATCGATGCATTGCCCATGCAGGAACTGAACCGTTTTGGCCACGCATCACGCCACCCGGGGAAAATGCATGCCTGCGGTCATGACGGGCATGCCGCCATGCTGCTGGGAGCCGCCATTCACCTGGCAAAAACACGCCAATTTGATGGCACGGTTTACGCGATTTTCCAGCCGGCAGAAGAAAGTTATGGCGGTGCTGTCCGCATGATCAAAGATGGGCTTTTTGACCAGTGTCCGGTTGATGCCATTTTCGGGATGCACAACTGGCCGGATTATGCCGCCGGTGAATTTGCCGTCCGGACCGGGCCGATGATGGCATCGAGCAATACCTTTACGCTGACCATCCGCGGACGCGGGGGACATGGCGGCCAGCCCAACCACACGATTGATCCTGTCATGACGGCCGTGCAGATCGCCCAGGCATGGCAAACCATCATCACCCGCAACAAGGCGCCCGTTGATACCGCGGCACTTTCCATTACCCAGATCCATACAGGAAGCGCCTTCAATGTCGTGCCGGATGAAGCCATGATGGCCGGGACTGTGCGAACCTTTACAACGCCCGTACTGGACCTGATCGAGCACCGGATGCGTGAAATTGCCGAACATACCGCAGCTGCGTTCAACTGCCATGTTGAATTTGATTTCCAGCGAAATTATCCCCCCCTCGTCAATCATCCATCTGAAACCGCCTTCGCCATTGAAGTCATGGAGTCACTGGTCGGACAACAAAATGTGGTCCGCGACGCCTTGCCCACCATGACAGCAGAGGATTTTTCATTCATGCTGGAAGAAAAACCCGGCTGCTATGTGTTCATCGGCAACGGCGACGGAGAGCACCGGGAAGCGAATCATGGCGACGGCCCATGCCGGCTGCACAATCCCAGCTTTGATTTTAATGACCGTATCCTGCCTCTTGGCATGAGCTACTGGGTCAGGCTGGCAGAAAAATTTCTCAATGCATCACGCTGAGTGATTTTTAGAGTAAAAAGCGGCCGTTTTATGTAAAACCGGGAAAAACCACCCCGATTTCTGATTATTTTTCACATAAAACGAGCAGGTTCTGGTATAAATCTATCCAGAAAGAAACATCAGGCAAACGTTGCCTGATCGGACGGGCAATTAGAAAAAAGAGAGGTGAAATGAAAATCAGGGACATCATGACAAGGTCTGTCGTTACCGTTGAAATGGATGACAAGCTGTCTTTGGTCAAAGAAATTTTTGACAACTCCAAATTTCATCATCTGCTGGTGATTGATGACGGCAAGCTCTTTGGCGTTGTATCTGACCGCGACCTTCTCAAGTCAATCAGTCCCAACCTGGGAACCATGGTTGTAACCTATCGCGATCTGGCCACGCTTAACAAACGGGTTCACCAGATCATGTCCCGCAAACCCATCACCCTCAAGCCGGACGACTCCATCAGCGATGCGGCGGCACTCTTTAACACGCACAAGATTTCATGTATTCCGGTTGTGGATGATGAGTTCAGGCCGGTTGGCATTGTCAGCTGGCGGGACCTGATCAAGACCATGCTGCCCAAACCTGAGCTGTAACCGCCCGAAAATCCTCCGGCGGCAAGTTCAGCTCAGGAAAATGGAATAGAGGCTAAGGACGATCTCAACAGCAATAAGAATGATGATGTACCATTCCAGGCGAATGGAATGACGATTGTTCAGCAGATCAAGCAGCGTTTCCGCCGTACGTGAAATCAGGTTCAGCTTGCGCTCCATCGCGACATGCCGCTCCAGTATCTCAAACTCATCCTCCAGGCGGCTGTACAGCCCCTGAAGCGCCGGATTTTCCCACAGCACTTCCGGTTTTTCCGGGATGTTGACCCGGCCAACCATCAGGTGTTCGGAAAGCAGCATTGCACCGATGCTCTGCAATAACTCCTTGGCTGTCCCGCTGATACGGCCGGAATGCTCCATGTTCTTGGCAAGCGGCTCAATCCGATCAAAATTCTGGGCAATTTTTGCCTCATACTCTGCCAGCACAATGCTTTTCGCCAGGACATCGGCAATAATCTGCAAGCGCTCAACGGAAACCTCCGAAATGAATACGGTATTGCCTCGCATCCCCTCGCGCTCTGTCGGGTCGACACGAACGGTAATTTCCTCCATCTCGGGATCATCGTAAGGCTCGCCGACAAGAGACTTCAGCCGCTCCCTTACCACAGCCTCATAAAGCGGATCCACGCCAAAAAAAACCGCCACGCCGTGACGGTACAGGACAGCAATACCATTTTCCGCACGGATGGCAAGCGGATTGGATGCGAGCGTCTCGGATTCCTCCATGATACGCAGGTCAAGACGGTTACCGACAAAAAGCGCCCGCGCGCTGAAAGAGGTTTTTCCGGAAAGCAAAAGATCACGCATCCTTTATTCCTGTCATGCTAGCTTTTTGGCTTATTACATGCAGGAACGCAGTAGCCATAGAGTGCCAGCGTATGATCCACCATTTCAAAACCATGTTCCCGCGCCATTTCACGCTGACGTTTTTCTATCTTGTCATCATGAAATTCCTCAACCCTGCCGCATTTCAGGCAGACGATATGATCGTGATGCGTCCCTTCATTAAGCTCATAGACGGCCTTGCCCGCCTCAAAATGATTGCGCGTCAGAAGGCCCGCCTGCTCAAACTGCGTCAGCACCCGATATACTGTCGCCAGGCCGATTTCCAGATTATCCGCTACCAGCAGGCGGTAAATATCTTCCGCACTCAAATGACGAACCGGATTCTGCTGAAAAATCTCCAGAATTTTCAGCCGGGGCTGAGTCGCCTTGAGTCCACTGGCCTTGAGTTCAGCCGGATTATTGTTTTCAGTAATGTTTTTGCTCATGATGAAATATGGTTAAAAGCACAAAATCCTTCCTATTTTTCCCATCTGCTTTATCATATAGTGTTTGTTTGTCCAGCTCAATGAATTGCAACAAGGATTAAATCGTACAATGCACACAACATTGTCTTCAAAATGGCCCCTGTCAGCCCTGCTTGTGGCGGCCTTTCTGCTTACCGGTTGCGGTGTCACGGCGAAAAAAACCTTCCTCGGCGAGCCGGTTCAGGAAAATGCGGGCAAAGGCGTCCCCATCTCATCTGACAGCGCAGGACAAACCTCTTTCAGCGAACTGGCCCGGAATCCGGCACTGGATTCTGCCGAAGCCACCGGCGTGCAGAAGCTGCTCAATATCATTACCCCATACCGGATCGATATCCAGCAGGGCAATTTTGTCTCGCAGGAAATGCTGGAAAAAGTACAGCCTGGCATGACCAAGGAACAGGTTCGTTTTGCCTTGGGAACCCCGCTTCTGACCGACATTTTCCATGCCGCACGCTGGGACTATATTTTCCGCCTGCAAAAGCCGAGCGGCAAAATCACCAACAATCGCGTCATCCTCTATTTCGAAGACAATCGTGTCACACGCATTGTCAATGATCCGCTGCCGGATGAAACACAATACCTTGAGGCCATCGCCGGACCGGCGCCCAAGAAGAAAGTAAAAGACAGCGACGAAAAAGCCGCCGCTGAACAGGATGCTGTTGTTCCGGTTTCAACCGATACCACAACAACGTTGGCCCCTGACGCCACACCGGCAACAACCGAAACGCCTGAGACAGACCCCGAGTCGCATGAAGGCTATCGCGGCGAACCGGTAACAGATACCACCGAAACAACCCCGGTGGAAACCTATCGTTCCGAACCCCGGGAAACAGCACCATCCACAACCGAAGCACAACCGGTGCAAACAGACGAGTATCGCGCGGCTCCGGTCGAGACGGATCGCCAGGAAAGCGAACCTGTTTCACCCCGGACAACAGAAACCACTTCTGCGACAACCGGGGCTGAACCTGTTCGAACTTATACGCCGGAACCGGCCAGGCAGGCCGAACCAAGAAGAGCGGCAACGACGGTTACACGGGACGATGATGAGCCGGATGAAGACTTCAGGGCGGCGCCCAACTCAACCATGCAGCTCCACGAATTGATGCAACCACAGTAAAAGGAAATGAATTCAATGAAAATCGCCATTGCAGGAGCCAGCGGCCGCATGGGACGCATGCTGATCGAAACGGTTCTGGATGCTGAAGACGCCACCCTGGTGGGTGCACTGGATGTTGCCGGTTCGGCGAGTATCGGTAACGATGCCGGCCTTTTTCTCGGCAGGCAAACCGGTATTCTGATCGAATCCGATATCTCAAAAAGCCTGAAAGATGCCGAATACCTGATCGACTTTACCCGGCCGGAAGGCACGCTGGATCATCTGGCTTACTGTGAGCAGCATGGCATCAGGATGATTATCGGCACAACCGGTTTTGACGATGCAGGCAAGGCACGGATCGCGGAGGCTGTAAAAAAAATTGCCATTGTCTTTGCCCCGAACATGAGCGTTGGCGTCAATGTCACGATGAAGCTCCTGGAACTGGCCGCCAGGAATTTCTCGCAGGGTTACGACATCGAGATTATCGAGGCACATCACCGCCACAAAATCGACGCCCCTTCCGGCACGGCACTCAAAATGGGAGAAGTCATCGCAGATGCGCTGGGCCGCGATCTGCGGGAATGCGGCACGTTTACACGCGAAGGCATCACAGGCGAACGCGATCCATCGACGATTGGCTTTGCAACAGTAAGGGGGGGGGACATCATTGGCGATCATACGGTTCTCTTTGCCGGTATCGGTGAACGCATTGAAATCACCCATAAATCAGCCAGCCGCGTGTCCTATGCGCTTGGGAGCCTGAGGGCGGCGCGTTTTCTTGCAGACAAGACAACCGGCCTCTTTGACATGCAGGATGTGCTGGGCCTGAAAGACAGCTAACCATTTTTCTGCTTCCCCGGCCTGGCACATGCAGCCTCTCCGAAAGCAGGTTGATATTAAGGCAGACATGCCGCCCGCATGGAACGACATGCCCGGAACACCTTGCGACAAGGTGACGTTTTAAGTTCATTTTTTCTCTTTTGTATCATGCAAGACAAATACAGCCCGTCAGATGTTGAAAAAGCCGTACAGGCTCACTGGAAGGCAACCGATGCCTACAAGGCCATCGAAAACGATGCGCGTTATCCGAAAGGCAAGTTCTATGCCTGCTCGATGCTGCCGTATCCATCAGGCCGCCTGCACATGGGGCATGTGCGCAATTACACTATCAACGACGTGATGTACCGTTACCTGCGCATGAACGGCTACAACGTGCTGCAACCCATGGGGTGGGACGCCTTTGGCATGCCTGCCGAAAATGCCGCCATGGAAAACGGGGTACCTCCGGCGCAATGGACGTATTCCAACATCGCCTATATGAAGGAACAGCTCGAATCCATGGGCTTCGGCATTGACTGGTCACGGGAAATCACCGCATGTGATCCTGACTATTACAAGTGGAACCAGTGGATGTTTCTCAAGATGCTGGAAAAAGGCATCATCTACCAGCGGACCGGCACAGTAAACTGGGACCCGGCCGACCAGACCGTACTGGCCAATGAACAGGTTATCGATGGAAGAGGCTGGCGTTCCGGCGCGCTGATCGAGAAGCGGGAAATTCCCATGTACTACGCCCGCATCACCGACTATGCCGAAGAATTGCTGGACCATGTCGAAAACAGGCTGCCGGGCTGGCCGGAACGTGTCCGGGTCATGCAGGCAAACTGGATTGGCAAATCCATTGGCGTGCGCTTTGCCTTCCCGCATGACATCACTGATGACAACGGCCAGTTGATCGGAGATGGCAAACTGTGGGTATTCACGACCCGCGCCGACACGATCAAAGGCGTCACCTTCTGCACAGTCGCCCCCGAACACGATCTTGCCACCTTTGCTGCGAGAAACAATCCTGAACTGGCGGACTTTATCGAAGAATGCAAGAGGGGAAGCGTCATTGAGGCGGATCTCGCCACGATGGAAAAGAAGGGGATGCCAACCGGCCTTTATGTCAAACACCCGCTGACCGGCCAGCTCGTCGAGGTATGGGTCGGCAACTACGTTCTGATGAGCTATGGCGATGGCGCTGTCATGGCTGTTCCGGCACATGACGAACGGGATTTTGAATTTGCCCACAAATATGCTCTGCCGATCCGCCAGGTTATTGCTGTCGAAGGCAAGACCTTTTCCGAACTCACCTGGCACGACTGGTATGCCGACAAGGATAATGGCATCTGCATCAATTCCGGCAGGTACGATGGCCTTCACCATGAAGAAGCGGTTGATGCCATTGCCGCCACGCTTTCGGAAATGGGGCTGGGCGAAAAAACGGTCACCTATCGGCTGCGTGACTGGGGTATTTCCCGCCAGCGTTACTGGGGAACCCCCATCCCGATCATTCACTGCCCTGACTGTAGCGCCGTACCCGTTCCGGAAAAAGACCTGCCGGTCATCCTGCCGGAAGGGCTGGTTCCGGATGGCACAGGCAACCCGTTAAACCGTGACGAATCCTTTCTGAACGTGAATTGTCCCGCCTGCGGCAAAGCCGCACGCCGTGAAACCGACACGATGGACACCTTTGTCGATTCCTGCTGGTACTTCCTGCGCTACTGCTGTCCTGACAATCGTGACGCCATGGTCGACGATCGCGTTGATCACTGGATGCCCATGGACCAGTATATCGGCGGTATTGAACACGCTGTTTTGCACCTTTTGTATGCCCGCTTCTGGATCAAGGTCATGCGCGACTTCGGGCTGGTCAGGTTTGATGAACCCTTCACAAAACTGCTGACACAGGGCATGGTGCTGAATGAAACCTACTACCGCGAAGACGCTTCCGGCCGCCAGATCTGGTTTAATCCCGAAGATGTCGAACTGGTACTGGATGACAAGGGGCGCCCGCTTTCCGCCAAACTGAAAAATGACAATGCCCCTGTCATTATCGGCGGCACGGAAAAAATGTCGAAATCCAAAAATAACGGCATTGATCCCCAGGCACAGATTGAACAGTATGGCGCCGATACGGCCCGCCTGTTCACCATGTTTGCCTCTCCGCCGGAACAGACACTGGAATGGTCCGGCACCGGTGTGGAAGGTGCTCAGCGCTTCCTTCGCCGGGTCTGGACATATGCATATGCCAACGCTGCTGCCATTGCAGCGGGGTCAAATGACATACCGGCCGATCTGCCTGAAACGCACAAAAACATCCGCTTCAGGATCCACCAGGTCCTGCAGCAGGCCAACCATGATTATGCCCGCACCCAGTACAACACCGTTGTTTCCGCCAGCATGATCATGTTAAATACCCTTGAAGGCGCCAAGCTGGACGACTCCCCTGCGTCTCATGCCGTCATTCGGGAATGTTTTTCCATTTTCCTGCGGGTGCTGTATCCCATCGTGCCGCATATCACCTATTGCCTCTGGCAGGAACTGGGTTATGTCAAAACGGAAGGAGAAATCCTTGATGCACCCTGGCCGCAGGTTGATACGGCGGCACTGGAACAGGATGAAATCGAAATGGTCATCCAGGTCAACGGCAAGCTGCGCGGCAACATGCGGATTGCCAAGGATGCGGATCGCGCGGCCATTGAGGCAGCCGCACTTGCCAATGAAAGCGCCGCCAGATTCATCACCGGCACACCGAAAAAGGTGATTGTCGTGCCTGGCAGGCTGGTCAACATTGTCGTATAAGGCACACACACAGGATAACCTGCACATGAGACGTTATCACACCATTTCCGGCCTGCTGCTCCTTGTGGCCAGCCTGTTCCTGCTTTCTGCCTGTGGCTTTGCCCTGCGCGGTTCGGCCGGTGATTTCAGGCTGCCTTTTGAAACGCTGTACATTAATGTGGAGACAAATGACCTGTTTGGGGCGACGCTCAAACGGCAAATCGAGAGCACCGGCACCAAGGTGATCAATGACAAAAAACAAGCCGACGCCCAGTTGGAAATCCTGGAGCGCGAAAGAGAACGGGAAACCCTTTCCCTCAGTACAGCAGGCCGGACACGTGAGTATGCGTTATTTTATACATTCCGCTTCCAGGTCAAGGATCGCGAAAACAACATCCTGATGGACACGGTACAAATCCGGTTGAGACGTACCCTGACCTACAGCGAATCACAGGCCTACGCCAAGCAAAAAGAAGAAGATATGCTGTACGAAGACATGGAAAATGATGTCATGCTGCAGGTCATCCGCCGGTTGGCCAATATCGAGGTGGACAGGGGCCTGTCCGCAGGCCGCGAACCCGAACTGTAAAACCGCTTTGACCTGACGCAATCGCATGCAACTGAGACCGGAAGCCCTCGATGCCCACCTTCAGAAGGAACTGGCCCCGCTGTATGTCATCACCAGCGACGAGCATCTTCTTTTGCTGGAAGCCGCAGACAAAATCCGGGAAGCCGCCAGGAAACACGGCTGTACCGAGCGCGAAATCCTGACGGTTGAGCGCAGTTTCAAATGGGGCGAGCTGCAGGCTGCCAACAGTGCCATGTCGCTTTTCGGTGACAAAAAACTGATCGAACTGCGTATCCCGACAGGTCGCCCCGGAAAAGAAGGCAGCCAGGCCCTGCAGCATTATGCTGCCGAACTGCACCCGGACAATGTCACCCTGATCACCCTGCCGAAGCTGGATTGGGCAACACAGAAATCCGCCTGGGTCAGCGCCCTGCAAAAAGCCGCTGTCTACATTGATATTCCGGTTGTTGAACGCGCACAGCTGGGTGGATGGATCGCATCCCGCCTTCAGTCCCAAAAGCAGAGCGCAGACACCAAAAGCATCGAATTTCTCGTCAACCGGGTTGAAGGCAACCTGCTGGCGGCCCATCAGGAAATCCGCAAGCTTGGCCTTCTCTATCCGGAAGGCCGCCTTGATTTTGAACAAATCAGGGATGCCGTCCTGAACGTGGCACGTTATGATGTATTCAAACTCAACGAAGCCATGCTGACGGGCAACACTTCCCGCTTTGTCCGGATGATGGAGGGGCTAAAGGGCGAAGGTGAGCCGCTTCCCCTTGTCCTGTGGGCAATCACGGAAGAAATCCGCATGCTGTTGAGACTTCAGACCGGCATCGCACAGGGCCAGGCGGCCGGGCCGCTGATGAAAAGCCTGCGTATCTGGGGCCCGCGTGAAAAACTGCTCACAACGGCGCTTCGCCGCCTGAGAGGAGAAACGCTCCGCCAGGCACTGCAACAGGCAGCCCAGGTTGATAAAATCGTCAAGGGCCTTCGTGTTGATACGCTGGTGGATGACGCCTGGGATGCCCTGCTCCAATTGGGCCTGACGATAACCCAAAGTGGCACAAAAAACGCCTAAAACGCGTACAATCTTGTTTTTATTGCTTATCACAGGCAACCGCCTGACTTGAATTATGGATATCCGGGAATACATGAGCCGAATCGGCAGGCAGGCACGCCAGGCATCCCGTGTCATGGCAAAAGCCGATACGGCTGTCAAAAACCAGGCGCTTGCCGCCATTGCTTCCGCCATCCGGCGTGATGCCTCCCTTCTGCTGGCAGCCAATGAAAAAGACCTTGCCGCTGCCCGTGTCAATGGTCTGGAAGCAGCATTGCTTGACCGCCTGACACTGACACCGGCCGGCATTGCCACCATGGCAGAAGGACTTGAGCAAATAGCGGCCCTGCCGGATCCTGTTGGCGAAGTCACCAACCTCAAATACCGCCCAAGCGGCATCCAGGTCGGCCAGATGCGCGTACCGCTGGGTGTCATCGGCATTATTTATGAAGCCCGCCCCAATGTAACCGTTGATGCTGCCGGGCTTTGCATCAAGAGCGGCAATGCCACCATTTTGCGTGGCGGATCCGAAGCGATCCATTGCAACCAGGCGCTGGCAGCACTGGTTTGCGAAGGCCTTGCCAGCGCCGGCCTGCCTGAAACGACTGTGCAGGTTGTCGAAACCACTGACCGGGCTGCTGTGGGAGAACTGATTTCCATGCCGGAATATGTTGACGTCATCGTTCCGCGTGGCGGCAAAGGCCTGATTGAACGCCTGATGCGGGATTCCCGTGTTCCGATGATCAAGCACCTGGACGGCATCTGCCATGTCTATATTGACGACACGGCCGATATTGCCAAGGCACTGACTGTTTCCTTCAATGCAAAATGCCAGCGGTACGGCACCTGCAATACCATGGAAACGCTTCTTGTCTCCCGCAACATGGCAGCACAGGTTCTGCCCGAGCTGGCAAAACTTTATGAAACAGAAAAGGTCGAGCTGCGCTGCGACGAAACGGCCATGGGAATTCTCAAAGGCTATCCCTACCTGAAAGCCGCCACAGAAGAAGACTGGCAAACCGAATACCTTGCCCCGATTCTCGCTGTCCGCGTGGTGGAGGGACTGGATGAAGCCATCGATCACATCAACACCTGGTCATCCCGGCATACCGACTCGATCATCACAGAAAATTACAGCCATGCCACACGCTTTCTTCGTGAAGTTGATTCCGCCTCGGTCATGGTCAACGCCTCCACCCGTTTTGCCGATGGTTTCGAATACGGGCTGGGCGCTGAAATCGGGATATCGAATGACAAGCTGCACGCACGCGGGCCTGTCGGCCTTGAAGGCCTGACCTCACAAAAGTATGTCGTGCTGGGGCACGGCGAAATCAGGAAGTAAGTCAAATACCACGGGATTCAGCGGTTGAATCCCGTCTTTACGGAAAAAGGGTTCACCATGTCAGTCAACTATTCCTACTTCTGCACCTGTCCACGCGGACTGGAAGCCCCGCTTGCAGAAGAACTGGGCGAAATCGCCGAAAAAAGCACCTCACTGCAAATCCATGCCCAGGTTCCGGGCGGTGTGCACTGCTCCGGCAGCATGGAAGATGGCTGGCTCATCAACCTGCATGCCCGGATCGCTTCACGTGTTCTGCTTCGTATCGCGCAAGGCTCTTACCGGCATGAGGATGATATCTACAACCTGGCCCTTGCCCAGAAATGGGAAAACTGGTTCGACGTGGACTGCACCATCCGGATTGATGTCACCGCCATCAAATCGCCACTGAAAAGCATCAGCTTTACCACACTGAAAATCAAGGATGCCGTTGTCGACCATTACCGCAACCGTTTCGGCAAGCGCCCCTCCATTGACACCAAAACACCGGACGTCCGCATCGCCGCCTTTCTGAATGCCAGCCATGTCACCCTCTATATTGATACCTCCGGCGAATCGCTTTTCAAGCGCGGCTGGCGCACCCGTACAGGCGACGCGCCACTGCGCGAAAACCTGGCCGCAGGCCTTTTGCGCGTGGCCGGCTGGAAACCCGGTATGATCCTGTTCGATCCGATGTGCGGTTCCGGCACCATCCTGGCAGAAGCCGCCCAGATACTGGCAGGTATTCCGCCCGGCATGAACCGTCACTTTGCCTTTGAGAATCTGAAAGGGTTTGCCCCGGAAAAATGGGAAGCCATGAAGGCCGCCTGCAAACCCCGGCCACTGCCTGCCGAACCCACCCTTTTTGGCAGCGATATCTCCGGTGACATGATCTCCATGGCCCGCCACAATATTGCCGCTGCAGGCATCCCTATCGATGTCCCCCTCAAGCAGATCGAGGCACAGGAAGTCCAGCCGCCCACCGATATACCCGGCATCATCCTGACCAACCCGCCTTATGGCGAACGCATTGGAGTCCGCGGTGACCGCACCCAGGCTGCAGAAGAAATGGCCGGGCTTTTCTACAACGCCCTGGGAACCACCCTCAAGCAGCGTTTTGCCGGATGGCAGGTCTACCTCTTTACGGCTGACCTGGATGTCCCCCGCATGCTGCGCCTTAAAGAATCGAGAAAAACCCCTTTTTACAATGGCGCAATCGAGTGCCGCCTCTTTCGCTTTGACATGATAGCCGGCTCAAACCGGCGCAAGCCTGCCGGCAGCATTAACACAACCGAAGCGGATTCCGGAAAAAAATAACAGGTGAATCGTGACATCGGCAAGAACCCTGCTTATTGATAATTACGACTCCTTCACCCACAACCTGTACCACCTCATCACCCGCGTCAATGGCATGCCACCTGTCGTGATACGCAATGACGAAACGGCATGGCAAGAGGCACATCTGCGGTATTTTGACAACGTCGTCATTTCTCCGGGCCCCGGCAGACCACAAAGACAGGCTGATTTTGGCATATGCAGCAACATCATCCGGACAGCCGATATCCCCATACTGGGTATCTGCCTGGGGCATCAGGGAATCTGCGCACAATATGGTGCGCGCATTGATCTCGCCCCCGAACCGCGTCATGGACGCCTATCCGCCATCACGCATGGCTCTTCCCGGCTATTTGAAGACATTCCCTCCCCTTTTTCGGCCGTCCGCTATCATTCTCTTGCCGCCTATGACCTGCCTGAAGAAATGGAGGCCATCGCCTGGTCGGAAGACGGTCTCATCATGGCAGCCCGGCATCGTACAAAACCACAGTTCGGCGTACAGTTCCATCCTGAATCCATCTGTACAGAACATGGCGAAACCCTCTTCGCCAATTTCCTGGCAATCACACGAAAATGGCGGCAGGAGAACCGGATACCGCCTTCGCTCCCGCTTTTGGATAACGTCCTTTCGGCTTACCCTTACATGCTGAAAAAACAGGGAGAAAAAGAGCAAACAAACCATTACACCGTATTACACCGGCAACTCGCGTGTACCATGCCAGCCGAAACCCTGTTTGACCTGTTTTTCCGGAAAAACCCGTACGCCATCTGGCTGGACAGCAGCCGCCAGGAATACGGTTCCGGCCGTTTTTCCATGATGTGTGATGCGAGCGGTCCTCTCGGGCGAACCGCCAAAGCGGATGTCCAAAAACAGCTTGTCTCTGTCACCGTACAGGGAAAAACCAGGCATATCCATGATGATTTTTTTGACTGGCTGGAAAAAGACCTGGATCAGCATCATATTGATCTACCCGACACCCCGTTCGAATTTGCCCTGGGCTGGATTGGCTATATCGGCTATGAAATGAAGGCGCTCTCAGAAACCGTAACAGGACCGCCTTCGTCCACGCCGGATGCCTGCCTGGTTTTCTGTGACCGCGCCCTGGTCATCGACCATGAAAAAAACGACATCTGGCTTTTGGCATTATCCTCGTCGTCATGCCAGGACGCCGCCCGCACGTGGCTGGAAAAAACAGCCGAAAAACTCCGTGAGCCCAAAGACCAATGGCCTGTTCTGGCGCCATTACCGGACAGGCTGGCCCTTGAAAGCCCTCTGAAACTGCGCCACGGCAAGACCGCCTATCTCAACCTCATTACCGCGTGCAAGGAAGCGCTGATACAGGGCGAAAGCTATGAAATCTGCCTGACCAACATGGCTTATGCCGACATCTCTGCCGATCCCTGGACAATCTGGCGCATGCTGCGGCAAACCAATCCGGCACCTTACGGCGCCTATCTGCAACTGGATGATATTGCCGTCCTGAGCTGCTCCCCTGAGCGTTTTCTCCGCATCTCGCGTGACCGTATCATTGAATCCAAGCCAATAAAAGGCACACGCCCCCGCTCGGCAGATGCCGCGCTGGACCGGCAACTGAAAGAGGAACTGTCGGAAAGTGAAAAAGAGCGCGCAGAAAACCTGATGATTGTCGACCTGGTCCGCAATGACCTTGGCCGTATCGCACAACCCGGCTCGGTCAGCGTCCCCCGGCTTTTTGACATTGAATCCTACCAGACCGTTCATCAGATGGTCAGCACGGTGAGAGCGCGGATACAGGACGGGATTTCCGCCAGCCAGTGCGTTCGCGCGGCCTTTCCCGGAGGATCCATGACGGGCGCGCCCAAACGGCGAACCCTGCAGATCATTGACTGCCTTGAAAACGGTCCCAGGGGGATTTACTCCGGCGTGCTGGGTTATTTTTCCCTTTGCGGCGCCGTTGACCTGAGTATTATCATAAGAACCCTGGTTGTCGCCGGAACACACCTGTCATTTGGTGTCGGTGGCGCCATCACCGCACTTTCAGATGCTAAAGAAGAATTTGAGGAAACCCGTGTCAAGGCACAGGCTTTTCTCTCACTTTTCGACACGGACTTTCCCTTCTCCGACTGACTGGCAGGAAAATCATGGACAAGCCACAAACCGTTTATCGTTACCATCCTGAAGGACAGTTGCGCCCTGTCGAAGATATGCCGGAAAAGCTGCTTGTTGCGGATTCCTTTTTCGTCGATAACGGCCTGGCGCGCGCCCCTGAACTGCACAGGAACCGCTTTATCGAAAGCAGTAAAATACTTGCCGGCATACCCGCCCGGGAACTTGACCGTTTCTGGCAACTCGCCATGCAGGCAATCCCGGCAACGGGGCAGTGGTTTCCCCGCGTGGAACTTCTCTTTTCAAAAAAACAGCCCGCCCTCCAGATTCGTCTCCGTCCGGCACCCGCCCGGCGAAACGAGGCCCGCCTGATTCTTTGCGGCACACCGGACAAAAGAGCGCGGCCAAGACACAAGGGACCCGATATCACCTGGCTGACCGCCCGGCGAAATACTGCGGCAGACATGGGGGCTGATGAAGGTATCCTGTGCACCCCTTCACAGTACCTGCTTGAGGGGCTTTTCAGCACCATCATGTGGTGGGAAGGGGAAACACTCTGCCAGACACCGCTTTCCAGACGCATCCTGCCTTCTGTCACGGCAAAACTTGTCCGGCAGATCGCAGCAGACCGCGGTATTCCGGTTGCTTTCCGCTTTAAGCGTTACCATGAGCTCAATGGCTGCAGGACATGGGTCGTCAACGCCCTTCACGGCATCCGGTCGGCTGCTGACTGGCCGCTTGCGCCATGGCATTCACCCGTTCATACTGATCGCGATGAATGGCAGGAAACACTCCATTCCCGCTTTCTCCGCCCGATCCACGCCCCTTTTTCCAATTGAAGGAGATAATGATGAAACGCCTGACCTGTATGCTTTTTTTCCTCTGCTGTGTCAATACCGTTCTGGCGCAGACCACCTTCCGGATCAGTGACGCCTCCAAACACTATGACGCCGAGATGACCGTCAAATGCGGCAAAGACGAATGCAGCGGCCCCGGGGAAGTCAGGCTCTTCAGCAAAAAAACCGGAAAACGCTTCCAGACGTTCCACTCTGATGATCTCTTTTTCTTTCCGGAACAGAATGGCCAGCCCTCGGTCAATGTCGTCGAGCTCTATGGCGAACAAAGCGTACTGATTTTCGACGATTTCAATTTTGACGGTCATGAAGACCTTGCCATCCGGAACGGCAACCAGTCCGGCTATGGAGGCCCTTCCTATGATGTCTACGTCTACAACATCACGCGTGAAAAATTCATGCCCTCAAAAGAACTGACGGCACTGGCCTTCGACAATCTGGGCATGTTTCATGTTGATCATGAAAGGAAACGCCTGATTACTTTCAGCAAATCCGGCTGCTGCTGGCATCTGAGAACCGAATATGAAGTCGTACCACGCAAGGGCCTGCTCAAGGTTCATGAATTTGAAGAAGGCATAACGGCTTCGGGCGACTATGTCGAAGTAACAAGCCGCACCCTCGTGAAAGGGAAATGGGTCATTGAAACAAAAAAAGTGCCGACAGCCGAATACTATCCTGAAGAAAGCCCTGAAAAAAAGACGGATAACGCATCCTGAAAAGACAGGCCCTGTCTTTCAGTCAACCCGGCGGCAGGCCTAGTTCCCCGCAATTGTCATATTCTCGATGAGAATTGAGCCGGACTCCCTGCCGCCCCGATTCAGCACATCGGCGCCCACCGCAACAATCCGGGCAAACATGTCCTTCAGATTGCCGGCAATGGTGATTTCCTGCACGGGATACTGGATTACGCCATTTTCGACCCAGAATCCGGATGCGCCACGGGAATAATCCCCGGTCACATAATTCACACCCTGCCCCATCAGGTCAGTCACCACCAGCCCCCTGTCGAGTTTTTTCAGCATGGCGGCAAAGTCATCCGTTTTTTCCGTCTGCGCGGAAGTAAAAAAGAGATTATGCGCGCCACCGGCATTCCCTGTTGTTTTCATTCCGAGACGGCGCGCAGAATAAGAGGACAGAAAATAGCCCTGCACCACGCCCTCTTTCACAACATCACGGCGTGTCGTTTTAACCCCCTCATCATCAAAAGGCGCAGACCCTGTCGCACCGATAATGTGCGGGTCCTCAAGCAGGCTGATATGGTCAGGAAAGACTTTTTTGCCCAGCGAATCCACCAGGAAGCTGGATTTACGATAAAGCGCGCCGCCTGAAATAGCATTGATAAAAGCACTCACCAGGCCAATTGCCAGCGGCGCTTCAAAAAGGACAGGGCAACGCTGTGTTTCGATCTGGCGGGCATTAAGCCGGGCCAGTGCCCGCTCGGCGGCGTATTTGCCAACCGATTCCGGCGACTCCAGCCTGTCCGGATTGCGTGAGGCGGTATACCAGTAATCGCGTTGCATCCCGGTCCCTTTCCCGGCAATCGGCGCCACGGAAATCGCATGCCGCGTGTAGGGATACCCCCCTAGAAAACCCTGCGAATCAGCTGTGATGAAATGAGAATGCTGAACCGTTACGGTTGCACCCTCACTGTTTTTCACCCGCTTGTCCACGGCAAATGCAGCCGCTTCACAGCGCCCGGCAATTTCCACGGCCTCATCTGCGGTAACCCGCCAGGGATAATACAGTTTCAGATCAAGAGGGTTGCGCTCGATCATATCCTCATCCGGCAGACCGGCACTTTCATCTTCTGCCGTAAATGACGCGATGTTATAGGCTGCCTCCACCGTTGCCCTAAGCGAGCTTTCAGAAAAATCCGAAGAAGTGGCATTACCCCGGCGCTGCCCGATATAAACCGTTACCCCCACAGCCTTGTCCTGGTTTCGCTCAATGGTTTCAACATTGCCTTTTCGCACGCTCACGGTCAGGCCATTGCCATCACTGGCTCCTACGGCAGCAGCCGTGGCCCCTTTTTCCTTTGCATAGCGCAGCACATCAGCGGCAATCTGCTTTAACTGGTCCTGTGTATGGACGAAAACGGCATCATTCATGATCATTCTCTTTTTCATGGCAGGTCAAGGCTGTTATGATAACAGCCAATTCAAAATGATTTTGTGCGCTTTCGCAGAACGCCTTATGCCCAACTCAAACCGAGGTTCCACCGGCTTTCAATCCGCCGAATTCGAGCAGGAATATGAAAAGCCCTCCAAATCCCAGCGCAAGCGCGACATGACGGCGCTGCAAAAACTGGGGCAGCAGCTGGTCGACGCACCTGCTGACCGTGTCAAACGCATTGACCTTCCCGAAAACCTCAAAACGGCGATTGAAGAATGCCGCAAAATAAAAAGTCATGAAGGCAGGAGACGGCAACTCCAGTTTATCGGAAAAATCATGCGCGGGCTGGATGACGCGGATGTTGCCCTGATAAACAAGGCCGTCGAAAGCTGGCGCGGACAGTCCAAAGCGGAAACCGCCGCCATGCACGCACTGGAACGCCAGCGTGACCGGCTTTTGGCAGAGGATAGCGCCCTGACTGCGCTTTTGTCCGAGCATCCGCAAACTGATGCACAGCATCTGCGCAACCTGATACGCAATGCAAGAAAAGAGCAGGCTGAAGGCAAACCGCCCAAAGCTTACCGGGAAATTTTCCAGATTCTCAAACAGCTGCATACCGAACCATCCGCACAGCCTGAACCAACGGAGGAAGATGAAGATGAGTAATTCCGGCACCATTATGATCGGCCTGGTTTCCATCTCCGATCGCGCCTATGACGGCACGTATGTCGACAAGGGTATCCCCGCCCTGCAAACATGGCTTTCTGCGGCCATCACCACTCCCTGCTGGTTTGAAACCCGCCTGATTCCCGACGAAAAGGAACAGATTGAAAAAACACTGCTT
The DNA here is from genome assembly GCA_030269625.1 of Oxalobacter sp. OttesenSCG-928-P03. Classification (GTDB taxonomy): domain Bacteria; phylum Pseudomonadota; class Gammaproteobacteria; order Burkholderiales; family Burkholderiaceae_D; genus Oxalobacter. The sequence goes on along the minus strand of JAJDFZ010000003.1, from coordinate 20,515 downwards.
GAACTGATCGAGGAAAACCGCTGCTCACTGATTTTCACCACGGGCGGCACCGGACCGGGGCGCCGTGACGTCACGCCGGAAGCCACGCTGGCAATCGGCACAAAGGAAATGCCCGGTTTTGCCGAACAAATGCGCCAGATCAGTCTGCATTTCGTGCCAACTGCGGTATTATCAAGGCAGGTGGCCGTCATTCGCGAAGATACGGATCATGCGGCACTGATCCTGAACCTGCCCGGCAGGCCTGAGGCCATTCAGCAAACCCTGGAAGGTGTGAGGGCCCCTGACGGCACACTGCGGGTTGAAGGCATCTTTACGGCCATTCCTTATTGCATTGACCTGATTGGCGGACCACGAATCGAAACCAATGAGGATATCAGCAGGACCTGGCGACCCGGTACGGAAAAGCGCAGGAATACCTGAACCAGCCCCCCTTTTCTCCGTGAAAAGGATTTGAAAAACCGATAACTGAAGAGAGAAAAGATGAGTAGACTTAGACTGGATTACAATCAGGTTGATACTGGCAGCGATCCTCAAATTTCCATTATCTGGATGCACGGTCTGGGTGACCATGGCTCCAGCTTCGTCCCGCTGGTTCAGTACTTTGATCTTGCAGGCTGCCCCCCGATCCGCTTTATTTTCCCCCATGCCCCGGAACGCGCGGTCACCGTCAACATGGGCTTCGAAATGCGTGCCTGGTTTGACATCTACGGCGGCTTTGACGCTTCGGACAAAGAAGATACCGAAGGCGTGAAAGAAGCCCAGGGGTTGATCACCCAGCTTATCGACCAGGAAAAAGCGCGCGGGGTTCCAACAGAAAAAATCATTCTTGCCGGTTTTTCACAGGGTGCTGCCATGGCGCTTTACACGGCACTTTGCAGCCCGGAAAAAATGGGCGGTGTCATCGGCCTTTCCGGTTATATCCCGCTGATCAGGCAGTTCCCGGATGACCGCAACCCGATCAACCAGGACACGCCTGTTTTCCTGGGGCATGGCACACATGATGAAGTCGTTCCCTTCAGCCGTGCAGAAGATGCGCACAAACTGCTTGAGCAACTCAATTACAACGTGGAATGGCATGAGTATCCCATCACCCATACCCTTTCCCTGGAAGAACTGAATGACATCAGTGCCTGGCTGCGCCGCCTCCTGGCCTGATTACTTTTTCCTGTCAACAGGCCGTTGCCGCCGAAGGGTTGCAGCGGCTTTGTTTTTTCATGGCGATGCATCCCGGATCAGGCAGGCCGGCAGATCAATATGCAAAGTATGATCATCATTCGTGAGGTAAAGCTGGCCATCCTGTATCGAACAGACAAGCCGCATGGAACGTGCCGCCATCTCCGACAACGCCCGGGTAACGGAAAGCGGCAGGATATAAACCACCAGATTGTCCCGTCTCGCCACCGCCTTTTCCGTCTGCTTCCACCACTGGGGCGCATTACGGCCATATGCGTAGACAACCACCTTTCCCGCACGGCCTGAAGCCTGCGTCAAACGGCGGGACTCCGGCATCCCGGTCTCTACCCAGAGTTGTGTTTGCCCTGTCATGTCTTTCAGCCACAAATCCGGTTCGCTGGTTTCGGAAAGCCCTCTGGTAAATTTCAGCTGCTCATCCGCATGGTGCAGAAAAGCCAGAAGACGCACCATCATCCGCTCACTGGTTTCCGAAGGATGCCGCGCCAGCGTCAGTGCATAATGCCGGTAATGATGGCGGTCGATGTCTGAAATATCCACCTCTGCCTTGAAAATAGTGGCTGCCAGTGCCATTTTTCGCTGCTTTCTGAAAAAGGTAAAAATCCTGCTCTGGTGACCTCACCGGGAAAAATGCAGGCCGCGAGGAATCGCATCCAGAAGGGTTCGGGTATAGGCATGTCCGGGATGAAGATAAATTTCGTCCGAATCCGCCATTTCAACCACTTCACCATGCTGCATTACCATAACCTGGTCAGCCATGTATTTGACGACAGAGAGATCGTGTGAAATGAAAAGATAACTGATGCCGAATTCATCCTGCAGGTCCTGCAGAAGATTCAGCACCTGCGCCTGCACGGAGACATCCAGTGCCGAAACCGATTCATCGCAAACCAGAACCTCCGGCTGCAGGGTCAGGCAGCGCGCAATGGCAATACGCTGTCGCTGCCCTCCCGAAAATTCGTGCGGATAACGGTAAAATGCGACTTCCGGCAATCCGACCCTTTTCAGCCACTGGAACGCCAGCGCCATCCGCTCCTTGTCATCTGAACCGATTCCGTGAATTTTCATGGGTTCCATCAGTATCTGACCCACGGTAAAGCGCGGGTTCAGCGAGGCAAACGGATTCTGGAACACAATCTGGATACGTCTTTTATAGGCAAGAAATTCCTTTTCCGGCATGGCAAACAAATCCCGGCCATCAAAAAAAGCCTGGCCACCGGTCGGTTCATGCAGGCGCAACAGCGTCAGGCCTACTGTCGTCTTGCCGGAGCCTGATTCACCAACCACACCCAGCGTCTTGCCTTTGGGCAGGGTAAAGGACACATCCTTGACCGCCCTGAATTCCTTTTTGCCGAAAAGCCCTTCCCGGCTGAAAAAACTCTTGCTTAAATGCCGCACGTCCAGAAGCGGCCTGTCACTGTCCGCATAGCCGCGTTCCCGCTGATCATGCACCGTCTCCTTCCCGGCTTCCGGCGCCAGAATATCTTCGATAACAGGCAGCCGCCAGGGACGGGAATCCAGTGGCGGGCGACACTCCAGAAGTGCCGTTGTGTACGGATGGGCCGGATGCAGGAAAACCTGTTCGGCTGTACCCGTTTCCTGGATTTCACCATGCCGCATCACAATCACCTGATCGGCAATCTCGGATACCAGTTGCAGGTCATGCGTGATAAAAAGTACCGACATGTGATGTGTCTGCTGCAATGTACGGATCAGATCAATAATCTGCTTTTGTATGGTCACATCAAGCGCCGTTGTCGGCTCATCGGCAATCAGCAGCTTGGGTTCACAGGCAATCGCCATGGCTATCATGACACGCTGCTGCTGCCCGCCGGATAGCTGATGGGGAAAAGCATCCACCCGGATGGCAGGATCCGGTATCCCGACTTCATCCAGAAGCGCGATCGCTCTTTGCCTCGCCTGTTTCGCATCCATACCCATATGAATGCGCAAAACCTCGGCAATCTGGAAGCCGACAGTAAAGACCGGATTCAATGACGACATCGGCTCCTGGAAAATCATGGAAATGTCACTGCCGCAAAGGCGGCGGCGCTCACGCGCTGATATCCCCTGCAGGTTCCTGCCATCGAAGATGATGCTGGCATCCGCATTGATCAGTGTGGTTTCGGGCGGCAGCAGCCCCATGATGGCAAGACTGCTGACCGATTTCCCGCTTCCTGATTCGCCTACCAGCGCCACCGTCCGGTTGCGCGGAATCGTAAATGAAATATGCCTGACCGCTTCAAAGGTCGTGTGCCGGTCAACCCTGAAGGCGACCTGGAGGTTGCTGACCTGCAAAAGCGCTGTTTCACCCGTCTCCATCACGACTCCCTGAGACGGGGATCAAGCGCATCGCGCAGACCATCCGTAAACAGTGAAAATGCAGTGACCAGTAACGCCATCGCCAGCGTTGCCGCCGTCAGTTGCCACCACTTGCCTAAAATCAGTTCATTCTGGGCTTCATTGAGCATGCTGCCCCATGACACAACCCCGACCGGTACGCCGAATCCCAGAAAACTCAGGATCACTTCCGACTTGATGAACCCGACAGCCAGAATCGACATCTGGACAAGCGGAATATGGCTGACATTCGGAAAGATGTGTGAAAACATGCGGCGCCCGTGCGATGCGCCTATGGAGCCTGCCGCCAGAACATATTCACGCTCCTTGTGACGGATATACTCGGCCCTGACCAGCCGGAAAACACCGGTCCACCCGGTCAGCCCCAGAATCAGGATAATGGTCAGCACCCCTTTTTTCTGCAGGACCGCCGCTACCGCCAGGATCAGAAGCAGATAGGGGATGGAGGTAAAGATGCTGTAAAACCAGTTGAAAAAATCATCCACTTTCCCCCCGAAATAACCGGCAAAGGCACCCAGCACCGTGCCGATAACCGTTGCCAGCAAAGCCGCCACCAGGCCGACCACGATAGAAGTTTCGGCACCCTTGATGGTTTTCTTGATGATGTCATGCCCCCACTTGTCAGCGCCGAAAGGAAGTGTCGCCTTCCGTTCATCCGTGCCCGCCATGCCGGCATCCTTCATCGCAGCACGGATTTCCGTCAATTCCTTCTCAAGCGGATCAGCAATGCCATAGTCATTCACCACTGCCGCCTGCGGTGTTTGCGCCATTTCAGCCCTTAATTGCCGAATAATATCGCGCAGGGGATCAACCGGATTTTCAGGCCGGGCATCACCCCTGACCTGCTCCGGCAAAACCTGCACACCGGAGGCCGAACCGGCACCGATAAAACCGGGAGGCGCATAGTGAACGCCCACTTCATCTGCCCAGTCGGATGCAATCAGGCCCGTTGCCGACAAGACCAGCATAACCATGAAGAGAACGACAACCGCCAGCGACACCATCGACACGATATCGGTACGCAGACGTTTGAATGTCATCGCCCACAAACCCGGAGATACCTGTGTCCGTGTTTCTGTCATGGCCTACCTCAGCTGCACGCGGGGATCCACCATCTGGTAAAGCAGATCCGCCAGCAGATTGAAAAGCATCGTGGCCGCCGCCACCAGAACGGTAATCGCCTTGATCACCGGAAAATCACTTCTTTCCACAGCCAGGATCACTTCACGTCCGATACCGGGGATCGAGAAAAAGCGTTCCACGAGAAAGGCGCCGATCAGAAGCGCCGGCAGATTGGACATCACGTAGGTAATAATCGGGATGGCGGCGTTGCGCAAGACATGCACCCACATGATCCGGCCCTCACCCAGCCCTTTCGCACGCGCTGTCCGGACATAATCCTGCCCGGTCTCATCCAGCACAAACGTCCTGAAAAGCCGAAGGTTGGGAGCAAGACTGACCGCCAGCAGAATGATGACTGGAAGCAGCGAGTAATAAAACAGGTTCTGTGAAAGACTGTCCCCCCATCCCTGCACGGGGAAAAGTCCCAGCTTGTAGGCAAACCAGTACTGGAACACGATGATATATACCAGAATACTGATGGACATGCCGATGGTGCAGACCATCATGACCATGCGGTCTGTCAATGAACCGCGCACATAGGCAACCGCCAGCGCCAGGCCGACAGCAATGATCGTTTCCAGTATCGTCAGGGGAGCAAGAAGGGTCAAAGACGGCCCCAGGCGGGTGACAATGATCTGCGAAACCGGCTCGCCCGTGCTCCAGCTATTGCCGAAATCAAAGGTAAGGACCTGCTTGATGAAAATCCAGAGCTGGACATAGTATGGCTCGTCAATGCCAAGCTGCCGGCGGATATTGGCAATCTGCTCCGGATTGGAAATCTTGCCGGCCAGAATATAGGCAGGATCCCCCCCGACCCAGTTAAACAGGAGAAAAACCAGCAGAAGCACCCCGAGCATTGTCGGAACCATCTGCCACAACCGGCGTATCAGGTAGGCTGACATCGGTATTTCCTGTTCGCTTTCCGTCAAACTCTCACGAGATTATTCGTCCGCATTTCCGGTAATTTCCCGGTAAAAAGCCTTGCTGTTGGGAGCCCTTCCCAGAAATGCCCGCACCAGTTCATCCGCATAAGCTTCGCCACCGCGCTCCAGAATCGCTTTTCTGTAACGCATCCCCATCTGCGGATTCATCAGGTTGGAACCAAACTGCGACAGCATATCCACTGCCAGCACTTCCGACCACAGATAACCGTAATACCCGGCCGCATAACCGCTGATGGTATGGTTGAACTGGCCCGGGAACTGTGTGCCGCCGGTATGGCCCAGCAGGGTTTTTCTTTCCATCTCTTCCCACAGCGCCATGGCATTTTTCCTGTGCTCGTTATAAAGCGCCATGTCATACCGCGCATACAGCAACTGGCGCGCGTAGAATGTGCCCTTGCCGTATTTTCTCGCCTGGTTGATCCGCTTTAAAAGTGCATCATCCACCGCCGGGCAGGAAGGGGAACAATAACCGGGAAGCTGTGCCAGAGGCTGTTTTGCGTGAGCCCACTCCTCAAACATCTGTGAAGGCGCCTCGACAAAATCGCGTTCCACGCTGGTACCGGACTGTTCCACATAGCGGGTCTTTGAAAGCACGCCGTGCAGCACATGACCGAACTCATGCAGCAGGGTTTCCAGTTCATTGCCGTCCAGCCCGGTCCGGTTGAAATTGGTCACCAGTACCGATATGGGTTTGCGCCCCTCCAGCGTACTGCCCCCTCTTACCGGAAAAGCAGCGGCATGGCCGTATTTGCCTTCGCGCGGAAAGAGGTCCAGGTAAATGCCGCCCAGGCGCTCACCGGTGCTTTTGTCATACACATCAAAATACGCCACATCCTCATGCCAGACAGGCACATCCGCCTTCGCAAACCGGATGCCATACAACGACTCGGAAATGCCCAGTGTCCAGCGCACGGCGGCATCAGTCGGGAAATAACGGCGCAGTTCATTCTGATCTACATCAAACCGCTCTTTTCTCACCTTTTCCTGCCAGTACATCACATCCCAGCGGTCAATGACCGCTTCGGACAAGGAAATACCCAGTGAGCGCGCCTTGTACTGGCGCAAATCCTCCAGTTCGTTCCTTTCTGCCACCCGGATTGCCTTCTGGACCTGGTCGAGAAAGTCCTCAACCTTGCCCGGTTTTTTCGCCATGCGGCGCCGCAACTTGTAATCGGCGTAGCTGCGATGGCCGGCCAGTGTCGCCATCTCGTGGCGCAGGATAATGGCTTCCTGCAGCAGCTCCAGATTTCCTGGCGTGCCCCGGTTCAGGAACTCAAACTGGTACTGCCGGCGTGCCTCGCTGTCATCCGCATACCGCATGAAAGGGATATAGACCGGATAGGAAAAATCCAGCAGGTAATTTCCGCTTGCGTCACGTTTAATTTTCGCCAGATAATCCTCCGGCAATCCCCGCATCTGCTCCGGCGTAAAAACGACACGAGTCTTGTTGTCGCGGATATTGCGCGAAAATTCCTGCTGGATGGCATCCAGCCTGATCCGGATTTCCCGCATCCGTTCCTGTTTTTTGGCCATCAGGGTAATGCCGGCATCCTCGAAATCATTCAGCGTATCCCTGCGCAGTTTCCTCTCCACATTGTCGGTTGTGCGCGAAACCCGGACGTTCGTGTAAAGCTTCTTGTTCAGGTACAAATCCGTATTGAAAGCGCGAACCCGGGTATCACAGCTTTCCGCACTGCGCCGGATATGCTCGTCGGGAGAAACCTGGCTCAGCAGATAAACCGGGCCATGCACATCATCCATCGCAATCAGCAGGCGGTTCCATTCCTCAACAAACTCAATCGATCCCTTCGGCGTATAAGCCCTGATTTCCTCCAGCCGGCCCACCCGCGCTTTCCAGTCATCCAGCCCCGCTGAACACATCGCATCAATTTCCTCCGCCCCTAAAACAGGAACCGTTGCCCGTGCTGTCCCGGCCGTGACCGGCGCCATGAAAAGAAACGGCAAGGCAAAAAGGGCGGCAAAAGAAAGGCGTGTCACGAAGGAAGGTGGGCGTGTTGTTTTCATCATCAGATCCAATTATCGGGTTTGCATCTCAAATAGTCGATTTTAAAGGCAAACCCCCCGCTTGCGTTTAAGTCATGCCAGGGCCGGCTACTTCTTTCCCTGCTTTTCTTTTCTGTCGATATCCATGTAAATCCATTCGTTGTACATCACGGGATGTTTTTTGTAGCCGATAATCCAGGGATGCAACAGCATGTTGCGATAACGGGCATAACCGATCCGGGTCGGCGCATACACCTCCAGAATACGTGCCATCCTGTGATAAAGCAGGTTTCGCTCCTCTCCATCCGGCAACACAACAGACTGCTCATACAACGCATCAAACTCAGGAATCTTCATGCAGCCGTTATTGCTCTGGCCGGTATGCGGTCCGTAGAAAAGCTGCATGAAATTTTCACCATCCGGATAATCCGCGACCCACGCGCTCGTCCGCATCATCAGTTGACACTGTTTTTCAGCCTTGAGCAGGTCCGGGAACAGGCGCTTATCACTTTTCATGCGAATGCCGAGCGAATCAAATGTCTTTTTCCACATTTCGCTCTGCTGCTGTCCGGTTGAATCCGCCCTCGCCGAAAACACGATCTCCAGCGGACGGCCATCCGGCTGCACGCGCCAGCCATCGGCATCCTTTTTGTAGCCGAACCGGTCCAAAAGCGCATTGGCAACAGCCGGCTCATATTTCACGCTGCTTTTATAGGCCGGATCATGCCCCACCATGCCCGGTGGAATCGGGTATTCCAGGCGAATGGCTTCCCCATTCCAGACAACCCGGATCTCCTCATCCACGTTATGCGCCATGGCGATGGCACGTCTCAGGGCAATTTTTTCTTTCTCCATGCCGCCCAGCACCGGATCCTGCATATTGAAATAATAGTGACTCAATTCTGGATCAATCGTCCGGGAAAGCTGGATTCCCCTTGCCAGCAGTTCCGGCCGCAGCCGGCCCTCTGCCAGCGCTTTGGGAGCAAGCGGTCCGTCCAGGTTGAACATGTCCACCTCGGCGCTCTGGAAAGCCAGCCAGCGCGACTGGTCTTCCGGGATCACACTGATTTCCACCCGGCCGATCTGTGGCAGGGCCTTGCCCTTCATCTTTTCGACAATGGCGGCATCCCCGGCATCACTGCCCGCCTCAAAGTCCCAGACCAGGCCGCGAAAATCCGGGTTGGCCACCAGCACGATTTTCGATCCTCGTTTCCATTCCGCAAGCGTATATGGCCCGGTTCCGACCGGGTTGGCCATGACATGGGTACTGGCATCACCGTATTTTTCAACCACCTCCCGGGCAACGGGGCAGGTAGGGTAATGCGCAAGAATATGGGTAAAGTTGTAATCCGGCTTGTTCAGATATATCCGCAAGGTATAGCGATCCGGCAGCTCCAGCCCTTTTACGGGCTTTCCATAATCCAGCCGGCCAGATTGCACCGCATTTCTGGCCAGTTCACTTAACCCTGCAACCTTGTCCTCAACCAGCCATCCCCATGCCGAACGGACATTCGGATCAACCAGGCGCCTGATGGCGTAGGCAAAATCAGCCGCAGCCAGTTCGCGCGGTCTGCCGCCAAAGGCGGCATCCCCGGAAAAGAAAATGCCTTTTTTGATCCTGACCGTATAGATTTTTCCATTCCCGTTGATTTCCGGCATCCCCTCAGCCACCAGGGGAACCAGTCTTGCAGGCCGGGCCAGATAATCATAGGTATAAAGCGGCTCGCAGATGGAACGGATAACCTGGGAAGAATAAAGATCATGGGCAACCGCCGGATCAAACCCGGTTTCCGGCGCCGGAAAAACATAGCGCAGGACTTTCTCCGGATCAGCTGCCTGCACGTGTGTACAAACGAAAAAGGCAAGAAACAGGAGTATAAAGCCTGTCCAGCCTCTTTTATGGTTTCGGTTTGTCGTTTTCATTCTGCCTGTCTTTTCTCCTTCAGGAACAAAGCTTATCGGCATTTCACGAAAAAGCCCAGTCCCTGTTACACGGCATGAAAATTTCGCTTTTGCGCACAGAATATGCTACTGTGCCGTAAGCAAGTTGTCTGACGCAAAAGGATTGAGGTTTCTCCCTTCCCGGATGCATTGAATAACCCGTATCTGGCCGTCCTGAAAAAACGGGCGGCCTGATCTTTTTCACCAGGATCCATACAATGAAAAGAACAACCCGATTTCTGCTTCCACTGATCGCCGCGGTCAGCCTGCCGGTATTTGCACAGAATGCGGCCGTCGTTAACGGAAAACCCATTCCCGCCTCGCATGTGAACGCCATCGTCAGCGAAGTTGTCCAGCAGGGACAGGCCGACACGCCGGAATTGCGTGCCACCATAAAGGAAAACCTGATCATGCGCGAAGTGCTGGTACAGGAAGCCGAAAAACAAAAACTCGCCGCACAGCCGGCCGTGAAATCACAGATCGAAATCACGCGCAGAAACATTATGGTACGTGCCCTGATGAATGACTTTATCAACAAGAACCCGGTCAGCGATGCCGAAATCCAGAAAGAATATAACCGCATGAAAGCGCTGGCTGGCGATACGGAATACCAAGTCAGCCATATCCTGGTCAAATCCGCAGAAGAGGCCAAGGCAATCGTCGAACAACTGAAAGGCGGCAGCAAATTCGATGAACTGGCCAAGGAAAAATCCATTGATACCCCGACTGCAGACAAAGGCGGTGATCTGGGATGGAGTGCGCCGCATGTGTATGTTGACCCGTTTGCACAGGCTCTCGTCAAGCTGAAAAAAGGCGAATATTCCCAGGAGCCGGTCCAGTCCAGCTTTGGTTACCACATTATCATGGTCGAAGACACCCGTCCGCTGAAAGTGCCTACCGTGGAAGAGCTGAAACCCGGTATCACCCAGAGTATCCAGGAACAGCGCTGGGATGCCTACACAAGGACGCTTCGCGAAAAAGCCAAGATCAAATAAAGCGTAGCGCCATCAAAAAAGCCGGACATATCACATTCTGTCCGGCTTTTTTTGTTTCATGTCGGCCGTATCCTTCTCGGAAGCTGCAGGATAGCCTCGGCATTCGATGATGAAAAACACCGGTCTGCCGCCTCAAGATAAGGCAGCCAGACATACCGAAGGTGTTCCCGGGGTTCCAGCAGTATCTGGATATCTCTCGGGACACACAGGCCGAAAACATGTTCCGTATTCATGGTCACCCCCGGCTCATAGCGGTATCGCCAGGAAGGATAAATTTCATAACGATTGGTCACCTGCCAGTCATGCAGGTTATCCTGCGATACCTCATTTTCCGCAGTCATTCCGGAAGAAATCACCCGGATACCGGTTTCCTCGCCCACTTCCCTGACTGCCGTTTCAAAAAGCGACTCCTGCGGTGTTGCGCGTGATCCGGTCACCGACTGCCAGAACCCGGGATTGCCTGCCCTTTCTATCAGGAGGACATCAAGCTCGCTGCTGTAAATCACAACGAGCACGGATTCGGGTATCTTGTACGTTTTCAAAACATGTCCGGCGGTCTGTCACCCGGCTCAGGCCGTTTTTGGCGGCTCTGTCTTGCGCAGCCGGATGTGCAGTTCCTGCAACTGGCGCTCATTTACCGGCGATGGCGCCTGGGTAAGCAAATCCTGTGCCCGCTGCGTTTTCGGGAAAGCGATCACATCACGGATGGATTCAGAACCCGTCATGAGTGTCACAATACGGTCCAGTCCAAACGCCAGCCCGCCATGCGGCGGCGCGCCATACTGCAGCGCATCAAGCAGGAAACCGAATTTTTCTCTCGCTTCCGCATCATCAATCTTGAGTGCGCGGAAAACCTTGGTCTGGACATCCTGCTTGTGAATACGGACGGACCCTCCTCCCAGTTCCCAGCCATTGAGAACCATGTCATAGGCCTTGGCAAGACAGCGCCCCGGATCGGTTTCCAGATAATCTTCGTGTCCGTCCTTGGGTGAGGTAAAGGGATGATGCACAGCAGCCCAGCGGTTGGCTTCCTCGTCATGCTCGAACATGGGGAAGTCAACGATCCAGAGCGGCTTCCATCCTTCTTCCAGCAAGCCGTTTTTCTGGCCAAACTCGGAATGGCCGATCTTGACACGCAGCGCTCCCATGGCATCGTTAACAATACCTGCCTTGTCCGCGCCAAAGAAAATCAGGTCGCCATTTTGGGCACCGGTCCGCTCCAGGATCTCTTTCAATGCTTCGTCGCTCAGGTTTTTCACGATAGGCGACTGCAATCCGGCGGCACCTTTTTCCATCTCATTGACCCGGATATAGGCCAGGCCCTTGGCGCCATAAATCGCGACAAACTGGGTATAGGCATCAATTTCCGAGCGCGGCATGCCCGAACCCTCCTTCGCACCACCCGGCACCAGGAGAGCGGCCACCCGGCCATTCGGCAGGTTGGCCGCGTTGCTGAATACCTTGAACTCGACATTTTTCATTACATCGGTCAGTTCCGTCAGCTCCAGCTTCACGCGCAGATCCGGCTTGTCCGAACCATAGCGGGCCATGGCCTCGGCATGCGGCATAACCGGGAAAGGTGTCGGCAGCTCGGTATCAATCGCATTCCTGAAAACAACCCGAAGCATATTTTCAAACAGCGCCCGGATTTCCTCTTCATCCATGAAAGAGGTTTCGCAGTCGATCTGCGTGAATTCCGGCTGGCGATCCGCACGCAGATCCTCGTCACGAAAACACTTGGTAATCTGGTAATAACGGTCAAATCCGGACACCATCAGCAACTGCTTGAAAAGCTGCGGCGACTGCGGCAGGGCATAAAATTCACCGGCATTCACGCGGGAAGGAACCAGATAATCACGCGCTCCCTCCGGAGTGGATCGGGTCAGCATGGGCGTTTCGATATCAATAAAGCCGTTTTCATCCAGAAACTTGCGAACTTCCATCGTCACCTTGTAACGCAGGCGCATGTTGTACTGCATCGGGGGACGGCGCAAATCCAGAACGCGATGGGTCAGGCGCGTTGTTTCGGACAGATGCTCGTCATCCAGCATGAAAGGCGGCGTAACCGAGGCATTAAGAATTTCGAGCGCTTCACAGAAAACCTCGACCTTGCCTGAAGGCAGGTTGGGATTGACCGTCCCTTCAGGACGCTCGCGAACCGTGCCGGTCACGCGAATACAGTACTCATTGCGAATGGATTCGGCAGTTGAAAAAACAGTCGGCCGGTCCGGGTCGCACACGATCTGCACCAGGCCTTCGCGGTCACGCAAATCGATAAAAATGATCCCGCCATGGTCACGCCTTCTGTGCACCCAGCCGCAAAGGCTGACGGTCTGGCCCATAAGTGCCTCTGTGGTGAGGCCGCAATAGTTTGTTCGCATCGACATGTTGTTCTGCCTATCTATCTTTCTGTTATCCAATCAGTTACGAGGTATACCCCTGTCCGGGCGACAGCGGCGTTTGTCCTGCCCCGGGAGAAACGGCTCCCATTGATACAAACAGGAGCCCGGACCAGATGGCCGGGCACAAATATTTATGCATGACCTGCCTGGGTCATGCCAAAGGCCTGAATCAGCCCGCTTCCGTCTAACCGCAAGGACCGCCGTGTCCTATCGGACATGACATGCAGGGCGATGCAAAATCCGAAGAAGAACCCGCAGCACCGGTATTGATACCGGCAGCCGTGAGCTGTTTTTTGAAACTTTCCTTGCCACATGAAGGGCATTCTGTCAGCGGCGCATCAGACAGCTTCTGCAGCACATCCTTTGCATGCCCGCAATCTTCACAACGATAAGCATAAATGGGCATCTCTTTACTCCAATCAATCCGGAAACCTGTAATTATAAATTGTTTTTCTCCTGTTTATGCGGATACCTGTCCGGAATCAGGCGACGCCAGTGATGCGGGCCTGAAAAGGAGTGACCCGGCAATCATGCCGATCAGCGACATCGCCAGCCCCAGCAATTGGGGCGGCATCAGCCCTTCCGGATCAATCAGCTCCATGGCTATCCACGTCACCAGGCCGAGAATCATGGACGTCAGTGCGCCACGGCTGTTTGCCCGCTTCCAGTAAAAACCGAAAATCAGCGGAACAAATGCCGCCACCAGCGTAACCTTATAAGCATTTTCAACCATCTGGAAAATGTTGGAATCGGTGCTCATGGCAAAACCGGTCACGATAGCGGCAAATACCAGGACAACCACCCGCATCATGAAAAGAGACTGTTTGTCGCTCATTTTGGGCATCAGTTCCTTCATCACGTTTTCGGAAAAGGTCACCGATGGCGCCAGAAGCGTCGCGCTGGCACAGCTCTTGATCGCCGAAAGCAGCGCGCCAAAAAACATGATCTGGGCAAACACCGGCATCCTGGTCATGATCATGGTTGGCAAAATGAGCTGTGAATCTTTTTCCATCAGTTCGGCCACCATAGCCGGATCAATGATCGTGGCGGAATAGCACAGGAACATGGGTACCAGGGCAAAGAGGACATACAGGCCGCCACCCAGGATCGATGCATTCCGCGCGATTTTTTCTGTCCGTGAAGAGGCAATCCGCTGGAAAACGTCCTGCTGCGGCATGGAACCGAACATCAGGGTAAACCAGGCGGCAAAAAACCACAGGATGTCCCGCAACTCCGCCTTGGGAAAGAGGTTGAGCTTGCCCGCTTCGGCCGCATGCTGGATCACGACATGCGCACCCCCTACCATACCGGACACTTCCCAACTGATATACAGGATACCGATGACAATAATAATCATCTGCAGAAAATCCGTGATCGCGACTGACCACATGCCGCCCATCAGGGTATAGATCAGCACGCTGGCCGCCCCGATAATCATGCCGATATTCATGGAAATATAACCGCCGGACACGACATTGAAGACCAGACCCAGCGCCTTGATCTGTGCGGCAACCCAGCCGAGATAGGACACCACGATACACAGGGTCACAATCACCTCGACCGCCCGCCCGAAGCGGTTCCGGTAATAATCACTGATTGTCATCAGGTTCATCCGGTACAGGCGCCGTGCAAAAAGAATGCCGACCAGCACCAGGCAGCACCCCGAACCGAAAGGATCCGCTATAACGCCCCGAAACCCTTCTTCAACAAATGTCGCCGGAATACCGAGAACCGCTTCAGAACCAAACCAGGTGGCGAAAACCGTCGCTGTCACCACTGACATGGGCAATGCCCTGCCGGCAACCGCGAAATCCCTGGAATTCCTGACATAACGCGCGGCGTACATACCGATGCCAACAGAAATGACCCAGTACAAAATAACAAACCAGATGAGTGTGTCCATGCAAGCGAAAAAACAATGTAAACAGCCGGGAAAAAAGATTCGCAATTATAAAGGCAGGCTGCCTGTTTTTTGCGACTTTTTTTTGCCCGGCCGGAAAAGCACTATTTCTCTTGTTTTTAAGGGCTTACAGGTAAAAGTAAGGTGCGGGAAACGTCAGAAAAGAGGCCACGGCACGCTACCCCAGAAACGGAGACACAAAACTCCTGCCAAAAGGCCGCATCCGAAATAAATAATGCCCTTTAAAAGGCGTCTCGTCCGCTTTTGTTCGGCGACAAGTTCTCTTAAAAGCGCTTCTTTTGCCGCATCCGGCTCGGCAATCCTGATCAGCGCCTGTTGAACCAGGCGCGGCAACTGCGGGAAAATATGACCATATCGCACCGCCTCCTGGCGGAACTGTTTGGCCATGCCCTTCAAGCCGATCTGCTCTTTCATCCACTCTTCCAGGATCGGCTTGGCGGTTTTCCACAAGTCCAGGTCAGGGTCCAGTTGGCGGCCCAGCCCCTCAATATTCAGCATGGTTTTCTGGAGCATCACCAGTTGAGGCTGGATTTCGATATTGAAGCGGCGGGAAGTCTGGAAAAGGCGCATAAGCAACTGGCCAAGAGAAAAATCCTTCAGCGGCTTGTCAAAAATCGGCTCACAACAGGTGCGCACCGCCGCCTCAAGCTCTTCCACCCGGGTATTTTTCGGTGCCCAGCCGGACTCAATGTGAGCTTCGGCAACCCGCCGGTAATCATGGTGGAAAAAGGCCAGGATATTTTCAGCCAGGTAGGATTTGTCAAAATTGTTCAGCGTGCCGACAATGCCGAAATCAATCACGACATAGCGCCCATAGGTCGGCATTTCGACCGAAATAAATATATTGCCCGGGTGCATATCCGCATGGAAAAAGCCATCCCGAAAAACCTGGGTCAGGAAAATTTCCACGCCATTTTGCGCCAGTTTTTTCAGATCCAGCCCTTCTGCCACCAGGCGGTCTGTCTGTGAAACCGGAATACCCCGCACCCGCTCCATGACAATCACCCCGGTTGAGCAGTATTCCCAGTAAATCTCCGGCACGATCAACAGGGAAGAATCGGCGAAATTGCGTTTGAACTGGCTGCAGTTTGCCGCCTCACGCATCAAATCCAGTTCATCCTGGAGCGACTTGTCGAATTCATCAATGACGTCACGCAAACGCAGGCGGCGCGCATCCTCCCAGAGTCTTTCGCTCCAGTTAGCAATCGCCCGCATCAGTTCGATATCCCGGTCAATCCACTTTTTCATGCCGGGACGCAACACCTTGACGGCGACTTCAACCCCGCTATGGAGAATAGCAAAATGCACCTGCGCAACCGAAGCGGAGGCAACGGGAACCCGGTCAAAATGGGCAAACAGCTCTTCCGGCGGGGCACCGAGATATTCGGTTATCTGCCTGACAGCCAGATCGGAATCAAAGGGCGGCACCCTGTCCTGCAACAGGGACAGCTCCTCGACAATATCCTCCGGCATCAGGTCACGGCGCGTGGAAAGTGCCTGCCCCAGCTTGATAAAAATCGGCCCCAGCGTTTCCAGCGCCAGCCGCAGCCTTGCACCCCGCGGCCTGGACAGGTTGCGCCAGAAAAAAAGATAGCGAAACAGCACAAAGTAGCGGGGACCGCCCGTGCTGGAAACCATAACGTCATCCAGCCCGTATCGAATGGCCACCCATGAAATGGTCAACAGCCGCCAAATTTTCCGCATGATCCGGCAACTCCCTGTCTGTTATCACAAACCCCGCACAGCAACCTCTCTGCTGTAAAAGCGCTTTTCAGGCACAACATTACAGCAAAGCGTCTCTTTTTCAAAACAAAACCGCCCGCAAAAGTGATGCGGGCGGTTTTGACATATCGGCACGGATAATACCGTCGTCATTGTCAGGATAACTGCTGAATCCCGGCAAGCACCCAGCCCTCCTTGCGGGAAACCGGGCGCGTCAGGTTCCACACCTCGGAAAACGCCGTGAGATCGGCATTTTTGTCTTCCCTGACCGTGCCGGTGAATTTCACGCTGGCAAAATATTCGTCACCGATGGTTTCAATACCCAAAAGGTCGGCATCGAGCGAAACCACATCTGTCACATTCGGTCCCGGCCCGCGTTCCTGCAGTTGCAGTTTCATTTCAGCAAACATCTCGGGGGTCGTGAACTCATGGATATCATCAATATCCGCCTTGTCCCACGCCGCCTGCATCCGGATGTAATAGGATTTGGCATTCCGGATAAAGGAATTCACTTCAAAATCCGCCGGGATATCCCAGGTAAAAGGCAGTTCGGCCTCAGTTGTGCCCATCGGTGCCGGTTCAGCAGACTGAAAGGCTGACGGCTGTGACAGGCCGGAACCGATCTGTGGCGTATTGCCTGAATCCGGCATATTGTAATAGCCTGCCGGATTGGCCGGCTGCTGGTAAGCGGGCTGCTGCCTTCTTGAAAACATGCGGAAAAGCATCTTGGCGGCAAAGTAAATCAGCGTGATCATCAGGATCGTGCTGATCATGCCTGCCAGCTCACCCCCGATTCCCATATGGGCAAGCAGCGCACCCAGTCCCAGCCCGAGCAATGCACCTCCCAGCATGCCGCCAAAACGGCCTCCCGGTCTTGCGGCATTGGCACCCTGCTTTGACTGCTGGTTTGCTGCCGCCTGCTTCTGCTGTGCTGGATTTGCGGCCGGCTGGCTGCGCTGCATGGGAGCCATCCGGCTGACATTGGCCGACTGCCGGCCAAAAGAACCACCACCAAAACGCCGCGCATAAGCCTCCGATACCACCATGGTGGACAGGCTGGCCATCAGTACAAAAGCAAGTAATATTTTCTTCATAAACTCTCTATCATTACAGTTACAGTTTCATGCCGGTATGCAAAGCTGCAATTCCTGCCGTCAGATTGAAATAATTCACACCAACAAACCCTGCTTCCTGCATCATCTGCAGAAGGGATTCCTGGTCAGGATGCATCCGGATGGACTCTGCCAGATAACGGTAGCTGTCCTCATCTTCGGCAATGTGCCTGCCCAGCCAGGGCAGGACGGAAAAAGAGTAGCTATCATACAGGCTTTGCAGGGGTTTCCAAATCCTTGAAAATTCCAGGATCAGTAATTTGCCGCCGGGCTTCAGCACCCGTCTCATTTCAGACAGCGCCACTTCCTTGTGCGTCATGTTCCTGAGACCAAAGGAAACCGATACCCTGTCAAAATAATTGTCCGGAAAAGGCAACTGTTCGGCATCACACAGCAGAACCGGTACGATATATCCCTGGTTGAGCAGTTTGTCCCGCCCCAGATGCAGCATGGGTTCATTAATATCGGTCAGCCACACCTGCCCGCTGTCTCCTGCCTGCCGGGCAAAGGAAAGCGCCAGATCACCGGTCCCGCCAGCAATATCCAGCACCCTGAACCCTTTACGGATACCTGCCTGAAGAACCGTAAAAGCTTTCCATGCCCTGTGCATGCCAGCGGACATCAGGTCATTCATCAGATCATAGCGATCAGCAACCTGGCTGAATACGCCAGCCACCTTTTTCGCTTTTTCCTGCTCATCAACCTCGCTGTAGCCGAAATGGGTTTTCTTGTGCATGAATTCTGTTATACCGGATGCAAGGCTGCCATTATAAAGCCTTTACCGGCTTATCCGGTATTTGCCGGATAAGCCTCTCCAGTTCCGGCAACAGCGCACGGCGGTTTTGCAGCACGAGAGGATCCGGCTCACGCTGCTTTTGCCCCCATACTGATTCGGGAAAATGCGCGTCATCGGAAAACCGGGGAATCACGTGCCAGTGCAGGTGCGGCACCATATTGCCAAAACTGGCCAGATTGACCTTGTCAGGACGCATGACATGACGGATGGCCTGTTCCACGGCAAAAACTACCGTCATTATTTCCTGCCGGTCTTTTTCCTCCAGATCGGTCATTTCCGCCACATGCGCTGCCCAGATAACCCGGCAAAAACCGGGATACCAGGCTTCATCAGCCAGAATGATCCGCCATTTTCCGCCGTGAAGAACAACCTTTTCCCTTGCGCCCGGCTCACACAATATGCAGTTTTTTTTCATGGCATTCACTCCTTTTCCGCCATCATCCGAGCAGGCCGGCAATACTGCGCCAGTATTCCTGTGGAATATGTAAAAGCAGGGTTGTCATGATGAGATAGCGCAAAAACTTGCCGACTGCCATGTAAAACACACTGGGCCAGAAAGGCAGTCTCAGCCAGCCTGCCAGTGAGCAGATCGGGTCGCCGATACCCGGCAGCCAGCTCAAAAGCATGGTTTTGGCCCCATAACGGGAGAGCCAGCCGAACCATCGCGTCTCCCTCTCTTTTGCGAAAGCTTCACGCGTCCCCAGGCCGATCCAGTAATTCAGCACCCCTCCCAGGGTATTGCCGATTGTCGCCACCGCCATCACCGGCCAGAAAAGCGTGCCGTCCGCCGAGATCACGGCAAAAACGGCCGGCTCGGATCCCATCGGCAGAAGAGTCGCAGAAACAAAACTGATGATGAAAACTGACGTCAGTCCGATCTCGGGAACAGCGAGATACCCCAATAACCAGTGAACAGCAGATTCAATCATTTCAGGCCTGTCAAAGAAACACCCCCGTTGCCGGCAGACAAAAAAACCGCCGCCATGGCCGGCGCAATATTCAAACAGCAAAACAAGTCATTCGGACTGGATTATAATGTCCCGCAAACCAATATGCCTTGCTCAGCCTCATTATGACTGACTATCTGAAAAAAATCCTCACTGCACGCGTTTACGATGTTGCCTTTGAAACGCCGCTGGAGCCTGCGCCCCAGCTTTCCCAACGCACCGGCAACCAGGTGCTCTTCAAGCGTGAAGACATGCAAAGCGTCTTCAGTTTCAAGCTGCGCGGCGCATACAATAAAATGGCCCACCTGTCGCCGTCACAATTGAAGAAAGGCGTCATCTGTGCTTCAGCCGGCAACCATGCGCAAGGTGTCGCCCTTGCCGCCAACCGCCTGGGCTGCCGCGCCATGATTGTCATGCCGACCACGACACCGCCCGTCAAAATTGAAGCCGTCAGGGAGCACGGCGGGCCCAACGTCGAAGTGGTCCTTTACGGTGATTCCTTTTCCGATACCTGCGAACACGCCATCTCGCTTGAAAAAAAGCACAAAATGACGTTTATCCATCCATTCGATGATCCCTACGTCATTGCCGGCCAGGGCACGATCGGCATGGAAATCCTGCGCCAGCATCCCGGCCCGATTCATGCCGTTTTTGTTGCCATCGGCGGCGGCGGCCTGATTTCCGGCGTTGCCGCCTACATCAAGCAGGTGCGCCCTGAAATTCGCATCATCGGCGTTGAAACAAAAGACTCCAATGCCATGGCAAAAAGCCTGAAAGCCAAACGCCGCGTCATCCTCTCCGATGTCGGCCTGTTTTCAGACGGAACCGCTGTCAAGCAGGTAGGAAAAGAGACTTTCCGCCTGGCCAGGAAATATGTCGATGAAATCATCGAAGTCGAGACAGATGATGTCTGCGCCGCCATCAAGGATATGTTTCTGGATACCCGCAGCATTCTCGAACCGGCAGGTGCACTGACGGTAGCCGGCGTCAAGGCCTATGTCGAGCAGCGCAAAAAACAGAAAAAACCACTCAAAAACGAAACCCTGGTCGCCATTGC
>JAJDFZ010000029.1 GCA_030269625.1 Oxalobacter sp. OttesenSCG-928-P03 | reverse complement strand
CGGAGCCAAGGTCAGCATTACGTCACGCAAGGCGCAAACAACCCGCCATCGGATCATGGGGATCCAGACAGATGAAGATACCCAGTACATCTATATCGATACACCGGGTTTCCAGACGCGCCATAACAATGCCTTAAACAAGAACCTGAACAAGACCGTCAGCAATACCCTGCAGTCGGCCGATGTCATCCTGTTTTTGATTGAAGCGGGGACTTTCGGGCCGGCTGATGAGCAGGTGCTGAACCTGATTCCCAAGGACGTCCCAGCCATTCTGGTCATCAACAAGACAGACCGCATCAAGGACAAGGCAAACCTTTTCTCGTTTGCGGAGAGCGTGACAGACAAGCACGATTTTGCCGCCATTGTGCCGGTTTCCGCCCGCAAGCGCTTCCAGTTGGGACAACTGGAAGAAGAGATAAGAAACCTCCTGCCGGAGGGGGAGCCCGTCTTTGAAGCGGATGATGTCACCGATCGCAGTGAACGCTTCATGGCTGCGGAAATTGTTCGTGAAAAAATATTCCGTTTTTGCGGAGACGAGTTGCCTTACACCAGCACCGTTGTCATTGAACAGTTTGAGCGCAAGGACCGGCTGCGCCGCGTTTTTGCCGCCATACTGGTCGAGCGCAGCGCACACAAGGCCATGATGATCGGCTACAAGGGCGAGCGCCTGAAAGAGATGTCAACAGAAGCCAGGATGGATATGGAAAAGATGTTTGGCGTGCCGGTCTATCTTGAAATCTGGGTCAAGGTCAAATCCGGGTGGGCGGATAATGAAGCCGGTTTGCGGGCTTACGGTTACGAATGAACAGGGAAAACAACTATCCGTACACAGGTGCGCATGGAGAAAACCATACTGTTATGCCGCACCCTGCCGCTTTTCCCCAATCCACTGATGTCGAGGGTGCTGTCATGAACGAGCCCCGCCAGTCCCGTTCCCGCAGGCAGGCGCAGCCGGAGCAGCGTATTCATGAGCAGCCTGCCTTTGTCCTTCACAGCTATGTCTACAAGGAAAGCAGCCTGATCATTGATGTGTTTTCACGGGATCATGGCCGGGTGGCGCTGATAGCCAAAGGCGCAAAAAGGCCCCATTCACGCCTGAGGGGCGTTTTGCAGACTTTCCAGCCGCTTTCGCTTAACTGGAGCGGGCGTTCTGAATTGCGCAATCTGGTATCCGCTGAATGGGTTGGTGGCATGGTGCCGCTGGAAAGCTCGGCCCTGCTTTATGGTTTTTATCTCAACGAACTACTGTTGAAACTGACGGCGCGGGAAGACCCGCATCCGGGATTGTTTGATCATTACGTGACAACGCTCACACGCCTGGCCAATACGGAATCAGCCCAGATTGCCCTGCGCCAGTTTGAACTCGCTATCCTGAAAGAAACCGGCGTAGCGGCAGATCTTTCTGTCAATGTGCATAATGGCCAGCCGGTTGAGCCGGACGAGATTTATGTCGTTGATCCGGAGGGCGGTCCAAGGCCTGCCCTGATGAGTGATACGGCGCCCAGAGTATCGGGCAAAACCCTTTTGGACATGACAAGCGAGGATTATTCCGACCCGATGACACAGGTACAGAGCAAACTCCTGATGCGGGCGCTTTTGGCGCATCATCTGAATGGTGCCCAGATACAGACACGGCAGATCCTTATAGACCTGATGCAGTTATAAGATGACAAGATCATGACAGATTCTCAAAACAAGACACTGCCGGTTATCGAACTGGGCGTCAATATCGATCATGTGGCAACCCTGCGCAATGCAAGGGGAACCGTTTATCCCGACCCGGTCCGGGCTGCGCTTTTGGCTGAAAGTGCCGGTGCTGATGGCATTACCCTGCATCTCAGGGAAGATCGCCGCCATATCCGGGATGCCGATGTCAGAAATCTTCGCCCCCTGCTGAAAACCCGCATGAATCTCGAATCCGCCATCACGTCAGAAATGATTGATTTTGCCTGTGAGGTCCGGCCACACGATGTCTGCCTGGTGCCGGAGCGCCGTGAAGAACTCACAACAGAGGGCGGGCTGGATGTTGTGCGCTATTTTGATCTGGTAAAAAACGCCGTACGTCAGTTGCAGGAACAGCATATCCGCGTCAGCCTTTTCATTGACCCGGAAAAGGAACAGATTCTGGCAGCGAAAGAAACGGGTGCGCCAGTCATTGAGTTACACACCGGGACCTATGCCGAAGCCGAGGATGCCAACGCCACTCGTTACGAACTGGACAGGATCAGGGAAGGCGTTGCCGAAGGGATACGTGCCGGACTCAAGGTCAATGCCGGTCATGGCCTGCATTACACCAATGTACAGGCGATAGCGGCCATTCCGGAAATTGCCGAACTGAATATCGGTCACGCCATTGTGGCCCATGCCGTATTTGTCGGCTGGGAAAACGCGATTCATGAAATGAAAACGATCATGGTCATGTCACGCGTTTCAGGTGGCTGAGCCGAAGGGAGAGCAGAATGATTTACGGCATCGGGACCGACATTCTCCAGATTCCCCGCCTGAAAGCGGCGTTAGAGCGCAGGGGAGACCGGCTTGCCGGGAAAATCCTGGGGCCGGATGAAATGCAGCGTTACCTGCACAGAAAATCCCGTGTCGAAGCGCGTGGACTGCGTTATCTGGCGACACGTTTTGCGGCCAAGGAAGCCTTTTCCAAAGCCATTGGCCTGGGCATGCGCATGCCCATGACCTGGCGTTCCATGCAGACACTCAATGCCCCCAGCGGCAAACCCATTATCGTCACCAGCGGAAAACTGAAAGAACACATGGAAAAAAACAGGCTGACAGCACAGGTATCCATTACCGATGAAACCGATTATGCTGTGGCCTTTGTCATTGTCGAGCAGCAGGACGCCACCGAAAAAACAGATCAGGAATCATGATGAACACACGCACCCACTCTCCTGTCAAAACCCCGGGCCCTGTCATGGTGGATATCGAAGGATTTGCACTCAATGCAGATGATATCCGCCGCATACGCCACCCTTTGACAGGGGGCGTTATTTTATTTACCCGGAATTTCCAGGATCGCGCACAACTGATGGCCCTGACACAGGCCATCCGCAACGAAAGAGACGACGTGCTGATTGCCGTAGACCACGAAGGCGGCCGTGTCCAGCGTTTCCGCGAGGATGGATTCACACACCTGCCTGCCATGCGCCAGTTGGGCAGGCTCTGGGATCACGATCCGGTTATCGCCTGCAAGGCGGCAACAGCAACCGGTTATGTGCTGGCAACCGAATTACGTGCCTGTGGGATTGATCTCTCGTTTACACCCGTTCTTGACCTGGACTACGGCGAGTCCGGCGTAATCGGAGACCGCGCCTTTCACAGCGAGCCGCGTGTTGTTACCAGGCTCGCGCAAAGCGTCAATTACGGCCTGGCCCTCGGTGGCATGGCAAATTGCGGCAAACATTTCCCCGGGCATGGCTTTGTGAAAGAAGATTCACACCATGAGCTGCCCGTTGATAACCGCTCCCTTGAAGAAATACTCGAAAAAGATGCCGCGCCTTATTTCTGGCTGGGAATCGGCCTTGCCGCTGTCATGCCGGCGCATGTCATCTATCCGCAGGTAGACCCGAACCCGGCAGGTTTTTCATCAAAGTGGATGACAATCCTTCGCCAGGAACTGGGTTTTGATGGCGTGATTTTCAGCGATGACCTCAGCATGGAAGGCGCGCGTTTTGCCGGTAGCGTGGTTGAGGGTGCCAGGGCGGCCCTGAAAGCCGGCTGCGACATGGTGCTGATCTGCAATTCTCCTGACAAGGCTGATGAGATCCTTTCAGGGCTGGAATATCCCCAGGACGAGGCAGCGCGCCGCTCACAGGCGCGACTTGTCCGGCTTTTCCCGCAGCAAAAAGCGCTGGACTGGGATGCCCTGCACAAGGAAGCGCAATACCGGCAGGCCATCGAAGCGGTTTCAGCGCTGATGCAAAGCTGATAGTTGTATGACAGAGAGCGCCGGTAACGCCAGCCACAGGGAGTTACTCAAGGTTGTCAGGAAACTGCCCAACCTGCCCGGCGTCTACCGCTATTTTGATGCCAGCGACCGGGTTCTTTATGTCGGCAAGGCAAGAGACCTGAAAAAACGGGTCAGTAGCTATTTCCAGAAAACAGCACAGTCTCCGCGCATCAAAATGATGGTGGAGCGGATTGCCCGGCTGGAAACAACTGTCACCCGCAGCGAAGCCGAAGCGCTCATTCTTGAAAACAACCTGATCAAATCGCTGCAGCCCCGCTACAACATCCTTTTCCGGGACGACAAATCCTATCCCTACCTGAAAATAACCGGAGAAGCGTATCCCCGCATCGTTTACTACCGGGGAGCCATTGACAGGAAAAACCAGTATTTCGGCCCCTTCCCCAATGCCTGGGCGGTGCGCGAATCCATCGAAATCCTGCAGAAAGTTTTCCTGTTGCGCACCTGTGAAGACAGTGTTTTTTCCAACCGGACCCGCCCCTGCCTTTTGCACCAGATCAAACGGTGCAGTGCGCCGTGTGTCAGACTGGTCAGTGAAACCGATTACCAGCGGGACGTGGAAAATGCTGCGCGTTTTCTGCGCGGAGAACAGTCCGATGTGCTTGAGGAACTGGAAACCAGAATGCAGGAATATGCCAGCCACCTTGAATTTGAAGAAGCGGCCATGGTGCGAAACCAGATTGCCGCGCTTTCACAGATTCTTCACCAGCAGAGCATGGAAGCGGGCCGGGATACCGATGTGGATATTATCGCAGCCGTTGTCGAGGGAGGCCGGGCCTGCGTGAACCTGGCCATGGTAAGAGGCGGGCGCCATCTCGGGGATCGCGCTTCCTTCCCTTCGAATCTGCAGGATGCGCTAAAGGATGACGATGAAACGATAGAGGTGCAGGTGCTCAAGGCATTTCTGGCGCAGCATTACGCAGACAGGTCGATTCCACGCACCCTCATCCTCAATATCGAATTCGACGAGCCGGCCCTCGTCAAGGCGCTGATGGAGCAGTGCGGACACACCATCCACCTGGTTTTTCAGCCACAGGGATTACGCCGCCAATGGCTGGAGATGGCGCAAAAGGGCGCAAAAATGGCACTGGAGCGGGTGCTTCACCAGGAAAGCGCCCAATTACAGCGCACACAGGCACTGCTGGAACAAATCGGCCTGGATATTGAAGACCCGGATACCCTGCGGATCGAGGCATTTGACATCAGCCATACGCAGGGCGAATCCACACAGGCATCCTGCGTCGTGTTCCAGCATCACGCCATGCAGAATGGAGAATACAGAAGGTACAACATCAGCAATATTGTGCCGGGAGACGACTATGCCGCCATGCGTCAGGTACTGATACGGCGTTATGAAAAATTCGTTGGTAGTGAAAATAAAATGCCGGACCTGGTGCTGATCGATGGCGGGAAGGGTCAGGTTGAGGCAGCCAGGCAGGTTTTTGCCGAGTTGGGGCACGATATTTCGCTGATCGTTGGCGTTGCCAAGGGCGAAGGGCGAAAAGTCGGCCTGGAAACCCTGGTTTTCGCGGATGACCGTCCCTCAAAGGAACTGGGAAAAGATTCTGCGGCATTGATGCTCGTGGCGCAGATACGTGATGAAGCGCACCGCTTTGCCATAACCGGCATGCGGACAAAACGGGATAAAAAACGCCAGACATCCCGGCTTGAGGAAATCGAGGGAGTCGGGGCAAAACGCCGGCAAAAACTCCTGGCGCGCTTCGGCAGCCTGCGGGGGGTTGCCGATGCCAGCGTGGAAGATCTTATGTCAGTTGATGGAATTTCACGAAAGCTGGCCCAGCAGATATATAATCAATTGCACTAGAATAGATTTTGTTGAATAAAAAGCGGATTTGAACAGGCAGTCACAATGCAAAGCGTTTGCGACGATTACAAAAAACGGTCCATGCCATTTAACGTACCCATCTTTCTGACATGGTTGCGTGTGGCCATGATTCCGCTCGTGGTCGGCATTTTTTACCTGCCGGACGGATGGCTGTCGCCCTGGACACAAAATTTCAGCGCCGGCATCATTTTCATCATTGCGGCCATCACAGACTGGTTCGATGGCTATCTGGCCAGGCGCTGGAACCAGATGTCGGCATTTGGCGCATTTCTTGACCCTGTGGCTGACAAGCTGATGGTAGCGGGAGCCCTGCTGGTTCTGGTGCAGCTTGGCCGCGTGCACGCCATTCTCGGCTTCATCATCATCGGACGTGAAATCGCCATATCCGCCCTGCGTGAATGGATGGCGGGCATTGGAGAATCCCAGTCGGTTGCCGTCAGTTCCGTGGGCAAGATCAAGACCACCGCGCAGATGATAGCCATTCCCATGCTGCTGTACTACGATATTTTGTTGAATTTCCTTGACACCCGTTTTTGGGGCAACTGGCTTTTGGTTATTGCCGCAACCCTCACGGTCTGGTCCATGCTTTACTACCTCAAAAAAGCATGGCCGCTCATGAAAGAAAGAGGTTGATTATTCCACGCGCCCTTGACAAGTAAAGGGCAGATGCTAAAATGCGTATCTTTGTTGCTGCGGGAGTAGCTCAGTTGGTAGAGCGCAACCTTGCCAAGGTTGAGGTCGAGGGTTCGAGACCCTTCTCCCGCTCCAGTTCATCAAAAGCCTTTTATAGCATTTGAACGGGGTGTGCCAGGCCGATTCTGGTGCAAACCATCTCAGAGTGCGGGAGTAGCTCAGCTGGTAGAGCGCAACCTTGCCAAGGTTGAGGTCGAGGGTTCGAGACCCTTCTCCCGCTCCAGAAGCATTCCAAAGGCTGGGTAGCAAAATGGTTATGCCGCGGCCTGCAAAGCCGTTTACGTCGGTTCGATTCCGTCCCCAGCCTCCAATACCCCTTCCAATAAAGTCCAATAAAGTCTAAAAGCCCTTGTAAATGCTAGAATTTATGCGGGTTTTGAGTGTAATGGAGTCCAGCTCTGTTCATTGACATCCAGAAATTATCGGGGCATTATTAATGAAAAATGCCCCGATGAAAAATCGATGCCCCTATTTCTTTCGGGCTCTATTTGAAAGGATGCAAGTATGGCACGAATGGTCAAGCCGCTGACAGCAGTTCAAATCAAAAATGCCAAATCGAAGGAAAAGGCGTACAGACTCTATGATGGAGGTGGGCTTTACTTGGAAGTTACGCCCATTGGCTCCAAGCTGTGGCGCATGAAAATAATAGGTGAAAACGGAAAAGAGAATCGACTTTCGTTCGGAATATATCCAGATGTAAGCCTTGAGCAGGCGCGGGAAAAAAGGGATGAGGCGAGAAAGTTGAGAGCATCCGGCATTGATCCTGTTTTACATCGAAAGGCGAAAAAAGCAGCAAAAGAAAGCAAAGTGGCCAATACCTTCGAAGTCATTGCACGCGAGTGGTTTTCCCGATTTTCGCCTAATTGGACAAAAGATCACGGTGATCGCATCATGCGACGCTTTGAGCGAGACATATTTCCATTCCTTGGTGATAAACCTATATCGGAAGTTTCCGCGCCTGATTTGTTGACCGTGTTACGTGGTATTGAAAATAGGGGGCGTATTGAGACAGCCCATAGAGCAAGAGGGAACTGCGCACAAGTATTCCGCTATGCCATTTCAACAGGCAGGATAACTGTCAATCCGGCTGATGCCTTGATCGGTTCATTACCGCCCATTAAGAAGAAACATTTTGCAGCAGTTACTGACCCGAAACAGGTTGCAGAGTTATTGCGCATGATTGATGGCTATACAGGCAGTTTTATTGTTGCGTGTGCACTCAAGATAGCCCCTTATGTTTTTGCTCGTCCTGGCGAATTACGTAAGGCCGAATGGGCAGACATGGATCTTGACGCGGGGGAATGGCAATATACTGTCACCAAAACAAACACACCACATGTTGTGCCGCTGGCAGAACAGGTTGTTGTCATTTTGCGAGAATTGCACGCTCTTACTGGACGAGGTCGGTATGTTTTTCCTAGTGCACGAACAGAGGATCGCCCCATGTCTGACAATGCCATACTGGCTGCTTTGCGGCGCATGGGCATTCCTAAGGATGAAATGACAGGCCATGGCTTCCGGGCAATGGCCCGCACCATCCTTGATGAAGTTCTTGGCGAGCGGATTGACTTGATCGAACATCAACTTGCTCATGCTGTACGCGATCCTAACGGCAGGGCATACAACCGAACAGCACATTTGCCGGAACGCAAGCGCATGATGCAACGCTGGGCAGACTATCTTGACGAACTCAAAGCAGGGGCAAAAGTTATCCCTTTCTCCGATAAGGTTGCCTGATTTCAGGATAAACACAAACGTCCGGCAAATTAGGGCAGAGGAAACATTTGGCATTCTGCGTCCAAAAGCAACGCACCAGCTTCTTTTTGTTGTTCCTGAGATTTTCGCTATTTTGTCGCGAAAATCTCAGGAAACTCACATCATCAGAAGCCCAAAAGCGGATTTTTCCGCCTGTATACCTAAGCTAGCGGACCATACAGGTTGGGGCCAGGGTAGACATAAAGCGCTTTCTTGAATTGATCAATCCAGATATGCCCAGTTGGCACGAGGTAATCCAGTGCAGCATTCATCCTAGCTTTTAATCTGATGGCGTTTGGACCACGCTGATACAAGATATTTTTTCTGATAGCCTGCCCATTGTTGATGCGAAAATGCTCCCGCAACCACGACAGCAATAGAAGTGCATCAGAAACATATTCCGGCAATTGTTGCTGCCCAAACAGCCGAAGCACTTCGTTCGCATACCAAGATTGAACGATGTGTGCTTGTCTGACCACCTCAGCAGGAATATCTCCTTCACCTCCATTCATGAGGTGAAACAATCCTGCAAGCCTGACGGTCTGTTCAGTAAAGCGCGAGGCAAATGGCCTGATATTGAAATATATCTGATTGATGCCCTGTTTTGCCTCATAGTCATTCCAGATTTCCCTTAAAACATATTGTGCTTCAGTGGTAAAGCGAAGCAATCTGCGAACGATGTTGCCCTTGGCATCCCGTTCTTCTGGCACGCGTAACTTCTCGGCAATGTATGCGTAGAATCGATCCAGTCCACCTATGTATTCTTGCCAATCTTGTTTAATCTGTTCTCCGCGATCAAGCCGCTGACCTATCGTAGAATCCGGGAAAGCGATAAAACAACGCGGGAGCAAACCGGATCCAACGAGGTCATTCCCATACTGCTTCATCGCCTTTAACATCACAGACGGTTGGAGAGACAGGTTCATTGTCAACCGTGCATTAATGCTGATACCACTTTCAGTCGTTTTTCGATCATAGGAGAAATCCTTTGCACTCCAGACACTTGTCAGGGTGGGAGCCCCTTGCAAGAACAATTTTTCAACGACAGTCGCAGCCTCATCGTTCACAAGTATCAGAGATTTACCATTACCAGAGAGCGCAACCTCCAGTGCTGCTTTAGTCGAATCGTTGATGACCTGCTTTTTCAGGATCGGTTTTTGCGGCTCCTTATCCCGATGCGCCTCCAGTGCCTTCAGTTCGGCTTCGTGATTTTTTCCTGCACGGGTTTTCCTGCGGAGTGCCTCCTCCAACCCCTTATCCACAGATTTCCAAAGCGGATGGTCTACCTTAAAAGCCTTATCCTTTTCCAGGTAGGTTGCAATATCCTCCCGTCCCTTGTCATTGATGGCCTTCATAACTTCAAGATCAGTAAGACTCTTCCCCCCGCCAGTTTCAACTATCGATAAAAAGTACGCAATTAAAGGGCCGGGTTTCCCCCGCCATTCCAGATCGTTATGCTGCTGTACTGAGTAAAAAGCGGCACTCAGTACAGCATTGGCAATCATAGGCATCGGAAAGTTGTATTTGTATTGCACTTCCAGGACAACATCCTGGAGAATTTTCGGTAAAGACGATACCGGATAATATGGTGGAAAAGTTTGTTTCATGATGAAACTCCTTTATTTAAAGAAACCCCCACGGGTTGCCCGTAGGCACCCGTGAGGCTTTTCTGATTTAGTTGGTTCTGTCGGAGATGCCAAGCCGCTCACGATGTTCAAAAAGCCGGTTTTGGATGAACTTTAGTTTGTCATCCACAAAATTGAGCATGGAGGCGTCTTTTTCGAGCGCATCGACAAGCGAAAACAACTTGTCGCACTCGGCACGAAGTTCTTTGACATATTCTGGTTCCAGCTTGATGTCCCCATCCTTGTCAGACATTCCCCTAGGATCAACGGTATCCCTCGTGAGGCGCTTGAATAGGGGTTCGTCAGGTGAATCGGTGTGGGGGTCTGATGCAATATCGCCAGATTCTATTGCCTCATCATTTGCTGGTTTACGCCTTACTATTTTTTCAAGCGCGTTCGTTGACAGACTGATCGCGGCAACCTGTTCATCTCTTGGCAGCTTTGAAATGTACTCTGCTTTTTTCAGACTGATTTTTCCGCAATTGACTGCATTAACAACTTCAGGCAATGCGGCTTTTAATACGGTTTTTGCCTGCGCAATAGTCCTGGGACTTGTCCCAGCAATCTTTGCCAGTTCCTCTGTGCTTTTTACATCCTCCGCACCGCGTGCAGAGCTTTTAACTCCATTCGGCAACCATCCGTACACGTTAACCGCAGCAATGCCACGCTGGGCCTGAGTCATGTGCCGCCTTGTCAGATTTTGCGCGATGACAAATTCCCTTGGGTCAACATCATCGAGCTCTACAGTCGGGAAAGGAATATCAAGTTCTTTGGCGATTTTGTATCTGTTTCTTCCATCAAGCAATTGTCCGTCCAATGTGACACCTGGGATTAGTATCCGGCCAACAGCCCGTATGCTTTCTTTCAGTGCGTCATACTCTTCCGACGAGCAGGCGGGAAGCGCAGAAGCCAGCGGATGCACTTTATACTCCGTGCGACAGTAACCAGTTTTGTGCTGCTTGTTATCAGTATTTGTTGGCATATTGATATGTAAAGTTCTCGCTTTGCTGACTTGCATTTTTATATGCTGCGTGTTTTCAATATCGCCATTTAAATTTTCAGTCACGATCCCCTCCTGTGAAGAATTGCCGTCTTGCTCATCAGTTGATTGCATTGCGGGTTGTGTGTGAGCGTTGACCTTTTGAGTAAGGGCAAAATTATCCTGACCATCGTGCCCATTCAGAGAGTGGACGTCACCCCCCGCCACAGTGTGGCTTGGGGAGGCTGACGGGCAAGCTGGATCAATTTCGCTTAAATTTAAAGTATCCATCTCGCCCTCCTGTTATGCAGCTACGTGGGGACGCTTGGCGCACCATTCATATAGCGCCGCGCGAGGCCATGCTACTGTCCCAGGCGACAATTGAAGACGTGCTGGGAATGAGGCGTCAAACGACGGATGAAGGGGATTCTGCCGATTGTAAAAAGTCGATTTTTTCATCCCAGTGATAACCAGCGCTTCAGGCAGTCGAGCCAAGCCCCCTTGGATATGCATGAATTCAATGAGTTGCTGGAAGTCATCAACTGGCCTCGCGCTGCTGTCAGATATCGGTTTCGGCATACTGACCAAATCCAGTTTAGTGTGCTCTTTCGTGTTTTGTGACACAGGGGCGAGCGCGCCCGTCTTTTCTTTTTGCTTAGACATTGTCCAAACCTCTTTTTATAATCCACCGTGGTGTTGGATAACACGTGGAGGGATAATCAGAACGGCTCGATAAACTCAATACCGTGTTTCCTGGCTTCATATACTCCAACCACAACCAGAAAGCACTCCTATTTAATACCATTTAGAAGTTATTTATTTGGAGCGTTTACCCGCTAAACTAACCGCCAAAAAAGTATGTAGGCTGTTGAAATAAATGAATAAATCACCTGATTTCTATGCGCATTTTTTGATCGAAAATAAGCTGCTTTGACGGAAGTATCGGGAAATATGACTGCAAAAACAGACCAAAATGCCCATCCGCATTTGCTGGATGTGGAATTATTGGGAAAAGGAAAAATGGTCGAGATTGTCTACGATCAATTTGCTCGACTATTTGATGGGTTATCTCGTGAATGGTCTGTAGACATTTTTTTTGAAAAAGTTCTTGATATCATACGCTTGCGCGACAATGCCTTTTTCGAAGACCCATATCGAATATTCACCCACATTGTGTTTGACGCTGGTCAAACACAAGTAAACGACGTAAGCACAGAAATTGCAGCGTTTCAATATCCGTATCTGGCGATCGTCTATTGGAACCGTGCTTACAATAATGCATCTTCGCCAACGCAAAAACATCGCATGCGCTCCTACATTGCTGACGCATATTACTGGCATGGCAGAGCGGATCCAAAGATCCAGTTTTACCTAGACAACCATCAAAAAGTCCTGACAAAAGAGCAACTCGAAAGTTTCGTTAGATTGCGCGATTCCGGCAGCAGAAATGCTGCACGGCCTAAATCCTACGATTATCTCCGCTGGAAAGTATTGAACCGGTTGGGTGAAAAAGCATTCTTTGGTGCTAAAAGATGGCCAGATGCGGAACCGGCAGCAGAGGAGCTTTATTACGAACTTGTTCAGCATGAAAATGGAAAACTTTTCATGCTGGTGGAAAAAGTACAAAAATCCAAACGCAGAAACACGGTAAAGCGAAAAAAGGAAAAAATTTCCATACGAGGAAAGAGAAAAAGCTTCATCGATACCATGGTCGGATGGATCAAAAACTCTCTACTGTATGAATTGTGTATAGATGGCGCAAAAAAACCAGGCTCTACGGCAAGTCCCAAAAGATCGTCCAAAACAGACAAAGGCGATGTCAACGTATCAAATCAGGAGGATTATCGTTTTCCTGAAAAGATGTTTGCTGGCGAACTTAGAGGGTATTCCGATGCGCCGCGAGATCGGCGCGATGTCGAACATTATATTAAAAGTATCATGCTTCAGTTGGCCGATTGCTATTTGTATCGCAACCGGAAACAAGATGCGTCTGATGTTGTTCATCCTGATATAAAGCATCCAGTTCCAGGCGGTCTCATTTTTGACCAAATTTACTCGGAGAATGCACGCAATTTCGTTGATTCTTTTACCAAGTATATCCAGAAAATTGATGATTCCTCTCTCACGGATTTTGACGATATTTTTTGGCAATTTATTCCTGGTGGGGAAAATACATCCAAGACTGAACCTGTTGAGTTCAACAAAAATAAGGCGCAGATTTTTGACTTTCTTGACCCCGAAAAATCCATTGCAAGGGCAAAACTTGTCGGAGTGAAAAAAGAGACGAGAGCTGCTGCAGAAAAAAATGCCAGGCACAAAAAGATCGAAGCAGCCTACTATGATATTTTTTTGTCAGGGGTATGTTGTGTGCGTGCAGGAAAAGCGGCTGACGAAGGCAATCACGACCTCGCGTGGTCTTATATTATTCATGCCCAGTATCATTGCGGTAGAGCAACTGCGTACATAATTTATCGTATCCGGGTTGATGAGGTTGAACAGGACTTTCGTGACCGGTTCAAGCCATGGGCTAGTAATAATCCAGGCGAAAAAAGTCGAGATATACGGGATAAAAACAGGCAACCTCTCAAGGAATATCTGCATAGGCTTATCGAGCAAAATGGTATTGATGATGTTCTTAAACTGGATAAACGACAAAAAAAATATGCCAAAGATCACGGCTTAAAGCCATATGCAAAATCATCGATAGAAACTATGCTGCGAGAATGGCGTAAACGTGACGGCTCCATGAAAAAAAACACGAAACCGTAACGCCGCCTTCCACAATCACCCTGATCCGGTAATCCATCCCATCAAGCGTGGCGAGCATCTCCCAGCCGAAGTTCCGCTCAACCCATTCATCGACGAATTTGCCAGCCGAGGGATACATGCCCATCCCATGCCAGCTACTGGCACAATCCCGTACAAACTGCCGGATTCCTTCGATGTTTTCGTTACAGGAAGGAGCGTGCCGAAGGGCGTCATACAGTTCCAGAGCCATTTCCCTCGTCAGCATCATTTGCATCCCCCTTCATACAGCGGCAGCAATTCCCGCACAAACCCGGCATACTCATCCGCCTCCTGTCGGGATTCAAAGTCCATCAGCCAATACCATTCAAAATAGGCGACACCCCTGTGTTCGCCCGTCACCTGCACATAGACCCCGAACATTTCGGCATCCGCCTCATCGCACTCCTCCACGACCTCGTATTCATGGACATAGCGGACCGGCGTTACCGAAGTCCAACCCGTAAACGTCAAATCTGCACCGTCCATAATCCTGCCCAGTTCAGTCATCGTCTCCTGCCGCCATGTATCTTTCCTGCCTGGCGTGCTATTTCCTGTTGTCATGATCTTTCTCCAGATGTAAAAAGCCCCGGCATCCATTGCGGGAGCCAGGGCAGGTTAGTGGCAGTGCACTCAATGTGTCTTGTCTGTCTGAAGTGTTTTGCTCCCAATCCGATCGGACAGCCTGGATGGTCTGGGTGTTATCCCCTGTTTCGGTGGTTTTGACTGACTTGCCGGTGTATCCGTAATCGAAGCATCATCAGCAGATGGTTCAGTCCCTTCTGTCTTGTCCGCTTCCGGGAAGAATTCCTCCAGAATCGCCGGAATCTCGTCCGGGCTGTCCTCAAACACCCCGTTCGCATACCCCTGGTGTGCCGCCGATTCCAGTAGCTTCACATCCATCCCCGCATCCCGTTCAGCCTGATCGGTTGCCTGAGCTGTTGCCAGTGCCTCCGTCAGGCTGATCCCGTCTCTCAGCGCAATATCCGCATAGTAAATTGGCGTCCGGTGCGACATCGTCGTGCTCTTGGCCCTGAGCTTCAGTTGTAGCGGCAGATGCCGTGTCGCTTGTTGGGCCAGGGCATGGAAATACTGCAACTTTGCCGCCAGCGTGCGTATGGAGTTAAACCCAGTCGTCCTGAACACAAAGGTACTGAGTACATCATCCTGTCCCTCCACCTGCACATTCAGCCGACCATAAGGCTTACACCCCCCTTCCTTCGCCAATTGGCAGGTATCCGGTGACGTACAGGGCCGTTCCCTGATACAGCCATCAATATGCTGTCTGGCTGTTTCCCCGTTACCCACACAGACAGGTCGTCCATTCGTCCGGTCAAACAGCGCATATTCCGCCCGCAGGTTCAGGGCAGGTTCATTGAACAGCAGCGTGATGGGAATACTCCGGATCTTCCTGTTCTCAGCAGCATCCTCCAGTGTCTTGTGCAGGGGATGCAGAATCCAGCCATCCTTGTTCTGCACCTGAGTCGTAATCGTAAAAGCATCATCCTTTTCAGGAAGGCGCTTGCCATTGCGTTCCACCACCCGGCCAATACTAATCCTGCCCAGAATCGGTGGTGTAATCGATAATCCCTTTATCATTTCCATCTCCGATAAAAAATCTCCCTGTCACAGCTATCCTGTGCAGGGAGTGTATGTTGTCGTATCTGAAATTGCCGGTTGCCTGGCCTCAGTTCGCCATCACCACGAAACGTCTGTGTCCCTCCTTGATGGTTTCATACCGTTTCACCAGTTCAGGATGCTCTTCAGCCAGCCGCTTGAAATCTGTACTGGTAGAACCTTTCACCATCCTCCAGTTCACCCGGCCATTGGCAAAAAGCGCCGTCCTGGCATTCCCCATCAGCTTCTGGATACGCTGGCGTAAAAGCTTGGCATGCTGTGTTGCCTCTTCAGCCACTTCCCGGCTGACCAGCAATTCAGAGAAGAGGGCATTCATCCGGACATCTTCACTGAAATCCAGTTCAGTCCCATCGTCTTCGGGATACATCAGACCCAAAGCCCGGTTGCCCGATTCAGAACCATCTACCTCTGGTGCAATATCAAACTCCACACGCATCCAGAAGTCACGTTCTGCTTCTATCAGGGCGTGGATCTTCTCCTCATCCGGATAAATCCGGAATACCCGGAAATCCTGCCCACCGATCAGCACCGCCACATCCGCCCAGGGTTTGCCCGTTACAGCCAGTTGGTGAAGTACCTGGCACTGGTAAACCTCCGGCACCCCGTCATCCCAGAGATGGGCAGAATGAAGTCCGGCAGTCTTGACCTCCAGGATGCCTCTGCCATCAGTAGGATGCCTTACTTCCCGGTCAAGGTTGACCATCATGAAAGGATGCTCCGGGTGCCGAAGGACAGCATTGACCCTTCTGACGGTAGTACCGGTTCTTTCTGCATAAATAGCCGCAATGACCGGCTCCAGGGTCGTCCCCCAGAAGACTGCCTCATTACCGGACAGGTCATCAGCAGCCTTACGGCCAGTCTTTTCCAGCCAGAGTTCCAGGGCTGACTTATATGGTGACAATCCCAGTACACAGGCAGCATCACTGCTGCCAATCCCCTGGTTGCGGATATCCAGCCAGGATTCCCTGCTCATGTTCTTCGTGGATACCAGTCGTATGGCACCACGATGTCTGTTTGAATCCTTCTTACCCGGTGTCCGGGTTTCAGTTTCCAGTACAGCGATATTTGTCATATTCTTCTCCCGACAGCAAAAGACCCGATTCCCCCTGAAGGGAACCGGGTCTGCTGAAATAATAAAAAACAGGTGGAATAAATGGAATGGGTAGCCTGATGACAGCGAAGCTGTCCCAGGAGTACCAAGGTTAACTATTACGAAACCAGCAACAATGCCTCTTCCTTTGCCTGGTTCTTGATCTGGGCACCAAGGCCAAACCAGGCTGCATCAAGCCGGTAATCCGTACTCCTCGCTCTGCGATGATGGTCAATGAACTCGGTGACAGCGCTCAAGGCACCCCAGGCTGTTTGTTTGGCTGAGGCCAACTCAGAGCCTCGCCCATCACCCTGGTATAGCTCAGTCACCCGTTTGATGGCCCTGTCATTACGGATACCGTTGGCGTCAGTAAAGATATTCTCGATAAAGCGTTCTGCTTCATCATCCTTGAGCTTCCTGTCAGCCAGTGTCTTCATCCGGTACATGAAGTCATCCCAGGCTGAAACGGTCAGTCCCAGTTCGGCCTTGACCGCCTGTGCATCAAAGACACGGCTGTGGGGAACCTTCACAGACTGCCCCTGCGACTTCAATGCGACTGCCAGCGTATTACTGCAAACCACCCGGATACTGGTGAACTGGGCTGTCGTTGCCAGGCTACCGTCACAGGCCGTAGCCAGGAGCAGATAGCCATTGATGGGATCATTGCCCTTGATTGCACCATGGTGTCCTGTCTTCGCCAGAGCCCATACCTTCCTGCCCATCTTCAGCGAACCGGCTGTCTCAAGCTGGAAGCCGAAGACATCCACGAGATCGGTATAGAACTCCAGGATTTCCCGTGGCTGGACAACATGGTAGCGCCGTGAAACGACCGATAGCGGTAATCGGTTGTCCGAGCGGTACAGTACCTTGTGCTCCGGATAACTATGGCCGTTGCCAATG
>JAJDFZ010000028.1 GCA_030269625.1 Oxalobacter sp. OttesenSCG-928-P03 | reverse complement strand
AATCTGTTTCAGGTGAGTGAAAAATCCAGAATTATAATAAAAACGATCATTTTCTCACAGAATGCCGGAAAAGTTGATTTTTAGAAAGCATGAATAGCCGGGATATAATCATCTGGTAATAAAGGGTTTTACTGATGGCGAAAGGCTGAAAACCGCCATCATTCATAGAAATGCCTCTGGAAAGAAGTTCTTCCAGGACACGTTATTGAGAGGTAGCTATGTCAGATCCACAGAACCCAGCCTTTGCCAGGGAGGCAGAGGATATTGATCGTGAGGAAACGGCCGAATGGCTGGAATCGCTGGCTTCTGTCATTCAGAACGAAGGCCCCGAGCGCGCACGATATCTGATGAAACGGCTTGCCGATATGGGGCGGCAGGAGGGCATTGAATTGCCTTTCTCAACCCGGACGGCCTATATCAATACCATTCCCCCTCATCTGGAACAGCATTCGCCGGGCGACATGGCGCTGGAGGCCCGGCTTCGTGGTCTGATGCGATGGAATGCCATGGCCATGGTCGTCAGGGCCAACAAGGAAAATGACGGCCTGGGTGGACATATTGCGTCTTTTACTTCAGTGGCAACCATGTTTGGAACCGGTTTTCATCATTTCTGGCGCGCCCCTTCCGCAACGCATGGCGGTGACCTGGTGTATTTCCAGGGGCACTCCTCCCCCGGTATTTATGCGCGCGCCTTCCTGGAAGGACGGCTTTCAGAGGAGCAACTGGTCAACTTCCGGCGGGAAGCGGGAGGGAACGGCCTTTCCTCCTATCCGCATCCCCGGCTGATGCCCGGATTTTGGCAGTTCCCTACGGTATCCATGGGGCTGGGGCCGATGATGGCGCTTTACCAGGCCCGTTTCATGAAATACCTGGATGCACGGGGTATCGCCGATATGGCAGACAGAAAAGTCTGGGTTTTCTGCGGCGATGGCGAGATGGATGAACCGGAAGCAATGGGTGCCATCAGCATGGCATCGAGAGAAAAACTGGATAACCTGATTATGGTAATCAACTGCAATCTGCAGCGGCTGGATGGCCCTGTCAGGGGCAATGGCAAAATCATCCAGGAACTGGAATCCGACTTCAGGGGAGCTGGCTGGAATGTGATCAAGGTGATATGGGGTTCTGACTGGGATGCGCTTTTAGAGGGAGATCATGATAATGCCCTGAAAGCGGTGATGATGGACACGGTGGACGGGGAATACCAGAATTATGCAGCGCAAAGAGATGGCGCTTATGTCCGTGAGCATTTTTTCGGGAAAGACCCGCGGGCCCTGCAAATGGTTGCCAGCCTGTCTGATGACCAGATTTACCGCCTGTCGCGGGGAGGCCATGATCCGCAAAAAGTTTATGCCGCATTTAAGGCGGCCTTTGAGCATAAGGGGCAGCCGACGGTGATCCTGTGCAAGACGGTGAAAGGCTACGGAATGGGCGCTGCCGCCGAAGCGCTGAATATCGCGCACCAGGTCAAAAAACTCGATGACAACACGATCCGGCAACTGCGGGATCGGGCCGGTGTGCCGATTCCTGATGAAGAACTGCACAATGTGCCATTTTACAGACCGGCCGAAGATGCGCCGGAAATGGTTTATCTGAGGGAAAAAAGAGAGGCGCTTGGCGGCTTTCTGCCGGTACGCCGCCTGAAGGCGGACGAACGGTTGCCGGTTCCGCCGCTGTCAGCTTTTCAACAGGTTCTGGAGCCTTCAGCGGCGGGCAGGGAAACTTCCACGACGCAGGCATATGTCCGGATGATCAACCTGCTTTTGCGGGATACCGCGCTGGGCCAGCGAATTGTCCCGATTATGGTTGACGAGTCACGGACATTCGGCATGGAAGGCCTTTTCAGGCAGATCGGCATTTTCAGCCAGCAGGGGCAGCTTTATGAGCCGGTCGATATCGAGCAGGTCATGTATTACCGCGAAGACAAAACCGGACAGATTCTCCAGGAAGGCATTAATGAGGCGGGCGGGACAAGTTCGTGGATTGCCGCTGCCACAGCTTACTCCAATCACAACCGCATCATGATTCCGTTTTATACCTTTTATTCCATGTTCGGCTTCCAGCGCACGGGTGACCTGATCTGGGCGGCGGCAGACTCCATGGCGAGAGGATTCCTGATTGGCGGGACGGCCGGACGAACGACATTAAACGGGGAAGGGCTGCAGCATGAAGACGGGCACAGCCATATCATGGCGGCCACCATTCCGTCGTGCATGCCGTATGACCCGGCTTTTGCGCATGAAGTGGCCGTGATTATTCAT
Organism: Oxalobacter sp. OttesenSCG-928-P03; assembly: GCA_030269625.1. Classification (GTDB taxonomy): domain Bacteria; phylum Pseudomonadota; class Gammaproteobacteria; order Burkholderiales; family Burkholderiaceae_D; genus Oxalobacter. Next base: position 16,687 of record JAJDFZ010000028.1, on the reverse strand, counting down.
GATGGCATCACACGCATGGTGGAGCGGCAGGAAGATGTGTTCTATTACATTACGGTAATGAATGAATCATACCCGCATCCGGGTCTGCAGCCGGGGCAGGAAGAGGGGATTCTCAAGGGGATGTATCTCCTGCAGAAAGAGCCGGAAACGACCCGGCACCGTGTGCAGCTTCTCGGTTCGGGGACGATTCTGCGGGAGGCGATTGCCGCCGCCGAGCTCCTGAAAAACGACTGGAATATTGCTGCGGACATCTGGTCCGTCACGTCTTTTACCCTTGCGTCACGCGAGGGGCAGGAAGCCGGGCGCTGGAACCGGATGCATCCTGACGAAACGCCGCGCATTCCTTACGTGACGCAGTGCCTGCAGGATACGGCGGGTCCGATTATTGCTTCAACGGATTATGTTCGCGCTTTTGCCGAACAGATCCGGGCATATATTCCGGAAAAGCGGCGCTATACCGTTTTGGGTACAGACGGTTTTGGCCTCTCGGATACCCGGGCCGGCCTGCGGCATTTTTTTGAGATAGACCGTTATTACATTACGCTGTCTGCATTGCAGTCGTTAAGCCTTGATGGCGTGATTTCCGGCTCTGCCGTTGCCGCAGCCATCCGGAAATATGCCATTGATGTGAACAAACCCGACCCGGTCAAGCGGTAAGGTGACCGGGATACTGTATCAGGGAAAAATCATTTCCAGGCAGGTGTCTGGCTGAAAGGGCAGGGTTATGAGTTTGGTAGAAGTCAAAGTGCCGGATATTGGTGACTTCAGGGATGTGGATGTCATTGAAGTCATGGTCAGGGAGGGGGACAGCATCAGGCGGGATCAGTCGCTTGTCATCGTCGAGTCAGATAAGGCCAGTATGGAAATTCCGTCGCCTTATGCCGGTGTTGTCAGGGAAATCAGGGTTCATACGGGAGACCGGGTTTCTGAAGGTACTCTTCTCCTGGTTATGGATATAGATGATGCCGGCATAGTCAAGGAGCCGGAAAAACCGCTTGTGCCAGTAGCGCCGGAAAAGCCCGAAACAAGTGTGACGCCGGTTTCACCGGTTTCCGAATCGGCACGTCCGCCCCTTCAACCTGATGGCGAGGCGGTACCGGTATTGTCAGCGTCCTCGGGACAACTGCCGCATGCCTCTCCTTCAATCCGCAAGTTCGCACGGGAGTTGGGGGTCAATCTGGGCATGCTTCAGGGCAGCGGACCCAAGGGGCGCATCTTGCGGGAGGATGTGCAGGCTTTTGTGAAGTCGGTTCTGGCTGGTGGTGCTGTTTTACCCGGGAGAGCGGCAGAAGGCGCTTTCCATTTTCCGCCGTGGCCCTCGCTGGATTTCAGCGAATTTGGCCCTACAGAGTTGCTGCCGCTGCCGCGGATCAAGCGTATCAGCGGCCCCGCCTTGCACCGCAATCTGGTGATGATTCCTCATGTCATACAGCATGAGGATGCGGATGTGACCGAGCTCGAAGCATTCCGTAAATCTGAAAACAGGCGGCTTGAATCTGACCATCTCAGGCTGACCATGCTCTCCTTCGTCATCAGGGCCTGTGTTACGGCGCTGAAAAAATATCCGCAATTCAACGCGTCACTCGATGAGAAGCAGGAAAACCTGATTCTCAAGCGTTATTACAACATTGGTTTTGCTGTGGACACGCCGCAGGGCCTTGTGGTACCTGTTATCAAAAATGCGGACGGCAAAGGTGTGACAGAAATCGCCCGGGAGGTGGCCAGCCTGGCGTTACAGGCCAGAGAGGGAAAATTGAGGCCATCGGATATGCGCGGGGCAGGTTTTACGATTACGTCGCTGGGTGGTATCGGTGGAACTGCTTTCACGCCGTTTATCAATGCGCCGGAGGTGGCGATTATCGGGCTTTCCCGCATGAGCATGAAACCGGTATGGAATGGCGGCGAATTCGTTCCGCGCATGATTTTGCCTCTTTCTTTGGCATATGATCACCGTGTGATTGACGGGGCGGAAGGCGCCCGCTTTGTTTCTTACCTGGCGGCAGTGCTGGGAGACATGAAAAAATCGCTTTTATGAGCCTGGCGCTGAAATGAAGGGAGCGACGGCATGACAATCCAGAGGAAAGGACAGCCATGAGTGTAAATGAGATCAGGGTACCGGATATCGGTGATTTCAAGGATGTCGACGTGATTGAAGTCATGGTCAAAAGCGGTGACCGGATCGAAAAGGATCAATCGCTGGTGACGGTCGAGTCGGACAAGGCGAGCATGGAAATTCCTTCGCCTCGCGCTGGTGTGGTCAGGGAAGTGCGGGTCAAAATCGGTGACAGGGTTTCTGAGGGAACGTCTCTCATTTTGCTCGAATCCGAAGATGCCGGAACAGCCGAATCAGCGGCAGATGCTTTGCCGCCAGCCTCGTTAGAGACATCCGCGCACGCTGCCGGGCAGGACAGAGCGGACATGGTGTGCGATACCCTGGTGCTGGGAGCCGGTCCCGGCGGTTATACAGCGGCATTCAGGGCGGCGGATCTTGGGCAGAAGGTGGTGCTTGTCGAACGTTATGCCACCCTGGGCGGGGTTTGCCTGAATGTGGGATGTATCCCGTCAAAGGCGCTTTTGCACGCGGCAAGGGTGATTGCCGAGGCGGATGAAATGGCGGAATGCGGTATCCGGATGGGCAAGGCCGTTATTGAGGTGGAAAAACTCAGAGACTGGAAAAATGGTGTTGTCGGGAAACTGACGGCTGGTCTTTCCTCCCTGGCGCAGGCCAGGCAAGTTCAGGTGGTGCAGGGTATCGGCACATTCACATCGCCTCATACCCTGGAGGTTGAGACGGCAGAAGGCGCCATAAGTATCCGCTTTGCGCATGCCATTATTGCTGCGGGTTCGTCAGCGGCAGAAATTCCCGGTTTCCCCTACACTCACCCGGCGCTGGTTGATTCAACCGGGGCGCTTGAGTTGCGGCGCATCCCGGAAAAACTGCTGGTGATCGGCGGCGGTATTATCGGGCTGGAAATGGCCTGCGCCTATGATGCATTCGGCTCCCGGGTGACAGTTGTGGAAGCGGCGGACCGGCTTATTCTCTCAGCCGATGCGGATGTGGTCCGTGTTCTGGAAAGCCGTATCAGCAAACGCTATGATGCCATTTACCTCAATACCCGCGTCACCGCCCTGGAGGAAAAAGACGATGAGCTTCTGGCAACGTTTGAGGGGGAGGGGGCGCCTCAGGAACCCCGGGCATTTGATATGGTGCTGGTTGCGGTCGGGCGGCGACCAAACGGCCGTCTGATCGGTGCGGAAAAGGCCGGGGTTTCCGTCGATGAGCGTGGCTATATTCCGGCAAACAGCCAGCAGCGCACTAATGTCCCGCATATTTTTGCGATCGGGGATATCTGTGGAGAGCCTATGCTGGCGCATAAGGCCAGTGCCCAGGGCAAGGTGGCTGCTGAAGTGATTGCCGGGAAAAAGGCGGCTTTTGATGTGCGGACGATTCCTTCCGTTGCCTATACGGACCCGGAAATCGCCTGGATGGGGCTGACAGAAAAAGAGGCGCAATTGCGTGCTATCCCCTTTGAAAAGACAGTGTTTCCGTGGTCAGCGTCAGGCCGTGCACTGACCATGGCGCGAACAGACGGTTTGACGAAGCTGATCTGGGATCCGCAGTCGAAAAAAATCCTGGGCGGGGCCATTGCCGGTGTGAATGCGGGAGAATTGCTGGCGGAGCTGGTTCTTGCGCTGGAAATGGGGGCCGATCTGGATGATGTCGCGTTAACCGTGCATGCTCACCCTTCTCTTTCGGAAACGACGCTTTTTGCCGCTGAAGCCGGCCTGGGCAGCATAACGGATTTGTATCTGCCGAAAAAACGCGGTTAGGCCGGCGTATATCCTAGTTTTGCCAGTTCGTCTTCTTCAACCCAGCGCCATTCACCTTCCGGCAGGGTTTCGTCCAGTGTAAAGCTGCCAATGGCGCAGCGGTGGAGTTTTTCGACACGGTTTCCTGCTGCGGCTATCATCCGCTTGACTTGGTGGTATTTGCCTTCGGAAATGGCCAGGTTCAAAAGGTGTTCATCTATTGCGTTGCAGGAAAGTGCCATGACCGGCGTTTTTTCGCCATGCAGCAGGACGCCTGATCGAAGCGCTTCTATCTGCTTTGGCTGCAGTTCATGCCGTACCTGTGCCTCATAGACTTTCGCGAGATGCTTTCTGGGAGAGATCAGGGCGTGAATGAAAGCGCCGTCATCGGAGAAAAAAAGCAGGCCGGTTGTGTCCTGATCAAGACGTCCGGCACACTGTGTGCCGCGCTGAATCAGTTGTGGCGGCAGCAATGAAAAAACACTGGGATGATGTTGTGGTTGATGGGAACATTCAAAGCCGGACGGTTTGTGCATGGCGATATAAACATGCCGGCGGTAACGCCAGGTTTCACCATCCACTTCAAAAAACAGGTTTTCTGTTGAAAAGGCGGCATCAGGATCAAGGCAGGTGTTGCCCTGTATGCTGACACACCCGTCACGGATAAGCGTGCGGCAGGACTTGCGGCTTCCGAAGCCCTGGCTTTGAAGGATTTTTTCCAGCGTCATTCCTGAAGAGATTTAGCGGTAACGGGTTAGCATTGTGAAAAGCGATATTCTGTTACGCATGGTACGTGGTTTGCAGGCGAAAAAAAACCCCACGATCGTGGGGCTTTTTTTTGTTGGGGTTCAAAGCGATTAAATGGACTGGATGTTTGATGCCTGTTTGCCTTTGGGGCCTTGGGTAACTTCAAACTGAACCTTCTGTCCTTCCTTCAAGGTTTTGAATCCATTCATGTTGATTGCGGAAAAGTGTGCAAACAGATCTTCTCCCCCATCTTCCGGTGTAATGAAACCAAAACCTTTAGAATCGTTAAACCACTTGACTGTTCCTGTTGCCATAATAAAAGGGTCATCCTATAAAAACGCATTACACTTGCCAGACTATCTGAAAAACGTTAGAAATTTTTCCCCAAGCCAGCCCTTTTGATATCATACAATTTACGAAGTACCGGGCAATTGCAGTTACCAATAAAGGCATTGTTGGCGTAAAGAAACTTAAAGTCAAGCATTTTTCCTGAAATTTTCGGAAATATTGATAAATGTTAAGTTTGCAAAATGAGGCATGGTGTTTTAATGGACTTATTTCCACAGGGAAATAAGCAGAAAGGTAAAAAATCGCGTAATATCAATTATGGGATTTGTGCTCGCGCACAAGCCATGAAACGGTAAAGATTTAAACTTGACTGAAATGGGAACACAGCAGGAAAACAGCGTATTACTGGAACGCGAGACATTGCTTGCCAGTCCACCACCGCTTTATCAGGTGGTACTCTTAAATGATGATTACACTCCGATGGAGTTCGTCATTATTATTCTCCAGGAGTATTTTCAAAAGGACCGTGCCAGCGCGACAGAAATCATGCTGCAGGTCCATCACGAAGGCAAAGGGACATGTGGTGTTTTTCCCAAGGATATCGCAAGCACAAAAGTTGAGCTTGTATTGAGTCATGCCCGCAGTCACGGGCATCCACTGCAATGCGTAATGGAGGAAGTATGATTGCGCAAGAACTGGAAGTCAGCCTGCATATGGCCTTTGTCGAGGCCCGGCAGGCACGTTATGAATTTATTACAGTTGAGCATCTGCTTTTGGCTCTTCTGGACAACCCATCGGCATCAGAGGTGTTGAAGGCATGCAATGCCAGCATGGATGACTTGCGCAAAATGCTGACGAACTTTATCAGCGACAATACACCGGTGGTGCCGGGTGTCGCTGAAGTGGATACGCAGCCGACACTCGGTTTTCAGCGTGTCATCCAGCGGGCGATCATGCATGTGCAGTCCGCTTCCAATGGAAAGAAAGAAGTCAATGGCGCCAATGTGCTGGTGGCTATTTTTGGCGAGAAGGATTCCCATGCTGTTTATTATCTTCATCAGCAGGGTGTGACACGCCTGGATGTAGTGAATTTTATTTCTCACGGCGTCCGGAAGGTACCACAGCCCGAATTGCCCAAAACACCCGAGCCCACGGAGGAAGCGCCGGGCGGTGAGCCGCTGCAGAAAGAAACCGCGCTTGATCAGTACACCCAGAATCTGAACAAGCAGGCGATGTCAGGCCGGATTGATCCCCTGATCGGGCGGGAAGAGGAAGTGGATCGTGTTATCCAGGTCCTGTGCCGCCGCAGGAAAAACAACCCCCTTCTCGTTGGCGAGGCTGGTGTCGGAAAAACCGCCATTGCAGAGGGGCTGGCATGGCGTATTACACAGGGAGAGGTTCCCGAGGTTCTGCAAAAAGCGGTTGTCTATGAACTGGACATGGGAGCGCTGCTTGCCGGGACCAAATACCGGGGGGATTTTGAGCAGCGCTTAAAGGCGGTACTCAAGCAGCTCAAGGACAATCCCAATTCCATTCTCTTCATCGATGAGATTCATACCATTATCGGTGCCGGTTCGGCTTCCGGCGGTACGCTTGACGCATCCAACCTGTTGAAACCGGCCTTGTCCAATGGCCAGATGAAATGTATCGGCGCCACGACATTCAGCGAATTCCGCGGTGTTTTTGAAAAGGATCATGCGCTGGCCAGGCGTTTCCAGAAAATCGATATTCACGAGCCGACGATTGAGCAGACGGTCCAGATTCTGCGCGGCCTGAAGTCGCGCTTTGAAGATCACCATAATGTCCGGTATTCCGCTTCCGCGCTGACAACAGCGGCGGAGCTTTCTGCCCGCTTTATCAATGACCGTCATTTGCCGGACAAGGCCATCGACGTGATCGATGAAGCCGGTGCGGCCCAGCGGATTCTGCCGAAATCGAAGCAGAAAAAAACGATTGGCAAGGCGGAAATCGAGGAAATTATTTCCAAGATTGCCCGTATTCCGCCGCAGACTGTCAATCAGGATGACAGGAGCAAGCTCCAGAATCTGGATCGTGACCTGAAAAATGTTGTATTCGGACAGGATGATGCGATTGACGCCCTGGCGGCAAGTATCAAGATGGCAAGGGCCGGTCTGGGTAAAACGGACAAGCCGATTGGCGCTTTCCTCTTTTCAGGTCCGACCGGTGTCGGCAAAACTGAGGTGGCCAGGCAACTGGCGTTTGTCCTGGGGATTGACCTGGTCCGTTTTGATATGTCGGAATACATGGAACGTCACGCGGTCAGCCGCATGATTGGCGCACCTCCGGGATATGTCGGTTTTGACCAGGGGGGATTGTTGACGGAAGCGATTACCAAGAAACCGCATGCGGTGCTGCTTCTGGATGAAATCGAAAAAGCGCATCCGGATATTTTCAGTGTCCTGCTCCAGGTGATGGATCACGGCAGCCTGACAGACAACAACGGACGCAAGGCTGACTTCCGTAACACGATTATCATCATGACGACTAATGCCGGTGCGGAAAGCCTGCAAAGGTCCAGCATGGGCTTTACCAACCAGAAACAGGCCGGTGACGAGATGCAGGACATCAAGCGGATGTTCACGCCGGAATTCCGCAACAGGCTGGATGCCATCATCAGCTTCCGTGCACTGGATGAAGATATCATCATGCGGGTTGTCGACAAGTTCCTGATCCAGCTGGAAGAACAGTTGCACGAGAAAAAAGTCGAGGCTATCTTCACGGACCGGCTGCGGAAATATCTGGCGAAGAAGGGCTTTGACCCGATGATGGGGGCCAGGCCCATGCTGCGCCTCATTCAGGATCTGATCCGCCGCGCGCTGGCGGATGAGCTGTTGTTTGGCCGCCTGGTTTCCGGTGGCACGGTCATTGTCGACCTGGATGATGAGGAGCAGGTACGGCTGGATTTTTCCAGTGCGCCGCCGTCTCCTGAAACGCAGGAAAACATGACAGATGTCGCAGAAATAGAGTAACTGTTCTTTCATCAAACCGTCGCCAGACTGATCTGCAGGCTGGTGGCGGTTTTTTTACGGCCAGAGAGAGAGACCCCAGATGGCCGCCAGTACGCTGGCCGCCACAGTATATAAGAGCAGCGCGGCGAGATAGCGGGGCGTGACTTTCGGGACAATGCTTTTCCATCCCAGCCAGAGTGAAGACAGCCATGCCGCCGCTAAAAGAATCTGTTGCAACGTCTGAATGGCCGGCATGATCCCTTTCCCGGGCTGGAGAAAGTCCAGGCTGAACATGGTGGCACCAAGGAAAAGCCCGGTTCCGGTCAGAGGGATGATCCCCAGCGAGAGTTGCTGCCAGGATGATATAGCTGAAGCCGCAATATGATATGACAACCATATCATTACCCATAAAAAGCTTCCCAGAAGAAGGCCGCTGCCCAGTGTCCACAATAAAAAAGCCGGTATCCCGTTTGCGGATGCCGGTGCAAAGAATCTGTCCGGAAGAAAAACAGCGGTACCCATGCCTGTGACAACAAAAAGGAAGGTTACGGCGGAGAGGGTGCGGGTTTTGCCCGGCGCATCAGACAGGATTTCATGTGCAGGTGAGCGGGTTGCCAGCTCGACGGCATCCCGGTAACCACTGCAACGGGCACAGGCATGACAGGCGGAAGTGCTTTTCATCTGTTTGATGTTGATCAGCGGCGCGCAGTTTATCCGCTCATGAGGTCCCTGGTATGTGTCCCATTTTTCCGGATCAACCCGGAAATGAAAGGGCGAAAGCCTGGCAAGAAAGGTAAAAACGGCATTGGTGGGGCACAGGTACATGCACCATATCCGCCTGCCCTTGCCATATAAAAAGCCGGTAAGTGCGGCTCCCAGTGTGAGTGAGCCGAGAAGAAGCACCGTTGCCGGGTGATGGCGGGAGGCATCTGAACAAAAGAAAAGCAGGATATAGGCGGCCAGTGTCAGACAGGGCCATCCCGGCCAGCGTATCCAGCGGGGAATGGACCGCTTTTGTCCGTGACGGCTGATGATTTCTGTCAGGGTGCCGTCAGGACACAGGAAGCCGCACCAGATGCGCCCGAACAGCATCGTGGCCAGCAGGATCAGTGGCCATCCGAATCCCCAGAAGACAAAAAGCGATAGCAGATGAAGGTCTTTTGTAACAGTAAAATCCTGTGGCGCAAGTGCCAGAACGATGGGTGCAAAGAGCAGGAAAAAATACAGTGCCACCATGCTCCACTGGATGAAAGCAACCCGTGCGGGATGGCGTTTCACTGTCAGACCAAAACGTGCTGCCCTGGAACGGTGTTGGGTCTTGGGCACGAAAGCGCATGTTTTTTCGCTGCGGGACGTCATATGTGATCGGTTGATGCCATTTTGTGCTGGCAACGTTGTTAACGGGCTGCTGGAGCAGGGCCGCAGTATAATGATAAATAAAAAGCAATACAGGTGGCTGCGTTCATGGCGGAGCCAGACACGAAATCAGCACTTTTGAAAGACATATTATGCATCAACGCGAAATAACGCTGCCAAATGGTGTTGTCATGCCAACACTCGGTCTTGGTACCTGGTTTATGGGAGAGTCACCCGTATCAAAAAAGGAGGAGGTTGCCGCCCTGTCTCATGGTATTGAACTGGGGATGACCCTGATCGATACCGCTGAAATGTATGCGAACGGCGGTGCGGAAAGTGTAACGGCAGAAGCAATTGCCGGCAGGCGCGACAAGGTTTTCCTGGTCAGCAAGGTATTGCCGGGCAACGCCAGCCGCCAGGGCACGATAGCGGCGTGTGAGGGTAGCCTGAAGCGTCTGAAAACGGATTACCTGGATCTGTACCTGCTGCACTGGCGGGGGAACCATCCGCTGGAGGAGACTTTCGAGGCATTTCATGAACTGCAGAAGGCAGGAAAAATCCGGGCTTTCGGTGTTTCCAACTTTGATCTCGCCGATATGGAAGAGGCCGCCAGAATTGATCAGGGACAGAACTGCGTCAACCAGGTGCTTTATAACCTGGCGTCACGTGGCATTGAATGGGACCTGCTGCCATGGCAGCAGGAGCGGAAAATTCCCGTCATGGCCTATTCGCCGCTGTACCAGACACGCCTTTTGCGCAATCAGGAGTTGCAGCGTCTGGCAACAGCCCTGTCCATCACACCGGCCCAACTGGCGCTCTCATGGCTTTTGCATCAGGGGGTGATCCCGATTCCCAAGTCATCGAATATTGCCCGCATCGAGGGGAACAGAAAGGCGTGGGATATTATGCTGAGCGCGGAAACACTGGCGAAACTGGATGCCATTTTCCCGCCGCCGACGAAAAAGATGCCGCTGGATATCCTGTAAAGCGGTTATGCCGGCTGTTCGTCTTCTTCCGGAGGGCCGTTGAAACGTCCCTCCGCTGCCATCTGGCGAATAATCCGTATGGTATCAATGTCCGCTTCACGATAGGCGGAGCGCCTGAAATCGTTGTAAAAGGCTTCCGGTCCGTATTCGGGAGAGGTGTCTTCATAGGTAAAACGAACGAACAGCCGGTCAGGCTGAGGTTCCTCAATGGTCATTTCAAGTGTGGATGCCACGATTTCGCCCTGCTCCGGGATGTCAAAGCGAACCTTGTTTTGCACCGTGTAATGTACATGGTCATTCACAATCAGGGTGCCAAAATCCAGGCAGCGTGAAATCGTGTTGACCGCACGTTCAACAATCGTGCAGGAATCCAGATGCGGGATAAAAAGTGTCGGCTGTTCGGTGCGCAAAACCAATCCGCGCCATAGTTGAAGGCGGGTCAGCGGCTGAATGCGCAGGTCGTTCGGATTGTTGATTTCGACAAGATGTTCAAATTTCATGGAGCGGGGCAGTAAGAAAATCAGGCGGATAACTGTAAAAATAATATGAGCGGGATTATGGCTGTGTCCGGCAGCTTGTGCAAATGCCGGAGGCTATGAAAACTGTCCGTTTTCCAGCGGAAAGCCCTTGATGAATTCATTGGCCGGCAGGCGTTTTCCACCGGGTTTTTGCAATTCGGTAATACGCAGTATGCCATGGCCGCAGGCAACCATCACGGCATGTTGTGCATCTGCGGCGATAATGGTCCCGGCTTCTTGTCCTGAGGTTTCCGGCAGGAATTCAGCGCGCCAGATTTTGATCTGCGTATTCTCGAAAACGGCCTGTGTGCCGGGGAAGGGATTGAAGGCACGGATTTTGTTGGCCAGCGTTTCGGCAGGTAACGAGAAATCCAGCGCAGCCTCATTTTTCATGATTTTCTGCGCATAATTGGCTTTGTCTGCCTGCTGCGGCTGTTTGGACAAATGGCCCTTTTCCAGAGCATGAAGCGCACGGCAAATCAGGTTCCCTCCCATTTCTGCCAGCCTGTCATGGAGTGTTGCCGCGGTTTCATCAGGGAGAATGGGCAGGGATTCCTGCATCAGGATCGGACCGGTATCCAGTCCTTCATCCATTTGCATGATCGTGATGCCGGTTTCTTTATCGCCGGCCTCAATTGCCCTCTGTATGGGCGCCGCACCGCGCCAGCGCGGCAGGAGAGAAGCGTGAATATTCAGGCAGCCCAGGCGGGGGATCTGCAAAAATGCGGCCGGCAGGATAAGGCCATAGGCCACGACAACCATGACATCGGGGCGGATGTGTTCCAGAAGATCACGGGTCTCCTTTGCCGCTTTTGCGTGTGGACCATCCAGCCGAAGAGAAACCGGCTGCGAGACGGGGATATGGTTTTCAAGGGCTAGGCGCTTGACGGCAGAAGCCTGCAGTTGCATGCCGCGCCCTGCTGGACGATCAGGCTGAGTCAGTACCAGCGGGATATCAAACCCGTCCTTAAGAAGGGCATCCAGTGCGGTTGCAGCAAAATCAGGTGTGCCGGCAAAAACCACTTTCATCGTTTTTTTCCTGTTCCTTTTGCTTTTTCCTTTTTTTTCTCGCGCTCTTCTTTCAGCATCCGGGTTTTGATGCGGTTACGTTTCAATTGGGAGAGGTAATCCACAAACATAAATCCCTTGAGATGGTCTATTTCGTGCTGAAGACAAACGGCCATCAGCCCTTCGGCCCTGATTTCGAAAAAGTCGCCGTTGATATCCTGGGCACGGACAGTAACGCGGGCGGGCCTTTCCACTTCCTCGTAGATTCCCGGAACGGAAAGACAGCCTTCATCAAAGAGGGCTTTTTCGGCGCTGGCGGTGACGATTTCCGGATTAATCAAAGCCTGGAGCTGGTTGCGCTCTTCGGAAACATCAATCACGATGATCTGTTCGTGCACATCCACCTGTGGCGCGGCAAGCCCGATTCCGGGTGCCGCGTACATGGTTTCAGCCATGTCATTGACGAGCGTCTTCAAGCGCTCGTCAAAAACAGTAACAGGTTTGGCAACTTTGTTCAGGCGCGGATCAGGGTAACGGAGAATGGGTAAGAGTGACATACTTCCTTGCAAAGCGGCATACAGACGTTATGGCTTGCCCTATCCGGTGATTGTCGGCAGAATTAGCACAATCTTTCACCGGGCTTTCATTATTTCAGGCTGGCAATGCTGATGCGGCTCCTTTATTTACACAAGGAAAAAGTGTAGCACAGCTGTTTCTTTTCTGCTTTGTGAGCCCGGTCATGATCGCTTTCGGAAACACTTATTATTCAAACAGGACGTGGCCTGATGCAACAAACAGAATTATCAGAAGAGGAATTGTCTGCCTGGATCAGGCTGCTGATTACGGAGGGTATTGGTTCGGGCTCGGCAAGGAACCTGCTTTCGGTTTTTGGACTGCCGCAATATGTGTTTGCCGCGTCACTCACGCAACTGGAAAACGTCGTGCCGGCCAAGATGGCCCGGGTGCTGGCCATGCCCCCAACAGAAGCGGTACAGGAACAGATTGAAAAAACAAAGGAATGGATGAAGCAGCCGGGCAACCGGCTCCTGACGCTGGCGGACCCGGACTATCCTGCTGCGCTCCTGGAGATACCGGATCCGCCCGTCATGTTGTATGTCAAGGGCAGGGTGGAACTGCTTTCCCGTCCGTCGATAGCCATTGTCGGGAGCAGAAATGCCACGAAACAGGGATGCCGCGATGCCGAAAAGTTTGCCGAAACCCTGGGACGGGCCGGCTGGGGTATTGTTTCCGGTATGGCTTTGGGTATTGATACGTCCGCCCACATTGGCGGACTGGCATCACCGTCTTCAACCATTGCCGTCATCGGGACCGGGGCCGATATTGTCTATCCTTCTCGAAACCATGCGCTGGCACACCGGATTGCAGAAGAAGGCTGTATGATCAGTGAATATCCGCTGGGCATGGCAGCCTTACCCGCTAATTTTCCCCGGCGCAACCGCATTATCAGCGGCCTGTCGCGCGGGGTGCTGGTTGTGGAGGCGGCAGCAAAGTCCGGCTCGCTGATTACGGCGCATGTGGCCGTTGAGCAGGGGAGGGATGTTTTTGCCATTCCCGGGTCCATTCACTCTCCCCTGTCACGGGGCTGTCACCAGCTCATCAGGCGGGGCGCCAAACTGGTTGAAACAGCGCAGGATATTCTGGAAGAGCTGCCGCCGCTTGATGCCTTTATTGCCGATTTGCCCCAAAGAGCCGGGATGGATGAGAGTCAGACGAATGAAGAGACAGCCCCGATTCTGGCCGAACTGGGATTTGACCCGGTTGATCCGGACAGCCTGTGCGCACGCCTGGATATGGATATTGCCGAGTTGAGCAGTATCCTGCTGGAGATGGAAATGGATGGCCTGGTTGAGCTTTTGCCGGGAGGGTTGTATCGTCGCCTGGTGAACTGATTTTTTTTTTGGCAACAGGTTCCAAAAAGGGACAGGACTGTGTTTCAATACCGAAATGTTGGTAAATTGTCTTAAAACAGGATAAAAATGTTTGATGTGCTCGTCTGGCTTTACCAGACTTACAGTCAGTTCGATGCGTGTCCTGAACCGCCCGAACTGATGCAGACGCTGAGTGCTGCCGGGTTTCGGGATCGCGAGATTTCCGAAGCGCTCGGATGGCTGTATGCGCTTGCCAAGACGATAGAGGAATTCAGCGAATCCGGTGTCTGCGTGGAGACGTTTCCCTCCAGTATCCGGATTTATGCCGAGTCGGAGTTACTGGCGCTGGGGCAGGAGGCAATGGGATTCATCCAGTATCTGGAAAATGCCGGCATTATTGAGCCTGTCCAGAGGGAAATCATTATCGAAAGCGCCATGACAACGGAAGAGCAGCCGCTATCGTTTAAGAAATTCAAAATACTGATCTTGATGGTTTTGTGGAGCGAGGGTAGAAATCCGACGTTTCCTGAATCTGATATGATTTTTTTCAATAATGAAAAACTGTTCCATTTGTCTCACTAAGATAAAGGAAAAGGCTTCAGCGCAAAACAGGCCGGAGCCGGAACAACCTAGCCACAGAATGACTTATGGGAAAAACGCTCATCATTGCTGAAAAACCCTCCGTTGCAAATGATATTGCAAAGAGTCTGGGTGGTTTTACAAAACATAACGACTATTTTGAGTCCGATGAATATGTCCTGACTTCCGCTGTCGGCCATCTTGTGGAAATCGGCGCTCCGGAAGAATACGAGGTCAAGCGCGGGAAATGGAGTTTTGCCAATTTGCCGGTGATTCCCCCGGAATTTGACCTGCATCCCATTGCGCGTACCGAGCCCCGCCTGAAACTCCTGAATCGCCTTATCAAGCGCAAGGATATTACCGGCATTATCAATGCCTGTGACGCCGGACGCGAAGGGGAATTGATTTTTCGTCTCATCACCCAGTATACGAAAGCTAAACAGCCCATCAAGCGTCTGTGGCTCCAGTCCATGACACCGAATGCGATTCGCCAGGGTTTCAAGCATTTGCGCAGTGATGAAGATATGCAGCCGCTGGCCAATGCGGCGCGCAGCCGCTCTGAAGCCGACTGGCTGATCGGGATCAATGGAACGCGGGCAATGACCGCCTTCAATTCGCAGGAAGGCGGCTTTTTCCTGACCACGGTTGGCCGGGTGCAGACACCCACGCTCTCCATCGTTGCCAAACGGGAAGAAAAAATCAAGAATTTCGTTTCGCGTGATTACTGGGAGGTGCATGCGGAATTCATTTGTGCCAAGGGCATCTATGAAGGACGCTGGCTTGATCCCAGGTTCAAAAAAAATGAGGAAGACACCGAACTTCGGGCCGAGCGGCTGTGGAGCAAGGCAGCAGCGGATTCGATTGTCATTGCCTGCCAGGGCAAGCCCGGCAAGGTTACCGAAGAGTCAAGGCCGACGACATCCATGTCACCGGCGCTTTTTGACCTGACGAGCCTGCAGCGTGAAGCCAATGCCCGTTTCGGTTTTTCCGCCAAAAACACACTGGCAATTGCGCAGGCGCTGTATGAGCGGCACAAGGTCCTGACTTACCCGAGAACGGATTCAAGGCATTTGCCGGAAGACTTTCTGCCGATGACGCACGAAATTCTGGATACGCTGTCCGGCAGTGCCCAGTTCAAGCCCTATGCGTCACAGATATTGAAAAACAAGTGGGTCAGGCCCAACAAGCGGATTTTTGACAACCGGAAGATTTCGGATCACTTTGCCATTATTCCGACAAGCCAGGCACCCAAAAACCTGTCCGAGGCGGAACAGCGTCTTTATGACATGGTGACCCGGCGTTTCATGGCGGTGTTTTTCCCGGCGGCAGAGTTTCTTGTCACAACCCGCTTTACAGAAGTATCCGGTCACCAGTTCCGCAGTGAGGGGCGGGTCATGACCAATCCTGGCTGGCTGGCCGTCTATGGCAAGGATATCCCTGCTGACAACAAGGATGGAGAAAGCAGCAGGATTTTAGTTCCGGTTTCCCCCAATGAAAAAGTCCGGACAGAAAAGGTGGTGGCAGAAGCGCTGGCCACCCGGCCACCGGCGCGTTATACCGAAGCCACGCTCCTGTCCGCCATGGAAGGGGCGGGCAAATTGCTGGATGACGAACTGCGTGAGGCGATGGTCGGAAAGGGACTCGGCACACCGGCAACCCGTGCGGCGATTATCGAGGGGCTGCTGACAGAAAAGTACCTGTTGAGAGAAGGACGCGAATTAATCCCGACGCCCAAGGCTTTCCAGTTGATGACCCTTTTGCAGGGGCTCGGCATCAAGGAACTGACCAAGCCGGAACTGACAGGAGAGTGGGAATACAAGCTTTCCCGCATGGAAAAAGGTGAAATCAGCCGCGAAGAATTCATGCAGGAAATCGCGCAGATGACGCAGGCCATCGTGAAGCGCGCCAAGGAATATGATGAAGAAACCATTCCAGGTGATTATGCGACGCTGAAGACGCCCTGCCCGCAATGCGGTAGCGTCATCAAGGAAAACTATCGCCGTTTTGCCTGCACGAATTGCGAGTTTTCGATTACCAAGACACCCGGCAGCCGCCAGTTTGCGGTTGATGAAGTGGAAGAACTGCTGCAAAAAGGACAGATTGGCCCGCTGCAGGGATTCCGCTCAAAAATGGGGCGGCCTTTCAGTGCCATTCTCAAGATTGTCCATGATGACGAAAAAGACAATTACAAGCTGGAATTCGATTTCGGGCAACCGAAAGAGGATGACGATGGCGCCGGCATGGATTTCAGTGGGCAGACGCCTTTGGGCCCCTGTCCCAAATGCGCTGGCGGGGTATTTGAATTGCCTCTGTCTTATGTTTGTGAAAAAACGGTGGCCCGCCCGAAAACCTGCGATTTCCGCAGTGGGCGAATTGTGCTGCAACAGGAGATTTCACCCGAGCAGATGAAGAAACTGTTGAATGACGGTTCCACGGACCTTTTGCCAGGGTTTGTCTCACAGCGGACCCGCCGTCCTTTCAAGGCCTACCTGGCACTGGGCAAGGCCGGCAAGGTCGAATTCCGTTTTGAGGAAAAG
>JAJDFZ010000027.1 GCA_030269625.1 Oxalobacter sp. OttesenSCG-928-P03 | reverse complement strand
TCGATAGCTCGGCGGCACAAAAGAATCGAAACATCGCTGGCCTTTTTCCAGAAAGGAATGGTGCAGACCACAATCTTGGGGTTTTTGTAGTGAATCGTCCTGCAGCCCGGACAGATATGCCGTGGCAGGGTATCATCCGGCGGGATATCAAAAATAACCGGATGCGCGCATTGTGAGCAGAATTTCATGGCAAAAGCGGCTGATCAGAGCAATTAACAGAGACAGATTTCATGACAAAAATTATAGCAAGCCGCGATTTTATCATCTTTAATGCGGCTTGCCGGTTTTGCGTCATTCTTGCAGAGTTGTCGCATGTAAAAAGTCGTGTTATAATCTAAAACTTACAGACGCGGGGTGGAGCAGTCTGGCAGCTCGTCGGGCTCATAACCCGAAGGTCGTAGGTTCAAATCCTGCCCCCGCAACCAGACATACTGATACGCCACTCAAACTTAACGTTTCGAGTGGCGTTGTCATATTCAGCGCAGATGGTATCGGCCGTTTTCCCGATTGGGTGCCGGGCGTGTTATACCCGGCGCTCCTTCAGTATTCCACCACGTTGGTCCAGCGAACCAGGAACTCCCGCTCAACGGGCTGGCCTTTGACCAGGTGGCTTGCCGCAACGACCGGCAGCCATTTCTGTACATAATCCCGGTCACAGCCCGCTTTTTCGCAAAACAGATCGAAATATTTTTCAGCCTGGGCATCCTGGCCCGCAAGCCTGAACAGCAGGTAGGTCCTGGCGGCGTCAGCGCTGGCATTACCGTGGGTGGCATGAGACCAGTCCGTGACAAAGGCCTGTCCTGCATTGGTGATAATGACGTTACTGGGGTTCATGTCGCCATGGCACAGCTTGAAATTTTTGGGCAGGCTGCCCAGCCTGGCATGAAGCTCAAACTGTGTTGCCTGGTTCAGGCCGGAAAGGCCGATTCTCTCATACATCTTGTCGGTGAGATGGCGCAGTTTTCCGGAAGAGTAGCTGTGCATCATGATCTGGACATCCACCATGTGCGCCAGGTAGGCATCAGCCTTTTCCGGGGCTTCCTCCATGCACTGTGCCAGGGTTTTTCCATCAATGAACTGGGTCACAATGGCCCATTTGCCGTCAATCTTTGTCACGGCTTCCAGTTTGGGCACAGGAAACCCGGTCTCTTCCACGATGGCGTGATTATGGGCTTCATTGAGGATGTCCGCGTGGGAATAGTCTTCATTAAACAGCTTGACGACGACGTCGCCATCGCGGTAAATGACTTTATTGGGACGGGTGACGATAATGGAGTCCGGTTTCATGATTGCTCCTCCCTGCCGTAATAGGTATTGAGATACATCTGCCTGATTTCGCTCAACAGGGGATAACGCGGATTGGCACCGGTACACTGGTCGTCAAAAGCCTGTTCGGTCATGTCATCCAGCCGGTCAAGAAAATCCTTTTCATCCACGCCGTAGTCACGAATCGTCTTTTTGATGCCAACCCGGTCCCGCAGGGTCTCGACTGCCGTAACCAGGTTCTCGAATTTTTCTTCGTTGCTTTGTCCGCCCAGGCCAAGTGCATCGGCAATTTCGGCGTACCGCGCGAGGGTGTTCGGGTATCCGTATTGCGAGAACGTGCCCATGCGTGGCGGGGTTTCGGAAGCATTGAAACGCAGGACCTCCCCGATCATCAGGGCATTGGCCACGCCGTGCGGCAAATGATAGAAAGCGCCGAGCTTGTGCGCCATGGAATGACATACGCCAAGGAAGGCATTGGCAAAGGCCATGCCGGCCATGGTTGCGGCATTGGCGGTCTTTTCACGGGCGAGCGGGTCATTGGTGCCATTGTCAAAGGCTTGCGGGAGCCAGGTGAACAGTATTTTCAATGCGCCTATGGCCAGGCTGTCCGTATAGTCTGTCGCCAGCATGGAGGCATAGGCTTCCAGGGCATGCGTGACGGCATCCATGCCGGACGCGGCTGTCAGTGCCTGGGGCGCATTCATCATCAGGTCGGTGTCAATAATCGCCATATCCGGCATCAACTCATAGTCTGCGAGGGGATACTTGATGCCGGAGCTTTCATCTGTGATCACGGCAAAAGGGGTGACTTCCGAGCCGGTTCCTGCCGTTGTCGGCACGGCAATGAAATAAGCCTTTTCTCCCATTTTCGGGAAATCATAAATCCGCTTGCGGATATCGATGAATCGCATCGCCATGTCCTCGAAATTGACATCCGGATGCTCGTAAAGGACCCACATGATTTTTGCCGCGTCCATGGGCGACCCTCCACCGAGCGCAATGATGCAGTCCGGCTGGAAAGCGGTCATTTGCCTGGCGCCCTCGCGCGCGCAGGCAAGGGTCGGATCGGGTTCGACATCGAAAAATGTGGTGTGGGTGATCCCCATTTCGTCCAGTTTGTCAGTAACCCCGCGGGTATAGCCATTCTGGTACAAAAAGTGGTCTGTCACGATAAAGGCCCTTTTCTTGCCGAGGACGCTCTTTAATTCATCCAGCGCAACCGGCAGGCAGCCTTTTTTCATGTATATCTTTTCCGGTGTGCGGAACCAGAGCATGTTCTCTCTCCTTTCAGCGACAGTTTTGATGTTGAGCAGATGGGTTACACCGACATTTTCACTGACGGAATTGTTGCCCCAGGAACCGCATCCCAGCGTCAGGGATGGCGCCAGCCTGAAGTTATACAAATCGCCGATGCCGCCGTGGCTCGAAGGGGAGTTGACCAGCACCCGGGCCGTTTTCATTCTCTGGGTAAAGCGTTCTATTTTGCCGATGCCGGCAACCGGATCAACAAACAGGGAAGAGGTGTGTCCAAGGCCGCCGTCTTCAATAAGCCGTTCTGCCTTGTCCATCGCTTCATCAAAAGAGGCGGCACGATACATTGCCAGCACGGGGGAAAGCTTTTCGTGAGCGAATTCTTCGGTCAGCAGCACGCTTTCAACCTCGCCGATCAGGATCTTGGTCGTTTCCGGCACCCTGATATCAGCCAGTGCCGCTATTTCCGGCGCAGATTGCCCGACAACCTGAGAATTGAGGCCGCCGTTGATAATAATCGTCTTGCGGACCTTTTCAATTTCCTCGGCGTTCAGAATATGGCAGTTGCGCCGGGCAAATTCGCTTTTCACCGCATCATATACCGTGTCGAGTACGATAACTGACTGTTCGGAAGCGCAAATGACACCATTATCGAAAGTCTTGGAGTGAATAATGGAATTGACGGCAAGACGGATGTCGGCGCTGTCATCAATCAGCGCAGGGACATTGCCTGCGCCTACCCCGATAGCCGGTGTGCCGGAGGAATAGGCCGACTTGACCATGCCGGGGCCGCCTGTGGCTAAAATAGTATC
This sequence comes from Oxalobacter sp. OttesenSCG-928-P03, assembly GCA_030269625.1. Classification (GTDB taxonomy): domain Bacteria; phylum Pseudomonadota; class Gammaproteobacteria; order Burkholderiales; family Burkholderiaceae_D; genus Oxalobacter. The sequence continues at coordinate 16,992 of JAJDFZ010000027.1, read as the reverse complement.
GGCCTCACTCATCACCAGATTGGTCAGCTCAAGCGTGGGGACATCCACCCAGCCGATGATGTCTGGCGGCGCACCGGCTTTTACAGCAGCTTGCAGCACGATCTTCGCCGCGGCTATCGTACACGTTGTCGCGCGCGGATGCGGGCAGATAATGATGCCGTTGCGGGTTTTCAGGGAAATCAGTGCCTTGAAGATGGCTGTAGAGGTGGGATTGGTTGTTGGAATAACGGCTGCCACCACCCCTACCGGTTCAGCATATTTCCGTATGCCGTACACGGTGTCTTCTTCAATGAGACCGCAGGTTTTTGTGTCTTTATATGCGTTATAGATAAACTCGCTGGCAAAGTGATTTTTGATCACCTTGTCTTCGAACTGGCCCATGCCGGTTTCTTCTATTGCCATTTTTGCCAGCGGTATTCGCGCGGCAGCCGCTGCGGATGCAGCGGCGAGAAAAATCCGGTCGGTTTGCGCCTGCGAAAATTCAGCAAAAAGCTTCTGGGCGGCTCTTGTCCGCTCAAATAATGCGCGCAGGCTGTTGGTGTCACTCACTATTTCATGCGGCGTAGGCATATGGTTTCTCCTTCCCCCGGATTGACGGCGCCAGAATGAAAATTTCTCGTGATGGCACTATCAACAAATTGAAAGCGGATTAACAGTTGCTGTATTTCGTGACAGATTCAGCGGGATGTTTTTATTGCCATTTTGCACATTGAACATTGCATTGCCGGGCAATCATATTCAAAACACCAATGCACATCGTGACAAGGATGATCTCATGTGAAGATTCGGGATCACCCTGAAAAAACTGACGGAGCCAGGAAAATCCGCTCTATCGGCAATACACCAGTTGTTCGCAAAACCTCAGGAACAATATGATCCTGTTGCGCGGACCCCTGTCATTTATTATTTCTAATATAACTGCAAAAAGGCAAAAAAAGTTAATGCGGTATCCAAATTTTCGGAGAGGGTCTGTGCCCGTGCTCCTGCGGCATGGAAAACGGCAAAATCCTCGGGTGATTCTTTTTCCATTGGGTGCGCATGATGCCTCCGGTGAGCCGGTTTTTTCATATTAATGCCATTTCATCTTTCTTGAAATTAAATAGTTTTAGATGAAAAAAAAGATTTTATAAGCAAAAATAGCGAGTGATAGTGAATTTTATTTCGTGCCGACAGGGTGGTGTTGAGGGGGGAGTTGCCCGATTCAAAAAGCTGAAATATAATTTACTCCAAGATTACAAGAATAATCTGTTTAGGCTTATGACGGACGCAGCCCTGATCCACCGGTTGCAAAAGTCCTGGTGTCTGTACCAACGGACAGCAGGAGGTTCGTCTTTTATAAACCTGACAAGGATATGAACATATGAAAATGCAGGTTGCTCCCATCATGCGTTACCATCGCATGCTGGAAAAGGCAGTCTGAAATTTGTTTGATATCGACAATACCTCGTATCACCGCTGAGAATCAGCATGCAACAATATGCTGATTTCCACTCTTAACTGCCGGCGACTATCCCTATCGTAGCGGCACGTTCAGAAGTATGTCCTGAGGTAATGGTCCACGGGGATCATGAAGCAGGATTTGTGACAAGGGGGCTTGCTGTTCGCTCCATTGTGTCCGAAGACGCAAACAAACAAAAAGTGCAATAACGTCTGAACAGGCTTTGCCTGTGTTCGTGGCGTTTTTATCGGTGTGTTTTCCTGCCTGTGCGGGAAAGCGCGTGCTTTCCGTTTGCTGCGCCTGATGAGGAGTGAATCTCATTAAATAGTGCTTGCCTGACTTCACATCAGGAAAGCCGTGTTTTTAGTACAAGGAAAAGGGATATGAACAAATCCTCAATGAACCAGGTGCTCGAGCACCCGGAGTTCAAAAAAATGCAACAGGAGAAAAACCGGATTCGCTGGTTTTACTCATTCCTGACGTTTACGGTTTATGTTGCGTATATTTTGTATATCGGCATCAATCCGGAATTTTTCGGCCGCCCGCTTTTGGCCGGTTCAACCATCACCATCGGCATTTATGCCGGGGTATTCATCATTCTGTTTTCCATTGCCCTGACAGGACTTTATGTCAGAAAGGTTAACCGGAAGTTTGATGAAGTTACCAAAAGAGTGATCAGTGAAATCGAGGGAGGTAGCCATGCATAAGTTCATGATTGCGCTTTTGGCAGCGGCCTGTCCTGCTGTTTACGCAGATGCCCTGACCGGCCCGGTCGAGAAACAGCCGCTCAACCTGACGGCGATTCTGATGTTTCTTGTTTTTGTGATGGCGACGATGTTCATTACCTATTGGGCATCCAAGAAAAACAAGTCCACAACGGATTTTTATACGGCTGGCGGCGGTATCGGGGGATTTAAAAATGGCGTGGCCATCGCAGGGGACTTTATGTCTGCAGCGTCTTTCCTGGGTATTTCCGCAATGGTTTTCACAACCGGATATGACGGCCTGATTTATTCAGCCGGCTTTCTTGTCGGCTGGCCGATCGTTCTGTTTCTGATTGCTGAGCGCTTGCGCAATCTCGGGAAATACACGTTTTCCGATGTGATTGCATACCGGCTCAAACAAAAGCCGGTCCGTATTTTCTCTGCCATTTCCTCGCTTCTGGTTATCCTGATTTATCTGATCGCACAGATGGTTGGCGCAGGCAAGCTGATTGAACTCCTGTTCGGGTTGAGTTATCACTATGCCATTCTGATTGTCGGGGTGCTGATGGTCGTTTACGTCCTGTATGGCGGGATGCTTGCGACGACCTGGGTGCAGATTATCAAGGCCATCCTGTTGCTGCTTGGTGCGACCTTCATGGCATTCATGGTGCTCAAATCCGTGGATTTCAGCTTCGAAGGCCTGTTCAGGCAGGCTGTTGCCGTGCATGACAAGGGCGCCGCCATCCTGAGTCCGGGCGGTCTGGTCAGCAATCCGATTGATACACTTTCTCTCGGTCTTGCGCTGATGTTTGGTACGGCGGGGCTGCCGCACATCCTGATGCGCTTTTTTACCGTACCGGATGCCAGGGAAGCGCGTAAATCGGTGTTCGTTGCAACCAGTTTTATCGGTTATTTTTACCTGCTGACGTTTATCATCGGTTTCGGTGCCATTATTCTGCTGACGAATAACCCGCATTATTTCCAGACACTTCTGGTTGAAGGCCGTCAAACCATCCAGATGATCGGCGGCACCAACATGGCAGCGGTTCATCTGGCGGAAGCCGTTGGCGGCAATGCTTTCCTCGGATTTATTTCCGCGGTGACATTTGCCACCATTCTTGCAGTGGTTTCCGGCCTGGTTCTGTCTGGCGCATCGGCTGTCAGTCATGATCTTTATGCATCAGTTATCAAGAAAGGCAAGGCGAAGCCGGAAGAGGAAATGCGGGTTTCCCGCATTACCACGGTTGCTTTGGGGCTGATTGCCGTTGTGCTTGGGATCACGTTTGAAAACCAGAACGTGGCATTCATGGTCGGGTTGGCATTTGCCGTTGCGGCTTCAGCCAATTTCCCGATTCTGGCTCTGGCCATGTTCTGGAAAGGCCTGACAACCCGCGGTGCTGTCATTGGCGGCTTTGTCAGCCTGTTTCTGGCGGTTGCCCTGATTATTCTCGGACCATCGATATGGGTATCCGTACTGGGTTATGCATCCCCGGTATTCCCTTACAGTAATCCGGCCATCTTCACCATTCCGGTTGCCTTTATTTCAGCCATTCTGATATCGCTGGCAGACCGGTCATGGCAGGCAAGAAGAGATCAGGTCGGTTTCAGGCTGCAGTATCTCCGTTCCGTAACGGGTATCGGCGCTGCCAGTGCAACCGAGCATTGATTCTTCGTAACCAGTCCTTTGGAGACAAGGAAAAGCCACCTGGAAACAGGTGGCTTTTTTGCTGAAGGGGGGATTACACAAAGTCCTGGTTCAACCAGGTCTTTTTTCCGGTGTGATCAGACCTTGTAATACTGGCGGTACCACTCGACAAAGCGGCGAACACCTTCTTGAACCGGGGTGTCCGGCCTGTAGTCAAACTGTTGTTTGAGATCCGATACATCCGCATAGGTATCCGGCATATCGCCCGGCTGCAACGGCAGCATTTCTTTTTCTGCGGTTTGACCCAGTGCTTCCTCGAAGGCCGAGATATAGTCCATTAACTGGACGGGCTGGCTGTTGCCGATGTTGTATACCCGCCAGGGGGCGGTACTGGATGCCGGGTCCGGATGAGAGCCCGTCCATGATGCATTGCCTTGCGCCGGATGGTCAAGGACACGGATAACACCTTCGACAATATCATCAATATAGGTGAAGTCACGACGATGGTTGCCGTAGTTAAAGACTTTGAGCGGCCGGTTTTCAAGGATTGCGCGCACAAACTGGAAAGGCGCCATGTCCGGGCGTCCCCAGGGACCGTATACGGTGAAAAAACGAAGCCCGGTTGTCGGAAGCTGGTACAGGTGACTGTACGAGTGCGCCATCAGTTCATTGGCTTTTTTGGTGGCGGCATAAAAGCTGAGCGGGTGATCCACGTTGTCATGCACAGAAAACGGCATGCTGGTATTGGCGCCATAGACGCTGGAACTGCTCGCATAAACCAGGTGTTTTGCGCCATGATGGCGGCAGCCTTCCAGGATATGGGCAAACCCGAGAATATTGCTGTCGATGTACGCCAGCGGATTTTCAATGGAATACCGGACACCGGCCTGGGCTGCCAGATGAACGACACGCTGGGGGCGGTGCGTTGCAAAGACGCCTTCCATTCCGGCCCTGTCCGCCAGGTCCATGCGAATGTGAGTGTAATTGGGGTGAGAGGAAAAGCGGGCCAGGCGGGCTTCTTTTAAGGCGGGATCATAGTAATCATTATGATTGTCCAGGCCGATAACAATGTCTCCGCGCTCCAGTAACTGGAGCGTCAGCGCCGCACCGATAAAGCCTGCCGAGCCGGTTACCAGAATTTTCATGTCATTTTTCCGCTGGTTTCAGATTCGCCATTGCCTGTTGCGGACAATGCTTTTTGCCGTGAAAGATAGTCTTCGCGGGTTTTGATGATATTGGCCTTAACGAGCGGAACGTATTTTTCCATGACAGAATCCTGTATCTCGTTGCGGTTTCGCTTTGAAAACCATGAGTCATCTGCGGGAAGAGATGCGCCGCGGCTGCCGGTACGGCCCTTGATCCGTTTCATTTCATACTCTTCCCAGGATTTTCCCCAGTAATGGTTGACCCGGATAACGGATGCCGCCAGTTCTTTTGAGCGGGTCCTGACTTTGCGTCCTTTTTCGTTGACGGCGGCATGGCTGCCGATAAAGCAGCCGTGATGAGTTTCCATGGAAAAGGCGGCGCGCGGGTTGATGATGGTTTTCATGAATTCGTCGGGCTGGGGGGCGTGTGCCGTAAAGCGCTCGATAACAAGACCATCCTCATATGTCTGGTGCCCGTTATCGCCATACATCAGCCAGTGCATGGAGAGCCCGACTTCATCCTTATAGTTTTCAAGGATTTCCGGGATGGAGGTTTTCTGGAGCGGCACGATAAACTCATCCGCATCGATGTAGGCCAGCCAGCGGGTTTCCATGCGAAAGCGGCGGAGTGCATCATTGTAAGCGTTGAACTGCTGTCGCTGACCTGGCCAGGGAATATGGACAACGTCTCCACGGGCAATGTAGGGAGCCAGTATTTCTGCCGTATTGTCGGATGATTCATTGTCATAGATGAAAAAGGCATCGACGCCGACCAGCTTGTGGTATTCGAGCCATTCGGCCAGATATAGCCCTTCATCTTTCATGATGGCGACAACAGCGAGAAAATGCCGGAAAGGACCGGCATCATCTTTCCTGAAACGGGTGCGGAAATATTTTTTATGGGCGTAGTAATCAGCAACGCGGTTGTGTGAAATGGCGTCCCGCAGCCCTGGCGATGCGACAAAACAGCGGGCGAGTTGCCGCCAACGTTCTCCCCATGTTTTCTTTCGCCTTTTCATCCGCGCATCATATCACTTTACATGGTGCCATCCAATCTGCAGAAGGGCGTGAAATGGTTCTTTCACTTCGCTTTATTGCCATCAGCCCGATTTTTTTCATCCGGGCTGCTCTTTCCGGTCAAATGAGCGCTTTCTCTCAGGTGTCGGGCAAATTTCAATAAATGAGCAGGTTGTGAATCCGGTTTTTTCCATACCGCTTCAAATTCGATAGTGATTGTTTTTCCGGATTTTGCGGCGATGAAGGAGGCGTTCGGGTAGTCTCGTGACAGGCGTGATTTTGGCAGAATGGCAGCTCCCAGTCCTAAAGATGCCCATTCCTCCAGAACCTGGTAGCTGAGCGCTTCGCCGGAGTATTCATTCAGCTTGCGCCGCTGTGTGCGAAAAAGATTACGCGTTGAGCGTGCCAGGCCACAGGCATCGGGAACCATGACAAAAGTTTCTGCTGCAATATCATCAAAAAGTATCGTCTGCTTTTTCGTCAGGCCAAGCCTGTTTTTACCCCGGGGGATAAAAACAAGGGGTTCTTCATATAAGGGAAGCACCTTCCATGCGTTTTTGCGTTTCTGCCTGACGCCGAATACGAAATCGAGCAACCCCTCATCCAGCATCCTGTAGAGATCCGCCATGTTTTGTTCGTGCAGGATAATTTCGGTATCCGGATTTTTGTTGCGGTAGCTGCCAATGGCAGAGGCCAGCCAGGCCGGGCTGACAAGAGGGGACGTACCGATGCGGATAACAAGGCTTTCAGGACGGGTATGCTGGCGGACTTCGCGGATCAGGGTTGTCTGTGCCGCCAGAACCTGTTCAATATAAGGGAGAATGTGTTCGCCAAAGGGGGTGAGTGACACCTTTCTGGTCGTGCGGGTAAAGAGGCGCTCTTCAAATTCTTCTTCCAGTTGGGCTATGCCATTGGAAAGGGTTGGCTGAGTGACATAGCACCGCTCTGCTGCAGCCGTAAATGAGCCGGTTTCGGCAACTGCCATCACGTAACGAAGCTGGGTCAGGTTCATGTTTATAGTATAGGTGAATGATTCGTATGTAAAAAGATCATTTCTTTTCCGGTATGCAAAAAATATGGCGAATCCCCCGGCAGAAGGCCGGCGAACCGGTTTTCGTGATCTGTCATGCGAAGAAGTTCTGGCTGGTAGATAGTTGCTGCCGGGAATTCTTTTGGCAATATCTGTTAAGATGCAAGATGAGAGCTATTTTCATTTGACGCTTTTTCGTTCATTTTCAGACAGAAACCATCATGATCCGGAATCAGAAAACAGGAAGTGAAAAGGCGGGCATAAAGATCGACCATGCCCAGATACTGGAAAACCTGCCGATAGTGACCATGCGCCTGTCCTATGAGGATAACCGCTGGAAAACCTGGTATGTCAGCAAAAATATTGAGCGTTATGGCTATGCCTGGAAAGACCTGATCGACAATCGCATTTCATGGCTGGATATTGTTCATCCGGATGACCGCATCGTGATACAAAAGCTGTCGCATGATTATATGGAACGCCGTCTGGATGCGTTTCGTCTGCAGTACAGGGTCCTGACGCCCCATGGCGAAAGCATCTGGATAACGGAATATTCACATATTAACCGTGACGAGAATGGCAACCCTTATTGTATTGACTCGGCTCTCCTGAATTACACCGAGGCCAAGCTGGGGGAAGAGACGATTGCCAGTCATGTCCGGCAGCAGATGGTGTTAAATGACATCCTGCTCAGCCTGCACGATGCCAATCTGGAAAACGCGCTGCAGATTATCCTGGACAGGGCCGGTGCGTACCTGGACTGCAGCCGTGTTCTGCTTTTCAAGGACAGCCCGGATCATGTGACATGCAAGGTTGAATATGAATGGCTGAACAAGGGGATTACGTCCATCAAGGAACTGGACTATGCCATCACCTATGAAACGGCCATGCCCGAGATTTATATTGCCTTGCAGGATACGGGCATTCTGCTGGTCAATGCCGGAGAAATTCCGGATAACTGCAAGGAAGAGTTTGAGCATGAAGGGCTTCTTGCCTCAGCCATTTTTGCCGTCTATCTGCATGGCGATCATTACGGCTTTATCTGCTTTGATGACTGTGTGATCGAAAGAAGATGGGATGACGATACCGCCAGTTTTCTCAAAAATATTTCCAACCTGATTTCGACCGTCCTGATGCGCATGCATACGGAAGAGCAGCTCAAGATGACGCAGAAAACCTGCGAAACGGTTCTGGACAATGTGGATTCCTATATTTTTGCCATTCACCCGCAGACGAGTGAAATCATCTTTGCCAATACGGCATTCCGGGAGGTTTTTGGTGATGAGTGCATCGGCAAAAACAGTGAAGACTATCTCCCTGTCAAAGCATTTATGCCAATACGCGCTCCAGAGAGAAAAGAGGTTGTCAGCAGTGATGAGCTGACGGAATATGAAACGTATCTCCCGGAGACAAACCAATGGCTGGTGGCGACGAAAGAACTGGTTAACTGGGTGGACGGGCAGACCGCCTATCTGGTGAACTGCCATGACATCACGGCTAAAAAACACTATGAAGAAGGCATTGAGCGCCTTGCCTACCTGGATCACCTGACCGGTTTGCCAAACCGGTATCGGTGTGATGTTGATCTGGAGGCCTCACTGGAAAAAGTCAGAAAGACAGGTCAGCCGGGCTATGTGTTTTTTATCGACCTGGATGACTTCAAGGTGGTGAATGACAGCTATGGACATGATTATGGTGATGAGGTGCTGCGGTCTTTTGCCAGTTATCTGAAAACGCTTTACAGCGCTGAAAATTATCATGTTTTCCGGTTCGGGGGCGATGAGTTCGTGATTATCCTGGATGAAATGGATGAGACGAAGGCAACCGCATTTCTCGATGCCATGATGGAACGGGCGAAACGGCCATGGAGCTCAAAAGACAGGGAGTTCTACTGCTCACTCAGTATCGGTATCATGCCGATAACCGCCGGAGAAACGGAAGATGTGAAATCCGTGCTGAAGAAGGCCGATATTGCCATGTATCACGCCAAGCAGCAGGGAAAAAACAATTATTTTTATTACTCGGAAGGCATGGATGACGCCGTCATTCAGCGTTCTGAGATGGAAGCGCTCCTTCGCCAGGGGATGGAAAATGAGTTCCAGGGATTTGAGGTGTATTACCAGCCTGTCTGTGACACAAAAAACCAGAAAATTGTGGGAGCCGAGGCGCTGATCCGCATGCGCGACGCAGAAGGCAACCTGGTTTTGCCACAGCACTTCATTCCGTTGGCCGAGTATCTGGGGCTGATCGTGCCTTTGGGTGAACACATTATTCGGGAGGCGGCTCAGCGTTGCCGGGAAATCAATGAGGCAGGAGAGCCGGATTTTCACATGACCATCAATCTTTCGGCAAAGCAGTTCAGCCAGAAAGACATCATTTCCCGTATTGAACACCTGTTGCGTTCAACCGGTGTTCGCCTTGAAAATATCATCATTGCGATCAATGAAGGTGTCGCGCTGGGAGAGCTTGAGCGGATGCTGCAGCTTTGCTCCGGGCTTCGCAGGCAGGGTATTCGTGTCGCGCTGGACGATTTCGGTTCCGGCAGCGCCTCTTTTATCAATATGCGTGATCTGCCGGTGGATATCATCAAGGTTTCATCCGTTTATGTGGACGCCATTGAGGATGAATTTACCGGTTATTTCGTCAGGCTGGTGACTGACCTGGGACATTTTTCAGGCAAGATGATTTGCATGAACGGGGTGGAAACACAGGAACAGTTTGCTTTCTGCCAGCGGATGAAAGTGGATATGGTGCAGGGATTCCTGTTTTACCGGCCGGATTCCATTCGCTCGCTGGAAGCCATCCTGCAACTGCCGGGAACCAATACCCGTTAAAAAAGCGACAGCGCCTTGTATTTCGCCGTCGCTTTTGTTTTCCCGGTATTTATCAGGCCTGTTTTTGTTGTTCCTGCAGGATCTTGTTGATCTGGGTATGAATTTGCAGAACCTCACCCTGTGCGGAGATAACCAGTGCCTGTGCGGCCTGGACTTTCACCATGGCAGCCATTTTCTGTGCTTCATCCCCGGCACTCCTCATTTCAGCCATGGCCTGTGCCATCTGCTGCTGGGCTGTACGCAGACGTTCCTGGGCTTCTTTCAGCAATTCCTGCAGGCGCTCCAGTGTTTCCGCAATAGGATCCGACCCGCCTTCACTGCTGCCGGCGGCTTTTTCTGTCGCTTCCTGCCCTGCCTGCTGGAGAGGAGTTTTTTCTTCCTCATTTTTAACGGCCGGTTCGCTCTGATCGGATGCGTAACGATCAATTGCCTCATTGGACAGTTTGACAGTTGTGCTGTCCGGAGAAGTGGTTTTCGGGTCCTGAACAGCGGTGACGGCACCTGATGTCACTTCGGTGCTGTATCCGTTGAAGGCGCGTATGGCAGTTACCGGTGTTGTATTCGGGGTTTGCATGGTATGACTCCTTTCTCTCCTTTCATGCTTTTGTCTGTGCAGGAGAAAAACACAAGCAAAGTTTTCTTATATGTCTTAAACGGCAGATTTGCCTGTTTCTTTATGATTTGATGGCGATTCTTTTATTTTGCGCAAGATTTTTTCATCTGAAAGCGGATTAAAACCGTTTCCAGTCCGTTATGCGTATGGATTAGGATGAAAAAAAGCCCCCGGAAAATCAGGGGGCTTTTTCAGGACAAATGGTGTTTATTCTGGAAGATTGGCGTAAATGGCGTTTCTGATCCCAATGGAAACAGGATCCTCATTGAGGGTAATGGCAGTCGTTGTCATGATAATGACAGACAGTTTTTTCGCCGGGTCCGTGAACCAGCGATGGCCGTAAACGCCTCCCCAATACAGGGTACCGGGTGATTGCGGTGTACCGGCCAGTTCAGGATCCAGAAGCACGCCCCAGCCCAGGCCAAAACCGGCGCTCGGATCATCCGGCACACCGTTTGGCAGAACATTGGTGGACATCTGTTTCATGAGCCCTTCACTGATGGTGGGGATGCTGTTTTTCCGGATGCCTTCAACCAGGCGCATCAGGTCGGAACCGGTGCCGATGATGCCAACACCGCCGGAAGGAAATTCATTCGGATCAAAAGCCCTTTCCGGGGAGAAGTGAAAACACCACCCGTCTTCATTGAATACAAACTCGTCCGGTCCCATTCGCTTGAGTACGCCATTATCAAGGAAATAGGGGACCGTCATTCTGTCACGGTCTTTTTCCTGTGCCACGAACGTGGTGTCAGTCATGCCCAGCGGGTCGGTAATGAGTTCTTTCATCGCCTGTGGGAAAGTGGAACCATGCGCCTTGGCCACAACGGCGCCGAGAACATCCGGCGAAAGGGAGTATTGCCATGAGGTACCCGGTTCGAAGCTCAGGGGAACCGTTGCAACACGCCTGAGGTTTTCTTCCAGTGTGATGCCTGAAATGTCGACCCCGTCGGAGATATCCGCCTGGGCATAAGGCCCGTTTTCAGCCTGGGCCCAGCGGTAATCCAGGCCTGCCATATGGCTCAGAAGATGGCGGATGGTGATAACAGGGGTGTTGCCATCGGCTGTTTTTGGCGTGAAATCCGGCAGCCATTTGGTTACCGGGTCATCCAGTCCGATTTTGCCCTGTTCTATCAGTGCCGCGACAGCCAGGCTGGTGAATGCCTTGCTGATCGACGCCAGGCGGAACAGGGAGTTTTCCGCCATGGTAATTTTCCTGTCCGGGTTGGCCAACCCGGCAGCACGGTGATAAACGAGCTGTCCGTCGTGGCAGACAAGTACAACGGTGCCGTGAATCAGTTCATCAGACAGGCACATGCCTATGACAAAATCGACCGCTTCAGCCAAGGGTTCATATGATTGGTTCTGTTCCATGTTTTTCCTTTTCTTGAGGGTTGTTTTTCTTTATTTTGGCAGGTTGGCGTAAACGGCATCACGCACGTCCGTTGCCAGACCGCGGGATTCCAGGCTGTCAAGCGTGGTGGTCGTCAGGACAACGACAGAAAGTTTCCTGGCCGGATCGGTAAACCAGTTGTGTCCGTAGACACCTGACCAGAAGAGTGTACCGGCAGACTGGGGGCTTTTTGCCGCTGCCGGGTCAGTCAGAACCGCCCAGCCCAGGCCATAAGTCGTGCCGGGCATGACAGCCAGCTTGCCGGTCTGGTTGGCGCACATCTGTTTCATGATGTCATTTTTGATAATCGGTGCTCCCCCTTTTCTGATGGTTTCGAGGAGGATCATGAGATCCGCTCCGGTTCCGCTCAGGCCGGCACCACCCGATGGCCATGATTTCGTATCAAAGGCGCGGTCAGGTGAAAAGTGGATGGCACCTTCTCCCATCGGCACATAGGCATCACGGTCATGCATGCGGACAAGCCTGCCTTTATCCAGGTAATACGGCACGGCCATCCTCTCCCGGTCTTTTTCCGCCACGTAAAATACCGTATCTTTCATACCCAGCGGTTTGGTTACCAGGTCAGCCATGGCTTGTGGAAAAGAGGTGCCGTTTGCCTTGGCAACCACGCCGCCCAGCACATCAATGGCCAGTGAGTAGTGCCACGCGGTTCCCGGCTCGAAAAGGAGAGGGGCAGAAGCGATGCGCCGGATATTCTCGTCGAGCGTTATATCCGATCTTTCAAGGCCATCCGATACGTTTGCCTTGTGATAGGGGCCGTCTTTCGGCTGGAAAAAGCGATAATCCAGCCCGGCCGTGTGGGTCATCAGGTGCCTGACCGTGATGACCGGTGTTTTACCATCAGCCGTTTTGGGCCTGAAATCCGGCAGCCATTTGGAAACCGGATCATCCGGATTCAGTTTGCCCTGTTCGATCAGGGCACCGGCCGCCATACTGGTAAAGGCCTTGCTGACGGATGCCAGCCTGAAAATAGCGTCTTCTTTCATTAGCGCTTTTTTTTCCGGATCGGCAAATCCGGCGGCGCGGTGATAAACAAGCTGTCCGTCATATGAGACCAGGATAACGGTTCCGGCAATTCTGCCTTGCTTGATGTTCTTGTCGATGGACTGGTCAATTGCCCTGGTCAGCGCAGCAAAGGCAGGCCGGGTCTGGGTGGCCTTGACAGGTGGTTTGGCGCTGGCAGGCAGGGTAAAGGGGAGCGCGAAGATGGCGCATAAAAGCAGACTCAGAATACGTCGCATAACGATTCCTTTCCTGTGGTGGATGGATGAAACAGGTCGGGCCGTAATAAAAATGCAATTTTTCCCGGCAAAAGAAAATTGTACTTTTTATTGACAGATTGCGATACCGGCTGAGACCGGCGCAAAGAAATGAAGGGCAGGGAATGGCAGAAAAAGAAAAAGCATCCGCAAAGGATGCTTTTTCCTGTAACTGGTAGGCCGTGTAGGGCTCGAACCTACGACCAACGGATTAAAAGTCCGCTGCTCTACCAACTGAGCTAACGACCCGAAAGACCAACATTATAATCAGCAAAAAATATTCCTGTCAATGAATTGGGATACACTTATATTTTTATTTTTTCAAAAAATTTTTATCCTTGACGGGTGCGGCTTTTATGATTGTTCTGGGTATTGAGACTTCCTGTGATGAAACCGGTATAGCCATTTATGATACCGGCAGGGGCCTGTTGTCGCATACGTTATATTCGCAGATTGCACTGCACGCGGAATATGGCGGGGTTGTCCCCGAGCTTGCCTCCCGCGATCATGTTCGCCGGATTATTCCGCTTCTGGAGCAGACGCTGGAAGAAAGCGGCGTTGCCCGTTCAGATATCGATGCCATTGCCTATACCAAGGGCCCGGGCCTGGCGGGAGCGCTTTTGGTCGGGGCGTCGGTTGCCTGCAGCCTGGGCATGGCGCTGGATATTCCTGTGATGGGCATTCACCATCTGGAAGGACATCTTCTTTCCCCGTTACTCTCATCTGATCCGCCGGAGTTTCCTTTTATTGCCCTTCTGGTTTCCGGGGGGCATACTCAGTTGATGCGGATTGATGGCGTTGGCCGGTATACCCTTTTGGGGGAAACGCTGGATGATGCTGCCGGAGAAGCGTTTGACAAATCGGCCAAGCTGCTGGGCCTGTCCTATCCGGGTGGGCCAGAGGTTTCGCGTCTGGCGGAAACGGGTGATGCGGATAAGTACAGGCTGCCGCGTCCCATGCTGCATTCCAAAGACCTGAATTTCAGCTTTTCCGGCCTGAAAACGGCCGTGCTCACCGCCGTCAGAAATTGCGGGGAGCAACTGGAAATGCAGGAAAAGCACGATATCGCCCGCGGACTGGTTGATGCCATCGTCGATGTGCTGGTAGCCAAATGCCTGTCAGCGCTGAAAGAAACCGGTTTCAATCGGCTGGTGATTGCCGGAGGTGTCGGCGCCAATCGCCAGTTGCGCGCGGCACTGGATGCCATGGCGGAAAAAAGGCGCTTTCGCGTTTATTATCCGGAAATGGAATTCTGCACCGATAATGGCGCCATGATTGCCTTTGCCGGTGCCATGCGCCTGCTTGATAATCCGGCTTCAGCCGAAAAAGATTATGCTTTTACCGTGCGCCCGCGCTGGCCGCTCCAGGAACTGACAAACAGGGCCTGAATCCTTTATGTGACAGCGCACATTGCGGAAAGGCGTGCGCCGTGACGGGCGATCATCAATTCTTCAAAAGTCGGGATAATCCAGACTGATACCTTGCTTTCGGGTTTGCTGATGCAGATGCGTCCTGCCTGGTTGGCCTCTTCGTCGATTTCAACGCCCAGCCATTCAATCTGCTTGCATATGGCCAGACGTATTTCCGGTGAGCGTTCACCAATACCTGCGGTGAAAACCAGGGTATCCAGCCCCTTGCAGGCTGCCGCGAGTGAGCCGGCTTCGCGGGCGACCCGGTAGACAAAGAGGTCCAGTGCTGTTCGGGAGGCCGGGTTACCGGTTGTCAGCAGGTCACGCATGTCAGGGCTGATCCCGGATACGCCAAGCAGGCCGGATTCTTTGTACAGCAGGTTTTCCAGTTGTTCTACCGTCATTTTTTCGTGCTGAAGCAGGTACAGGATGACCCCCGGGTCCAGCGTGCCGGTGCGGGTTCCCATGACAAGACCGTCCAGTGTGGAAAATCCCATGGTGCTGGCGACGCTTCGGCCATTGATGAGACCGCACATGCTGGCGCCGCTGCCAAGATGGGCAATAATCGTGCGGCCACGGGCATCTTCCGGTGCGATCTGTCTCAGTTCGTTGATGACATATTCAAATGACAGGCCGTGAAAGCCATAGCGCACAATGCCTTTTTCCGTCAGGTGCCCCGGGATGCCGTATAAACGGGAAATATAAGGGTTGGTCTGGTGAAAGGATGTGTCAAAACAGACAACCTGGCACAAATCCGGATAACGCTCGGTGAGCGTGTCAATCACATTCAGAACCCGTGGCTGGTGAAGCGGTGCCAGGGGGATCAGGCGGCGCAGCCTTGTCAGGACTTCCGGCGTGATCAGGGTCGGCTCCAGGAAATCCGGTCCGCCATGCACCATCCGGTGTCCGACGGCATGAAGCTTGTTCGGGGAAAGGTGGACTTCAATCCAGTCAACAAGAAACTCAAGAAGCGTATTGCTTGACAGGTTGGTTCCCCAGCTGTGCTGGCTGACGATCTTGCGGTTGCTGTCTCTGGCGATGAAATAGGGATCGTGGCTGCCAACGCCCTCAATCTCGCCAAAAGTGTGACGCTCAAGCCTGCCGTCACCCATTTCTTCAAACAGGGAAAATTTATAACTGGAAGAGCCGGCATTGATGACGGCAAAGTAGCGCAGGGTCGGGGCAGTCGTCGAAAAATTCATCGGTTGTTTCCCTTGCGGTTATGTTCGTTTAAAAATACGGGTTATCCCGTTTTTCCCAGATAGGCCGAAAGATCATGATGCAGCATGCTGCCAATCCGCTCAACGGTAATGTCAGCAGGCGGGTAAGCGGCAATATTTTTCGGATCCAGCGCATAATGGCCCTGGCGCGGGAAAACCGTCGTCAGTTTTTGGCCGAGTTGCTGTTTCATTGCATGAAGAATACGCAGCTTGTCATCAATCATCACATAATGTCTGGCCGGATAGCGCTGTTGCACTTCGTCGAGCATCTGCTCTTTATGGATATAGATCAGAACACGTCCTTCCACCGCATTCCACAGGCCGGCCCGCTGGACCTTGTGGGGCTGGAAGACCACATCGCCATCGGAGAGGATGACGGTTTTGCCCCATTGCCGGACAAATTCCAGTGCCGCCAGCGCACCGGAGTAAAGGCGGTCCATGAAAGGGTAATTCAGCAGGAAGGATGACATGAGCAAAAGACGCGGCTCATTGAAATGATGTTTGCGGTATCGCTGAAGCGCGCCAAGATAATCTGCGTAACCCAGTTCGGCTCGCAATTCTTCGAAGATTTCCCAGTACCGGCTCTCATTTTCCGGCCCGAATTCCTCAAGAAGGTGCTGTTTCAGATCGGCCGTTACCCGGTCATTGTCGAGCAGGGTATTGTCGACATCAAATAAAAATACGACTTCTTCCTGATGTGGCATATTGCGCCCCCGTTTTTATCATGTAAACCGAAGCCATTCGCTTTCATTATGTCCTGTGGAAACAATATCTGCAAACAGGCAGACGAGGATGCTTTGCTTATATGGCGGAAAGCGGCTTACCGGCAGATAAAGAAAGGAGTAGAATCTACCAGTTTGAGGATGCCGTCACGATTTGCCTCAAAGGAAATCAGGAAATCAATCACAAATGACTTCGGAAAATCAGGATCAGGATAGTGTGTCAGGGAAAGTGGTGCCTGATTTTCAGGCGCCGTCCATACCCCTTGAGACGCCGGCATATCTCCGGAAAATATACTGGTGGGCTTACGAACACCCGCTGGCCGTCCGCTTCTGGGATCGCGGCTTTCTTATCAATCTCATCCTGCTGGGGAATTACACGCGCCTGGTTGATGCCGTGCTGGAAGAGTTGCCCGTTCCGGTTACGGGGACCATGCTTCAGATTTCAAATGCGTATGGTCAGCTGGTGCCGCGTATCCAGCAGCAGCTTGGTGCTGATGCGCATTTTGATCTGATTGATGTGCTTGAGGTCCAACTGGAAAAAACGC
>JAJDFZ010000026.1 GCA_030269625.1 Oxalobacter sp. OttesenSCG-928-P03 | reverse complement strand
TGGAAACACGCGCTAATTTAACATACAATCATGTATGTATGTAAGCGGTTTTTGTATCGGGATCATTTATGGCGGCGTTGTTTTTGCCGTCTTTCGGGGAAGGAAATGGCGCGCGGCACCAGGAGAAAAACACAGGAAACACGGGACAGGCTGCTGGATGCGGCCGAAGATGTTTTTAACGCAAAAGGGGTTTCCAATACAACCTTGAATGATATTGCCGAGGCCGCAGGTGTGACACGCGGGGCAATTTACTGGCATTTCCGCAACAAGGTGGATCTTTTCAACGCCATGGTTGACCGGGTGCGTGAGCCGATCCGTGCCATGATCGAAGAGATTGCAGATGAAAAAACAGAAGACCCGCTGGGGCGCCTGCGGGAAAAAACGCTTTTTGTCATGCGCGAAATTCTGGAGAATGACCATTACCGGAAGGTGATGGGCATTCTGTATCACAAGTGCGAGTTTACGGATGCCGCCAGTGAATTCCTGGAGCATTACCAGGAATGGGTCACGCGGGCCCGCAATACGGTCATACAGGTTCTGAAAAATGCCCGTCAGAAAAAACAGCTGCCCGAAGATATCAATATTGAACTGGCCGGGCTGGCATTGCATGTCACGTTTAACGGCCTTTTGAACAGCTGGCTTCTGATGCCGGACGGCTTTGATCTGCTGGAAGATTCCAGCCAGCTTTATGAAGGCATTTTTTCCATGCTCAAAAACAGCCCGCACATGCGGGTTCCCGGCGTTTCATCATAACAGGCAAAATACAGGCCGGCCGATCCCGGGCCGCCTGGCACCCCGGCAGAAAAACAGGGACGGCATTTCTGCCGCACCTGTGATCCGGAGATAAGCCGCGTCTTTACTTCTGGCGAAGCTCGGCGATCATTTGTTCCAGCTTCAGTGTGTCGGCGCAGAAGAGCCGGATACCTTCAGAAAGTTTTTCTGTGCCCATGGCGTCTTCATTGAGCATAAACCGGAAGTTTTTCTCATCGATGTTTATTTTTTCGATCGGATCAGCCTTGGCCGTTTCCGGGCTCAGTTTCCGGGTGACTGGCGCATCGGATTCAGAAAGCTTCTGGAGCAGTTCGGGGCTGATGGTCAGGAGATCGCAGCCTGCCAGTTCGGTGATCTGCGAGGTGTTGCGGAAGCTCGCGCCCATCACCTCGGTCTTGTAACCGAATTTGCGGTAGTAATTGTAGATGCGCCTGACGGATTGCACGCCGGGATCATCCGCCCCGGTGTATTCATTGCCGGTGGCCTTTTTGTACCAGTCATAAATCCGGCCGACAAAAGGCGAGATAAGCTGGACGCCCGCTTCAGCGCAGGCCACCGCCTGTGACAGGGAGAAAAGCAGCGTCATGTTGCAGCGAATGCCTTCTTTTTCCAGCACTTTCGCTGCCTGGATGCCTTCCCATGTTGAGGCGATCTTGATCAGGACACGTTCGCGGGAGATGCCGGCTGCCTCATACAGGGCAATCAGGTCACGCCCTTTCCTGATGCTGCCTTCCGTATCAAAAGACAGGCGCGCATCCGTTTCGGTCGAGACCCGGCCCGGCACGATATTGAGAATTTCGCATCCGAAGGCCACGAGAAGGCGGTCAATGATTTCTTCTGTTGATTTTTCCCGGTTGTCGCGCACGGCCTTTTCGAGAAGAGAGTAATACGTATCTTTCTGGACAGCCTTGACGATGAGAGAGGGGTTGGTTGTGGAATCCTGTGGTGTATAACTGCGAATGGACTGGAAATCGCCTGTATCGGCCACAACGGTGGTGTATTGCCTGAGTTGTTCGAGTTGGTTCATGTGCTTTCCTTCGCAAAATCGGTGTGCCACGAAGGCAACAGTTATTCAGCATCCATTATCGGGTGAACACCATCAGACCGGCCTGACCGTCTTTTTTCTGTCGAAGCATCCAGCATGCCGAAATGATCAATACCGGGAGCTTTTTTTGGACGAAGATGGTGGATGTGCTACATCTGAATTGTAGCAATAATGATTTTGATATGGCAGAAACGGCTTCCAAATGGCATAAAATCAGCAGATAAAACCCGTTTTTATGAAAAAAGCCTTTGCTTTTGTTGTCGAGTAGTAATATTCTGTAGCAGTCACAAGCAGTTTTTTGGCAGTTTTTTTTCTGTTCACATAAAAAAACAGTGGAAACGCCTGTTTTCCTGTTTTCGAGTGATTTTGCCGCAGGGGACCTTCCGGCGGCAAAGTTATCGTGTTGAACTTTTTTTTACCGGATAAAAGTCAAGACCATGAAACCACTCAAATTCCTAATCGGCTTAACGGCAGCCCTGTTACTTGTTTCCTGCGATCAGAAAAAAGAGATTCCCGATGCGGAAATCACGACTATCGCCAAGGAAGCCTACGTGTACGGTTATCCGATGGTAGCCAATTACAAGGCCATGCATGCTTCGGCCATCGATACACAAGGCCCTGATTACAAAAAGCCGTTCAATGAACTTTACATGGCGCCCCGTGTCGACACGCCGGTTGACCAGGTAAAAGAAACGGCCACAAACGATACGCCGCTTGGCAGCGTGTGGCTGGATATGCGGCGCGAACCGCTTGTCCTGACAGTACCCGCACTTGAGGACAAACGCTATTACTCCGTACAGTTTACCGACCTGTATTCCTATAACTATGATTACGTCGGGACGCGCACCAGCGGCAACACGGGCGGCAAATTCCTCCTGGCCGGCCCGGGCTGGAAAGGAGAGAAACCGGAAGGCATCGACCGGGTTATCCAGTCAGAAACCCCGTTTGCCTACGCCCTTGTCCGTATCCAGTTACTGAGCCCGGAAGATATGCCCAATGTCGAAAAGATCCAGAGCCAGTTTGCGCTGCAGCCGCTTTCCACGTTTTCCGGCGCTGCTGCACCGGCTGAAGTAGCGCCTGTCAACTTCCCGGCCATGAATGACGACAAGCTCCTGACACCGGCATTTTTCTCTGTCATGAATTTCGTGATGCAGTTTGGCACACCGCCCGCTGATGAAGCTGACATGATGAAGCGCTTCGAAAAAATCGGGGTAGGCGCCGGCAAGGCGTTTTCCCTGGAAGGCATGGCCGATAACGAGAAAAAAGCGTACCAGTCCGGTATAGATGGCGCGATTGCTGATCTGGACGCTGCCCTGAAAGGCGACCTGATCAAGGGGGCCGATATGCACGGTACCCGCGCAGACCTGAAAAACAACTACCTGAACCGTGCCTACGGCGCGATGATGGACCCTTATGGTGCATCGCCACAGGAGATTCTCTCCATCAGCTACAAGCTGGATTCGGAATTCAAGGTCCTGAACGGGGCGAATCATTACGCCATCCGTTTTGAAAAGGACAAGCTGCCGCCAGCCAGCGCCTTCTGGTCGCTGACCATGTACGACGTGCCGAGCCAGCTTCTGGTGGACAACCCGGTCAAGCGCTATACCATTAACAGCACCATGATCTCAAAAATGGTAACGGACCCGGCAGATGGCAGTGTCACGGTTTTCATCCAGAAAGACATGCCGGGCACCGAGCCGCTGCCCAAGGCGCCCGAAGCTGACCTCAAAGCCGCTCCTGCTGATGCTGCGCCGAAAGCAGCCGATGCAGCAGGAAAACCGGCTGACGCGGCACCCAAGGCCGCTGGTGCGGCAGCTCCGGCCAGCATGACACCGAAGGCTGATACGGCACCGAAAGCGGTTACACCGGCAGCAGCGGATGCCGCCGCCAAGCCAGCCGCTGATGCGGGTCAGAAACCGGCTGCAGCTGCCAGCACAGCCAAACCGGCTGCTGATGCCGCGCAGAAAAAGCCTGCTGCAACACCGGCACCGACCGGACTGGCCGCCAACTGGCTGCCGGCACCGGAAGGGGATTTTTATGTGGTAATGCGCATTTACATCCCGGCTGAAGAGGCATTGAACGGAACCTGGAAAGAGCCGGCCGTGATGCGCTTTAACCTTGATGGAACACCGGTCGTACCGGGCACCGATGCCAAGGCTGCCGAAGGGCAGCCCGCTGATGCAGCCAAACCGGCAGAAGGCCAGCCTGCTGCTGACGGTACCAAGCCGGCGGATGCCAAGGAGCCGGCAGCGACTGCCAAGCCGGAAGATGCCAAGGCAGCAACCGTACCGGCTGACGCGCCCAAACCGGCCGCTACCCCGGCGACAGGCCAGCAGCCGGCCACCGCCGTCAAGCCGGCAGCAGCCACGCCTGCCGCCACAGCGTCACAGCCAGCCGCAACAGCACCGGCAACGGCCAAACCGGCTGCCACTGCGCCTGCGGCAACACAGCCTGCGGCAACCCCGGCAGCCAAACCTGCCGCGAACACAGGAACGGCTCAGCCGGCAGCGAAACCCTGAGAGTTTCCCGCCAGTCAAAAAAGGGTACAGTTCATTTCTGTACCCTTTTTTATTATCCGGCCTGCCGTTTACTTCAGTGCCGCTTTGGCCAGTTGGATCAGCCCGGCCGTGGAACTGTCGTGATTGTGTGAAACATCGCTTTCCAGTTCAGCCTGAATGGTCCTGGCAAGCACCTTGCCCAGTTCCACACCCCACTGGTCAAAGGGGTTGACATCCCATATCGCCCCCTGGACAAAGGTTTTGTGTTCATAAAGGGCAACCAGCGCGCCAAGTGATTCCGGGCGCAGGCTGTTCATGAGAATGGTGTTGGTCGGGCGATTGCCCGGGAAGGTCCGGTGCGGAATCTGGAATTCGATTTCATCCGGCGCCATGTTCTGCGCCTGGAGATCTGCACGCACTTCGTCTGCCGTTTTACCCAGCATCAGCGCTTCAGACTGGGCAAAGCAATTTGCCAGCAGCGCGGCATGATGTCCGGGCAGGGTATGGGAGGGCTTCAGCGCCGTGATAAAGTCAATAGGCGTGATATCGGTTCCCTGGTGCAGCAGTTGGAAATAGGCGTGCTGGCCATTAGTACCGACATTGCCCCAGACAACCGGGCTGGTATGCCATGTCACCGGTTCGCCTGCCTTTGTCACACGCTTGCCGTTACTTTCCATTTCGAGCTGCTGGAGATAAGACGGGAAGTGGCTCAGGTCCTGCAGGTACGGTGCGATGGAAACAGAGGGATAATCCAGGAAATTGCGGTTCCAGATGCCGACAAGCGCAAGAATGACCGGCATATTGACCTCAAGGGCGGCATGCCGGAAGTGGGTATCCATGGCATAAGCCCCGGCGAGGAAGGCGGCAAAGTGATCATAGCCGACAGCCAGGGCAACAGAAAGCCCGATGGCAGACCAGACGGAATAGCGCCCGCCTACCCAGTCCCAGAAAGGAAACATGTTGTCAGTGTGGATACCGAATGCGCTGACAGCTTCAGCATTGGTCGAGATGGCGACAAAGTGTTTTGGCAGGCCGGCCTCCGTGCCGCTTTTCAGGAACCAGTTGCGCGCCGTATTGGCATTGAGCATGGTTTCCAGCGTGGTAAAGGTCTTGGAGGCAACGATAAAGAGACTGGACTCCGGCCTGATTTTCTGAAGAACGGCATCCAGATCGTGCCCGTCCACATTGGAAACAAAATGAACCCGGATATCATCACGCTGCCAGGGACGGAGCGCCCGGCATACCATGTGCGGCCCCAGGTCTGATCCGCCAATGCCAATATTGATGACATCCGTGATGCGCTCGCCGGTATAGCCGGTCCAGTCTCCACTGTGGATACGGCGGGTAAAGGCTTCAACCCGCTCAAGCACGGCATGAATATCCGGGATAACGTTTTGCCCCTCAAAAAGGACCGTTTCGCTTTTGGGAGTCCTGAGCGCGGTGTGCAAAACAGCGCGATGCTCGGTGTTGTTGAATTCGGCGCCGTTGAACATGGCTTCCCGTTTTTCTTCCACACGGCATTCACGAGCCAGCTCCATCAGGAGAGAAACCGTATCACCCGTCATGCGGTTTTTCGAATAATCCAGGAAAAGTCCGGCGGCCGAAACAGAAAGACTGCCGAAGCGGTTGGTTTCACCGGCAAAAAGATTACGCATCTGCCAGGCTGAGGCGGTTTTTGCATGCGCCTTCAGCTTGCCAAAGGAGAGGGTGGTATTGAAAAGAGGGGTATTCATATTGGGCCATCCTGTAAGAAGAAGGAGGGATAAAAAGAAAGCGTGCGGCCTGCCTCCTGTTCAGGGAAGTTTCAGAAAATGATAGCAGAGAGGCAGACGAATCAGCCAGCGCTTCTTTCCGGTAAAAAGCGGTTTATTGTATTTTGCTGCCGGCATTGTCAACACAGGCGCTGCCGCATCATGCATCCTCGCAGCCCGGGATAGTTACATTTTGTTACAATTTTTTGCAACATTTCCGCATGGAAACTTGAAAAAGTTGCCTGAAAGCACTTTTTATATTTCCTTCTGGCAACTATAATGA
The DNA here is from genome assembly GCA_030269625.1 of Oxalobacter sp. OttesenSCG-928-P03. GTDB lineage: Bacteria > Pseudomonadota > Gammaproteobacteria > Burkholderiales > Burkholderiaceae_D > Oxalobacter. Next base: position 15,067 of record JAJDFZ010000026.1, on the reverse strand, counting down.
ATCCATGGTGATTTTGATTTCACTTTTCTCCATCGGGGCTGAAAAGTGCGCAGTGCAGGAGGGGTAATCATGACAAAACAGATTTCAGCAGAGACACAGGAAGCGATCAGGTCCAAAGGCATGCTCAGCATGAATGTGACGGAAACGGATGCTGATCTTGACGGTATTTATGATGCCGGAGATACAGTGGCTTACGAACAGGTCGGTCTGGGGCAGTACTGGGGAACAGATGATTCTCCGAGGGAGCCGGTTGTTTTTGTCGGCTTTCCGAAAAATTTCAAAAGCCGGGCGGATTGCTCAAGCGCTATTCCTGTTCAGGAGGGGATTGCCGTTCGTTATGAACAGCCTATGGGTGAATCGGTTCCGTATGAGGAAATGGGATTATCCCGTTTCCTGTAAAAAACAAAAGCAGAAAAAGGAGATACTGCCTGACCTTGCGGTCAGGCAGTTTTTTTTTGCGTGCAAGGTGACATTCTGGCCTGCCAACAGCTGTTTTCCAGGTAATATTTCCGGCCGGTCGGGCAATCTGCTGCCTTTGAGAACTAGTACCAAAAGGCAGTGTTGTTTTTTTGTTAAAACGTTTACAATACTGCAATTGGTTTATTTTTGACAGGTGATCTGTGATGAATGAAAAGACAGGCACGGATATTCTGGACATCAGTGATCTGATCAGCGGTTATGAAGGTGGCGGCGTTTCCGGCGGTTACCTGAAGTTTGATCCGGTTGCCGTTAACAGCGATGGCACAACCACGCTGAAGCTGTCCATCGGGACAGAAAGTGAGGCAGCCGGGAATGTCCCGCTGGCGACGATCGTGATGGCCAATACGGATGTCGCTGCTGCGGATACGGGTAATTTCACCCAGCATATCCTTGAGCAGCTGGTGCAGCATAACGATATTGTTTTTTAACCGCCCACCCCCTGGGCGGGGTTTTCGCTTTCCGCCAGTCATGGCGGGATGAAGGGGCAGGTTGCCCTTCAGGATACAAACAGGTTTGGCAGTCAGCCATCAAAAAGGCACGGTTTAAAAACCGTGCCTTTTTTCCTGCCGAGCAAAAAAGCCCTTATCTTTCCGTCAGTGCATTCTGCTTCGTTTTCAGGATCGGCTTCATGAGATAGCTCATGATGGATTTGCTGCCGGTCTTGATACTGACATTGGCCATCATGCCGGGAATAATTGTCAGCGGCTTTTCTTCCGTACCCAGGTGGTTCTTCTTGGTGCGGACCTGGACCAGGTAAAAGCTTTCCCCTTTTTCATTCGTAATGGAGTCGGCGGAAATATTTTCCACAACACCATCAAGGCCGCCATAAATAGAATAGTCGTAGGCGGAAATCTTGACATTGGCTTCCTGTCCCGGGCGAAGAAAACCCACATCGCTCGGGCGGATCTTGGCTTCGATCAGCAGATTATCCTCCAGCGGCACGATTTCCATCACATCCATACCCGGCTGGATAACGCCACCAACCGTGTTGACCTTGATCGTTTTGACAATGCCATCGACAGGCGAGCGGACCGTGGTACGGGCCAGCCGGTCTTCTGCCGCCAGGCCGGTCGCGCTGCTGCCTGCATATTCCGCCTTGGCGTGCGCCAGCTCGTTGGCGGCATCGGAACGGAACTTGGCCAGTGCGCCTTCCAGCTTGTTGGTTGCTTCCGCTGCCTGTGACTGCAGGCGGGGAATAGCCAGCCGGGTTGCATCCATTTCACTGCGGATACGCGTCACGTCACGCTGCAGGCGGAGAATTTCCACTTCAGACACCACGCCCTGCTTTTGCAGCGGGATGGACATCTGCAGTTCCTTGTTGGCGATATGGTAGGTCGACTGAAGATGGGTCAGGTTGGAATGTTTCTCGACCAGTTCCTGGTTACGTTGGGCAACCTGTTCTCTCAGGACATTCTGGGTGGCCTCAAACTCCTCTTTTCTGGAAGAGAAAAGCGACATTTCATCTGCCACGATCTGCGGATTGCTTTCCTGGAGTTCAGCAGGAAAGTCGATTTGCTCGCTGCCGCTGGCTTCCGCTGTCAGGCGGGCGATCTTGGCCTGGAGCGCCTCGGTCTTGGCCTTGGTTTCCCCGGCAGAGGAAGCAAAACGGGTTTCATCGAGCTTTAAGACAATCTGCTCTTTTCTGACGACCTGGCCTATCTTGACAGGAATTTCCGAGACAATACCGCCTTCCAGGTTCTGGATGACCTGCACATGGCTGGATGGAATGACCTTGCCTTCGCCATTGGTCATTTCATCAATCTTCGACAGGCTGGCCCAGACAACCGCCAGTACAAACAGGATGAGCGTATAGCGGATAATCAGGAAACTGGCCCGCGGCGGACTCAGGAAAAAGGCTGCCAGCTTGGTTGGCATGTATTTGATATCTTCGCTTACCGGCGGGGCATTGGGATCAACGGGCGGCAATGCCCAGTCTTTCAGGCGTTCGACGAAGTGCCTGCCCTTCTCCTTCATTTCGGCAGCGATTTCTTCAGTTTTTTGCGACATGAAGCTTTCCTCCGGACAGAGCCTGCATAACTTGTTCTTTTGGACCATCTGCAATAACCTGGCCGCCATCCATGACGATCAGCCTGTCCACCATGGTCAGAAGCGAGGCACGGTGTGTTACCAGGATAAGCGTATGGTTGGTCAGGTGGCGGGACAGACGGTTTTTGAAATTTTCTTCCGAACGGTTATCCAGCGAGTTGCTGGGTTCGTCCAGAACGAGAATCGGCGCATCCAGGAGCAGCGCACGGGCATTGGCGACCGACTGGCGCTGACCGCCGGAGAGTCCCTCACCCCTTTCACCCACATGCATATCAAAGCCCTGCGGATGGCGGTTGACAAATTCCGTCACACCGGCGATTTCAGCAGCGCGCAGAACCATCGAATCATCCACATACGGCGCGCCCAGGACAATATTTTCCTTTACCGTGCCGAAAAAGAGCATGACATCCTGCGGCACATAGCCGATACTGCGGCGAAGGTCAGCCGGGTCAATCTGCTGCAGGTCCACGCCGTCAACCCAGATCGAGCCTTCCGTTGGCTCGTAAATACCCAGGATCAGCTTTTCAATCGTCGACTTGCCCGAGCCGATACGGCCGATCACCCCGACTTTTTCCCCGCTTCGGATGCGGAAGGAAACATTGACCAGGGCAGGCACTTCGGACTCCGGATAGTGGAACGTCACGTTCCTGAACTCGATATCACCCTGAATAGAGGGGCGATGAATATAGTTTTTTCCTTCCGGGCGCTCAACGGGGAGTTTCATGATGTCATCCACGCCCTGCACAGCAGAACGCGCCTGGAAATAGCGGGTGATCAGGCTGGCAACCTGCGCCAGCGGCGCGGTCACACGGCCGGTCAGCATCGAACAGGCAATCAGGCCACCCATGGTGAGCATGCGCTCCGAGATCAGGAAACAGCCGACCACCACCACGCCGATATAAGCGAGCTGCTGAAAGAGTCCCGACTGATTGACAATCGCCGTGGTCAACAGCTTGGAGCGCAGGGAGAGATCACTCTGCTCACCGATAATATTTTCCCACTTGCGCTGCACCACGCCTTCCGCACCCACGGCCTTGAGAGTATCAATGCCGGTCAGCGATTCAATCAACGTCGCATGTTTCTGGGTGCCCAGGCGGAAACTTTTCTGGATGACACCCTGCAAAGGGCGCTGCAGGGCCAGCGCGATCAGTACGATCAGCGGCATGGCAACGAGCGGCACCAGCACCACCGGGCCTCCCAGCCAGAAGATGATGAGGAGAAAGAGCGCCGTGAAGGGAAGATCAATCAGCGTTGTGATCGTGGCGGACGTAATGAAATCCCTGAACATCTCGAATTCCGCCAGGTTATTGGCCATGCTGCCGACCGACTTCGGCCTTACGGCAGCTTTCAGGCTCATGATCTTTTCAAAGATCGTGGCAGACAGGATCACGTCGACCCGTTTGCCGGCAATATCCAGAAAATACGATCGCAGCGTTTTCATGATGAGATCGAAAACATAGACGATCACGATACCGATACCCAGCACCCACAGCGTATCAAAAGCGTTGTTGGGCACAACCCGGTCATAGACATTCATCGTGAAAATCGGCGTGACCAGCGCGAAAATATTGATCAGGAGGGATGCGACCATCACCTCCGAATACAGCGGCATCGATTGCTTGAAAACGCTCCAGAACCAGTGCTGGCTTTTCGGGATGATATTATCCTGTGCGCGGGTATCGAATTTGAAAGAGGGCTTCGAAAAAATCGCGATACCGTCATAGTAGTTCATGAGATCGGCATTGGCAATCTGGGTTTCACCCCCGTCCGAATCAGGCTGGATGATCGTCCAGACATTAGCCTCGTTGCGTGCGGTTGCCACGCAGGCATTGCCGTTTTTCATGAGAAGCACGCAGGGCAGGGTCAGCGCCGATATTTTCATGAGATCGCGTTTAACCACCCTGGCGGTCAGTCCGGCACGGTTGGCCGCCCGGATAAACAATTCCGGGGTAAGCTGGCCATCAACCAGCGGCAGGCCTGCCGTCAGGGTTTGCGCGGAAAAAGGATGGCCAAACAATTTGGTCAGGATAACAAGGCAGCGGACAAGCGGATCATCGGAAACAAGCGTTTCAACCGGCACTTGCCAGCCCACTGCGTCTTCCTTTTTCGCTACAGCGCCTTCCTGCCTGGGAGCGACCTGGGTCGTTTCAGGCGGGTTTTCCGGTAAATTTACGGGTTGTGTCATGAGTGTTTCAATTCAGAAGGATTGCTGCTATCAGTTTATCGGATCAGTATCAGGGTAATGGGCGGGTTCTCAGAGAATAGGGCTGTCATCAACCAGGATATCGTTTGACTGGTCAAATTCCTCGCGGCGGGTTTTCTTCCGGAGAATTTTATCCTGCGCTGCTGCCGGCAACTCTGAAAAAAGGATAATCCCCTTTGCCGTCAGAAGATCAATCAGGTCTTCAACAATACGGATCTGCTGGAAATCCTGCGCTAAAAGCTCATTGTATTTTCTCTGCGGGTCATTGGATGCCAGGCCGCTGGTAAGAAAAGTGAGCACATCCGGGTCGTCAAACGCCAGGAACGTATCATTCTCCCCGTTGGGAGTTGCTGTCAGGGCTATGATTTCCCCGTTTTCATTTCTGATTGCGTAAGGCATGGCCGGCTCGTAACGTATTCTTTTCCAGAAAGAGAAATCTTACCCTATATTTCGTCCGGGTTTCCAGTTGTGTCACCATGGTTTCGGACAGATTGATTATTCATCAAAATAATTTGGGTGAAGTCCCTATTAAAGTATAAAATTGCCTGTATGAAATAGTTTAAAATAAAAATTGCTTGAATGAAACTATTAATTTGATTTTTGTGCCAGACAGAGATATTTGTCGCTGAAAAAAGCACATATCTCAATTGCGCGGGGGGGAAACAAGGGGTGCTGGTATTTGCGTCAGCAAGAAGTGAGTTTTTCCGGAAATGGGATGAGATCGTTTCTCAGCCCGGTTCCACCACGCATGTTGGCAGCATCCGGCAGCTTGAAGAACTGCTGAAAATCAATCCGGCCCGCCTGGTTGTTCTGGACATGACACTCGAAGGCGGCAAGGATCCGGATATTCTGCGCGGCATTGCCGAGATCAAAAAAAACGGCCGCCTGATTCTTTCCGGCATCCAGTTTACCCCTTCCGCCGAACTGTCCGGCCTTGCAGTAGGCGCGGTTGCCTGTTGCTCAAACTCCCTTTCCATTGAAGAGTGCCGCAAAATCCTGGACGTGGTCCAGCATGGCGGCGTATGGCTTTCCAGTGCCGGTATCCCGGCACTGGTCAACAAGCTCCGTGACTTTTCAGCAAGGACTGCAGATGCGACCGCTCCCCGGGAAACAGCCAATGGAGACAGCACCGTTGACGTGGAAGCCATTTTAAGCGGCCTGACCCGGCGGGAACGGGAAGTCGCCAGGCTGGTCGGAATCGGCGCCAGCAACAAGGATATTGCGCGCCAGCTTGATATTTCAGACCGTACCGTCAAGGCGCACCTGACAGCGATCTTTGACAAACTGCAGGTGCAGGATCGCCTCCAGCTCGCCCTGCGCATCTCCGGCAGGCCCTCCGCCTGAAAAAAAGCCCGGCAGAGCCGGGCATGGATGGTAGTTCCCCGCTTTTGGCAGGGAACATATCCGGTGGGTGCCGCTCTTACTCTTCCTCTTTCGTATCCTCCGGCGTTCCGGCCGCTTCTCCGGAAGCATCGCAGGGGTCGGCCGATTCCGTGCCATCCTTGTGCCAGACAACCGGCCTGGACAGGGCATAACCGCGCACACCATCCACCCTGAGGCTTTTCAGCATCTCGATTTCCTGCGGTGTCTCGACAAATTCGGCAATAACCGTAATATCGTGGCTGTGCGCCATCCGGACAACAGAATCCACAAACTGCTGGTTGTCCCGGTTCTGGTCAATACCGCGAATGAAACTGCCGTCAATCTGCAGATAAGATGGCCGCAGCTGAGCGAGATGATTAATCGACGTATTGCCCCTGCCGAAATGCTCGATCCCCAGCCGGGCGCCGGTTGGCCGGACTTGCTCGGCCCACACCTGGGCCGCATGCAGATTCTGGCTGATCGCATACTCGCTGAGCTCAAACAGCATCTGGCGGGCAATAGCCGGTTTTTCGCGGAGACTCGTGACGAGCCACATGACAAATTCCGGATCCCGTATCGACGGCGGCATCAGGTTGATGGCAATCGGCTCGGACGGCGGGTTCGGTTTCTCCAGCCTTGCCATCACATCCTCAATCACCATCCTGTCAAACGCCTGCGTCAGGCCGTGGTGATTGACCATGGGGATAAAGATACCGGCCGGAATAAGGCGGCCCTCATCATTGGCAATACGCAAAAGCACCTCGCTTTGCACGACCTTCGACGTATCCGCGATCTCAAAAGTTGACTGCAAAAGAAGCGTATGCTGCCTGCATTCCACCACATTGCGCAAAAGCGCGATCCACTGCGTTGCCGTCAGGCGGTCAAACTCATCAGAAGTGGCTTTCTTGTGGGCATAAACCGCGTTTTTGCCCTGGATCTGTGCCGCGCGCAGCGCCATATCCGCTTCAGAGAGCAACTGCTGCAGAGTCTGGTCATGGCGGCAGGCAAAACCGACGTGGCCGATCTCATCAGTCGGCGCCAGCCCCTTCTCATGCAGGGAGGGAAGGGCATCCGCCAGCGCATACGCAAAATCCGCCCCGGTTCTTTCAGACGTACCCGATAGCGCGATGGCAAAAGTCGAACCCGAAAGCCTCGCGGCAAAAGCCTCGCTGGCAGAACTTTTCTCAATCTGCTCCCGGATCAGGTCACTGACCCCCCTTAACAGCGCATCACCGGCACTGTGGCCGGACTGGTTATTGATAGCCTGCAGGTTTGCAATCTCCAGGAAAACCAGCACACCCTGCGCAAAATCATCGCCCGGCTGCATCATGTCATGGGTGCTGCCGGCCTGCATCATGTGATTGAGCCGCATATTAAAATAAGCGCGATTGGCAAGGCCCGTTGTATTGTCCGTATAGGCTGCGGCACGGATACGCTCCAGCGCCTCCTCCTGCTCACTGAAAATATCCCTGATCTTGCCGGACATCAGATTCATGGCCGTGACCACCCGGCGCAATTCCAGCGTCCATGGCAGGCGTGTCTGGACCACATAATCCTTATTGGAAATCGCCTCCGCCTGCCTTTCAACCGCACGCAGCGGCCGCAGCACATAATGAATCGCAACCAGCGCCAGCCCGAAAATGACAATAAAAGAGCCGACAAACCAGAACAGCGACTGAATACAGGTTGCCCAGAGACGAATATAGGCAAACTCCGGATTGGCGCTGATGTGGACACTGCCCGCCTGGTTCCAGCCGCTCATGATCAGGCTTTCGCCATGCGGCGTTTCAAGCGGGAACATCGAAATAAACCAGCCCGGCACCTGCCTGGGCGGCACCGTGTCCGAACGCTCGACAATAACATTGCCATCCATGCCGTAAATCGTGATATCGCGATAATAGCCGCTGTCGAAAAGCGCATTGATATGGGCTTCCATGGCGATCACATCCGATTCAGCCATATAAGGAGACAAGGTCAGCCCGAGTGACGTGGCGGTATCCTGCGAGATCGTCTTCAACTGGTCATTCAGATACCCTCGCGTGTTATGGACATTGATGGTGAATGTGCCGATGAACAGCAGCACAAACAGCATAATGATAAGGATAATGAGTTGTCGTCTCAGCGTCATGGTTGTCGTCTCCGGTTTTCATCGTCATGTTCATTTCCGCCTGCCGGAAAACAGCCCGACAGGTTACAGGCTCCCGGCCAATGCCGGATATGCCCGTTTTGCAGCCTTTTTCTCATATTCATATCAGAACTCCTTCCCCATCCGGCTCTTCATCTCGCGCCAGAAACGGATATTACCCGAACTGCCGACCCGGCCCAGCTGCTGCGACTTGACCAGCCACATGCCGTCACCGTTAAAGGCATAAATCGGTTTCAGGTCGGGGCGCTGGTTTGCCGGCTTGATATGCGGGATCATATTGTCCAGAACCAGCGGGATGGCATCAGGCTTTGAGTAATAAGTCAGGACCATATGCGCTTCAGTAATGGCCTTGACATAAGTGATCTTGAGCTTGCTGTTATCCACGCCCAGCGCAACCAGCGTAAAGTACTTGGCAATGGCATAGTCCTCACAGTCCCCGCCATTCGTCGCCAGCATTTCCGCAGGCGTGGCCCAGTAGTCTTTCCTGCCCCAGTGCTTCTGATCAGAATAATAAGGAACCTTGTTGAAAAAACTGTTGACCAGATCCAGCTTTTCAAGCTCCGGCTTGGCGCGGTTTTCAGAGATCAGGCGCGACCAGGCCTGCATGCGTGATTTTGCGCCTGCACCGTGTTTTTTTTCGGCAGCGGCGAGATATTTCTCGCTGAATTCCGGTAGCACATCTGCTGCTTTCAGCAGCAGCGGCAGGGATATCACCAGCAGCAGGGTACAGGCAATGCGAAACAGGAAGAGCTGGGCCTGTTGCCAGTTTTTTTTGTTGCCGAAAGAAATCGCTGTCAAGATATCCAGAGTTTTCACATCAGCATTATCACACAAAAAAAGTTTCTGTGCAGAAATAAACCCGACCGTGCCGGCTGGCAGGGTCGGGTTTGTCTCGTACTAGAGGCAGTTGCCGGGAATCAGTTGCCTTTTGCAGCTTCTTCCGGGGCAGCTTCCACCTGTTCGGCCGCATCTGACTCCGGTACCAGGGCGGCTTCTTCAGCTGTTGCCTGGGTTTCGGCAGCCTGGGCAACCGGGATCTGTTTCAGTGGCTCGGAATAATCCGTACGGCTCCACGGGTTGGTCCAGCCCACACGCTCGGTCGGGTCGGTGTCAACCAGGTGCTGAACACCCAGGGAATTGAGCAGGCGGCCCATATCAGCCATGAGGCGATAGCAGGCAAAGAGCTCAAGGTACTGGCCATTCACATACTCAACCGTAGCGGTATAGTATTCGTTTTCCGTATCCAGCAAGTCGATCAGGGTACGCTGGCCGATGGAGAACTGCAGCGTATACGCATCACGTGTTGCCAGGGATGAATCAACGTGCTGCTTGAGATTTGGCAGACGCTCACGGACCGATACCAGCGTGTTCCAGGACAGCGCCGTGCTCTGGTCAAGCTGCATCAGCGTGCGCTTGTTGATTTCCATTGCTTCATAGGAAAGCTGCTTGGTTTCACCCAGACGGGCCATGTCAGCACCGCCGCGGAAAATGTTCCATCGCATGCGCAGCATGAGGTAGTGGTCATCGCTTGGGCCTCTTACGCCACCGGTATTGTCATACTCGGTGATACCGCCTTCAAGGTCAAAGCGCGGACCGAACGGTGATTTTGCCGCATGGTACTGGGCATTCGCCGCTTCGATATCTGCCAGGGACTGCTTGAGCAGCGGGTTGTATTCACGGGCAACTTCAAGCGCGTTTTCCAGGCTGGTTGGCATCAGGCTGTCTGCCGGTACCTCTGGCTGGAAAAGATCATCAGGATGCATGCCGGTGTAGCGCTGGTAGGCAATCTCAACATCGCGCAGATTGGCTTCTGCCGAAACGAGGTTGGACTTGGCCAGTGCCAGACGGGCTTCAGCCTGGTCCAGATCGGAACGACGACCAACACCGCTGGCTGCGCGCATCTGGATCTGGTCATAAGTCTTCTGGTGGTTATCCAGATTCTGTTTCGTCAAGCGGACAGTCTCACGCATGCGGAGCACATCCAGATAGGCCTCAACGACACGCAGAGCGATTTGCTCCGAAGTGCCGGCAACCTTGTGCGCAGCAGACTGCATGCGCGCCTTGTTGCGCTCGACCTCAAAGTAGGTACCGAAAGACTGGAAGATATTCCATTCAGCCGTCAGCGATTTCTCGCGGCGGGTCATGTATTCACTCCAGCGGTTGTACGTGTTGCTGTTCTTGGCTTTTTCACGACCATAACCCCAGCCGACATCAACGCTGGGCAGATAACCGCTGTATGCACCGATCAGGGCCTCATCGACAGAACGGCGATGCCTTGCGTCAGTAGCAATATCCGGGTTGGTTTTAATAGTATGGTCAACTGCCGCAGCCATGGTTGTTTGTGCCATCGCCGTACCGGAAAGCAGCAGGAACATGCTGCCAATGGTGGCTGAAATAATTTTCAATTTCATTAGTGCGCCTTTAAATATATGTATCTACCAACGTCAGAAAAACGATCCAGAAATCCCTGGATGCGCAACCTTTATCTTTTTTTTCCTGATGAGGGGCTTCAATCAGCTGGATTAATGAACAGGTCCGGTATCTCCGGTTTCCCGGGCAAACAGATACCTTGCTTTTTGTCACTATTCCAATTCACTGCCATTATAAGCACAGAACCCCCATCCAATGGCGATTAAGTATGAAGATCACATACATTTTTTTCAAACTTGCTAACAAATAATTGTCAAAAAAAAGACGGGCTGATATATTACAGCCATGAAAATCACACCTGCAGAATCCCTGTACATATTGACCGATGAACAGTACGCGCTGGTCGAGCCGATCCTCATGGAAGAAAGAGACCCGCGCGGCCGCAAACCCAAAATATCGGACAGGCATGCCCTGGAAGGCATCCTCTATGTCCTGCGCATGGGCTGCCGCTGGCGCCAGTTGCCCGAGGATTTCGGGCAGTGGATGATGGTATTCATGCGTTACAAACGCTGGACCGAGCGGGGAACACTATGGAAGGTACTCATGCGCCTGCAGAAAACCGGCGCGCTGAGAGTGAGCGTGATTTCCCTGCAGGATGAGCGCCGGCCCGCAAACAAAAAATGGCAGTAGATAATGGCAGTAAAAATAGTTTTGCATGACAGCCGGTGATGACCCTGCGCGCCCTTCATGCCATGCCGTATTGCCTTGTCTGGCAGCTTATTTATTTTATTTCTAAATGTTGAATATTTGTTAACAGAGCAGGCCGAAAGCAACGTATGCCTGTTGTATATTTACAACGGCATCCCTTTCTGACAATCGGCAGACAGCGCTTTTCATTTTTTAGCAAATAAAAATTTCCCTTTTTTTTTAACCCTGCTATAATCGCATCCTTACAGGCGCGTAGCTCAGCTGGTTAGAGCACTACCTTGACATGGTAGGGGTCGTTGGTTCGAGTCCAATCGTGCCTACCACAATTCAGAATTCTCCCCTTCGCGGGAGAATTTTTTTTTGCCCGCGCATCACTGCATATATATATATATTAGTACGTGCAGCCGCATACTAATATATATAGTGTGCGGAAATCCCCCCAATTCTTGTTGGCCGCATCCTGCGCCCCTGCCTCCGCCCGTACACGGCATGTGCGGCTCCCCGCAGCAAATAAAACGCCAGCAGCAGAGTAGGGTGCAGCGTCAGAAGGACGCGGGCTGAGCCGAAGGCGCACCGCACCGCAGGGCATTGGCGCTGAAGATTCATTTCACTTGCCACTTTGTTTTGCAGGGCCGGGTCGGCCACCCCAGGCATCACGGATGGACCTGGGTTGGAAGTGCCTCTCCCCGCTTTGCCGCAAACGCCGCGTTCTGCAGGACGGACGGCCTTGCGGCATGCCACCAGACACGAAACAGCCTCACAGCCCCCTGTTTTTGCCTTTCAGAAACTTTTTTTGCCCAAGCGCAACTTTTTTATTGCCTTCTGGCAATTTTTTATTTATTATCGATAACTGTACATGCCGGATTGAAGCAAAAAACGGCATCGGGGGGCAAAAAAGTTTAAAAACTAGTACCTTTGTACAATGTTGCTCCCCTGGCAAAACAAAGTAGACTCCGATGTATATGTGGGAAAGTGTGCTGGCAATGGCAGGTTTTTCGGGGCATGTTGCACCGCAAATAACACAAGGCAGCGGCACAAGGCAGAATCATCCCGTGCGGGGCACGGGATCAGCAGCAAAGGCATGGGTGGTTTTACAGGAGAGCATGCACCCTGGCCGAAAGAACAGAAGGCATTTCCTGCCGTTCCCGAAGGGGAGGCAGGCGCAGCCGGAAGAAAAAGCAGGAAAATTTCGAAAAACAATTAACAACAAACATTGTTTGGGGGAGAACAACATGGCAACAGTAGGCGTAGTAAAAGCACTGAATGGCGAAGTCACCGCAACCGATCCGCGTGGCAACATTCGCGTCCTCAAAGTTGGCGACAGGGTAGCGGACAACGAAATCATCAAGTCCGGCACCGGATCCAACGTTCACATTGATTTCAACAACAAGGGCTTTGTCACCCTTGGCAGCGGCGACAGCATCCAGCTTGATCGCGGCACCATGTCAGACATTGCCTCGGCCGGCAAACAGAGTGCCGCACCGAAACCCGATATTGGCGCAGCAAGCGACGCCGAAGTCGAAAAACTGCAACAGCAGATCGAAGAAGCCCTTGCCAAAGGCGAAGACCCGACCTCTCTGCTTGAAGCAGCGGCGGCTGGTGGTGCTGCAGCCGGTGGTGGCGGCGCCCAGGAAGGTGGTACCTTCGTTGTCGTAGAACAGAATGCCGCGCGCGGTGACCTGACCCCGGGCTTTGAGACTGGCACCTTCAACATCGAATTTACCGATCCTGTTGAATATGATGGCCGCGGTCCGCTGCCCGAAATCACCATCACCCCGACATTCGTCATGGACGACGGTAGCCTCCGGGTTGACGAATCCCGTATGCCGGGTGGCACCAAGCACGAGACGGGTCAGAGTACCCCGACTTATGAAGTCACCTATGCCATCACCACCAACAATGGCCTTGTCAGCATCACCATTGCAGGCAAGATCTATAATGTTGTTAACGGTGAACTGGTAGGCTTCCCGGCGGAGGGTATCGCCGGCAGCAACGGCGTACTCAAAAATGGCGAACTCGCTGATAACGGGGGCGGCAACTACACCCTGTCATTCGACTATGAGCAGACCCGCCCCGAAAAGCACGATGTGGCCGGCGAAGGTGAAGCCGGTAGGGACATCGCAGACAACGTAGACTCCTGGGAGATCATCGCCACAGGCACCGGCGCCTCGGCAAGCTCGACCCTGACCGTCGACATCGTCGACGACGTTCCGACCATCAAGGCAGCAGAAGGCCAGCTTCCCTCCCTTTCCGCCATCGTGGATGAAAGCGCGCTTGCCGCCGGCAACCACGAGACAGAGTATGGAACCAAGGCAGTCCTGACTGGCGAAGTCATCAATGCCCAATTTGATGTTAAATACGGCTACGATGGCAAAGGCACAGATGACACCTACAGCCTGAAGCTGAACGGCGACAATGTCGACAGCGGCCTCAAGGCCATGGCGGCAGACGGCAGTGAAGTGGCCATCTTCATGAGCCAGGAAGGCAACGTCATCACCGGCAGCACGGCAGACGGTACCCCTTACTTCACCATCACCCTTGGAGCTGACGGCAGCGTCACCTTCGAACTGCTGAAGCCTGTTGCCCATCCTGACAAAGGCGCGACAGACGCAGCCCATGACGACAGCGTCACCCTGCAGCTTGACGAAGGCGTGCTGCTGCTGACGAAGACCGTTACCGACAACGATGGCGACACAGCCAGCGCCTCCATCGACCTTGGCGCAGTTGGTGCCGCGTTCACCGTCAAGGACGACGGCCCGTCCATGACGATGAAATGGGGGGGCGATAAACCCACCCTGACCACGGAGGATGCCAGAACCGTCGGCGCGGATTCTCACGAGGTCTCAGCGGAGTTCGGCAAATTCATTCTGGACCTCGCCACCCCCAGTTACGGCGGCGACGGCGCAGGCACCACGGTTGTGGGCGACTTTAAGCTGCTCATCAAATTCTTCCCTACCGGCCTGACCAGCGGCGGTAAAGCCATCTCGGTGGCCAGGGACGGCGACACCCTCGCTGACGACGTGGTCGGCAAAACCGAGGACGGCACTATCGTCTTCCGCGTCAGCGTTGACCCCGACACCGGCAAGGTGACCCTGACCCAGTACGAAGCCATCGACCACGGCGCCGATGGCAACGACCACGACGCGATTAAGGCTCTGGGCAACGACTGCATCGCCCTCGCCGCGACCATCACCGTCACGGATAACGACGGCGACACCGCCACCCAAGGGGTCGAGATCGGCCTGGGCAACAGCATCCGGTTCCAGGATCACGGTCCTTCCGTGACACTGGGCGCTATCGCCGAAGGCGGCATCACCCTGGTCACCAAGGACGCCGAAACCATCGGCGAAAACGTCAGCACCGCTACGTCAGAAACGTCAGAAGGCAAGTCCGCATTCGCGGAGGCCATTCTGGCTGCCGCCACCCCCAACTACGGTGGCGACGGCGCAGGCACCAAGACAGTTGGCGACTTTGCGCTGACCGTGGACAATACCGTATCCGGCCTGAAGAGTGGCGGCAAAGACATCGTCCTGTCCAAGGGTACAGACGGCGTTGTATACGGCAAGGTCGGCGATACCGTCATCTTCGAAGTCAGCGTGAACAAGGACACCGGCGAAGTGACCCTCACCCAGCGCGGCCCCATCGACCACGGCAGCGACAATAACGACCACAGCGCGATACTGTCTCTGGACGGCGGCAAAATCACCCTGGAAGCCACCGTTACCGTCACCGACCGTGATGGCGACACCGAC
>JAJDFZ010000025.1 GCA_030269625.1 Oxalobacter sp. OttesenSCG-928-P03 | reverse complement strand
CAAGGTTGATGAAACCGTCAATGCCCTTACCCGCGCGGGAAAAACTTTTGAGGATGGCGGCGCACTCTGGCTGAAAACGACAGATTACGGCGACGACAAGGACCGCGTCATGAGAAAATCTGATGGCGGGTTTACCTATTTTGTCCCGGATGTCGCGTACCACATCAATAAATGGCAACGCGGCTTTGATACCGTTATCAATGTCCAGGGCAGCGACCATCATGGCACCATTGCCCGTGTCCGTGCCGGCCTTCAGGCTGTCAATATGGGCATCCCTGCAAACTATCCGGACTATGTCCTTCACAAAATGGTAACCGTGATGAAGGACGGGGCTGAAGTCAAAATCTCAAAACGGGCCGGCTCTTACGTCACTGTCCGCGACCTGATTGAATGGTCCGGCAATGGTGATATTACCCGCGGCAGAGACGCCGTCCGCTTTTTCCTGATATCAAGAAAAGCGGATACGGAATTTGTTTTTGACGTGGATCTGGCGCTCGCCCGCTCCGACGAAAATCCCGTATATTACATACAATATGCACATGCACGCATCTGCTCGGTATTTGAACAATGGGGAGGAGATGAATCCCGGCTGGCAACAGCGGACCTGTCTCCCCTGACATCCCCCCATGAGTATGCCCTTTTGGGCAGACTGGCGGATTATCCCGATGTCCTGGCACATGCACTGCATGAACTTGGTCCGCACCAGGTCGCCTTTTACCTGCGCGACCTGGCTGGCGCACTGCATGGCTACTACAACGCCGAACGCTTTTTAGTGGACGACGAATCTCTCAGACTGGCCAGGCTGGCCCTTCTGGATGCGACAAGACAGGTATTAAGAAACGGGCTGGCACTTCTGGGTGTCTCCGCCCCCAACAAAATGTAACGAAAATGGCTCGCAGACAACCTCAGAAAAAATTCCAGTACGATACCCTCTGGAAAAACAATACTGTACTGGGCTTCATTGTCGGCCTGGTCGCCGGGCTGCTCATTGCAATCATTGTTGCCATGATTATCACGCGCTCACCCATGCCGTTCAACAGCAAACTCAGCAAACAGGACAAAAACCTTTCCTCTTCCGCGTCGACCCCTTTTTCGGATCCGAACCAGCCCATGTATGGCAACCGGGACGCAGCAAAAAACGCATACAAGAATGCAACAGCTGATGCCGCCAGCGACCCGTCATCAGCCGAGTCGGAAAAACCGACGGTTTATCTCCAGGCTGGCGCATACCGTGAAAAAGCCGATGCTGAAAACATGCGCGCCAAACTGGCCCTGATCGGCATTGAGGCGCAAGTCACGGAAGTCAAGGCTCAGAACGGCAGCCTGTACCGTGTTCGCCTCGGCCCGTACACACAAAGCAAACTGGCGGCGACACAGAACAAACTCCGCGAAAACGGTATTGAGTTTACGACTTCCCGCCCCGGATAACTGACAGAGAAATCATCATGAAAATGCTTGGCAAACTTTTTCTCGCAATCGGTTTCAGTTTTATCACCTGTCTGGCCTGTGCATCACCGGATTCGCCCAAAAACGGCGTGGACTACCTGACTCTGGAAAACCCCCAGCCGTCTGATGCCGGCGACAAGGTTGAAGTCATGGAGTTTTTCGGCTATTTCTGCTCCCACTGTTATGGCTTCGATGCATCATTGATCAAATGGATGGAAAAACAGAACCGCCATGTCACCTTCAAGCGCGTTCATATCAATTTCAATGACAATATGGCCCTCCAGCAGCGCCTGTTCTATACGCTGTCTGCCATGGGCAAGCTGACCAATTCCCTGCATCACCGGGTTTTTGACGCGATCCAGGTCAAACGGACCCCGCTCAGAAACGAGCGCCAGATCGGGGACTTTGTCCAGAAGATGGGAATTGACCGCAACACGTTCCTGGACATGTACCGCTCCTTTACTGTGCAGTCATTGTGTGACGGCGCTGTGCAGATGCAGTCGTCCTACCAGATTGATGGCGTCCCGACAATCGTGATTGACGGAAGATATGTGACATCCCTGGCCATTGTCAGCGAGGGGAACCAGTTTTCCGGAAGCGAAGAAGAAGCTCGTGTCATGACGATGCAGGTCATGGACAACCTGGTTGCCCGCATCCTCAAGGAACGGCAGGAAAGCCGGAAAAACGCGGCAACGGCAAAAAACAGAAAAAAATAATCGTGCGGGGAATACCGCTCCGGTCTATCGCTCAAGCTCACCAAATGAAACCACGGATGGGCCACCGCCATGCTTGGCCTGATACATGGCCGCATCCGCATTGGTCATCAGCTCTTCATGCGCATTGCCATGCATGGGGAAAATGGCAATGCCAATACTGACACCGATATTCACCCGGTTACCGTCCAGTATGCAATCTTCCTTGACCCGTTTCAGGATTTTTTCCCCGACTCCCCTGGCATCGACCTCCGACTGGATGGACGGCAGTAAAACAATAAACTCATCACCGCCAATGCGGGCTGCCGTATCAGACTCCCGGATACATTCTTCGAGCCGTTTTGCCACTTCTTTTAACAACAGGTCGCCAATATAGTGACCAAGTGTATCGTTGACAAGCTTGAATTTGTCCAGGTCAACAAACATCAGCGCCAGGAGGCTTGCCTCCCGCCGGGCCTTGAGCAATCCCTGCTGGAGACGATCCAGCAGCAGTGCGCGATTGGGCAGGCCGGTCAGCAGATCAAAATGGGCCAGCCGGTATATTCTGTCTTCATTTTTTTTACGCTCACTGATGTCCGAGAAAACCAGCACGTAATTCATGGGCTGGCCATCCTTGTTTTCGACACAGTAAATGGAAATCCAGCTGTCAAACACATGACCATCCTTGTGCCTGCCAAGGATTTCCCCCTGCCAGAATCCGGTTTCCTCGACCAGGTTGGCGATATTCATGACCCGCCCCGGCTCATCGCCATCATCAAAGAGCGAGGTTCCATCCAGGCACTGAACTTCTTTGAATTCCATGCCGGTAATATGGGTAAAGGAGGGATTGACACGAAGAATGCGGTGATTCTGGTCCATCACAATGACGGCTTCATTGACTGAGGTAAAAACCGTTTCGGCCAGACGCTGCTGCTCATCCTGCTCATGCCGTTCATTTCTGTCCCGGATACTGCCGCGGCGCCCCAGAAAACGGCCGGCACTGCCATAAACCGCATGACAACTGTGGCCGACACGATTGATCGTGCCGTCACGCCGGATAATCCGGTACGGAAGCTCATGTTCACCATCTTCATGGGTTTCCTTGTCCTGGCGATGCTGCTCCATGATGTGATAATCCTCCGGATGGATGATGTCATAGATCAGGTCCGGATTTTCGATGAACTCTGCTGCCGTGTATCCGGTAATCCGTTCGCACGAAGGAGAGGTATAAATAATCTGCCCGTTCGGCTCTTCCCAGTACTCCCAGCTATGGGAAAAATTGACCATGGCATGAAGGCGGGCATTGGAAAGCGCAAAATCAAGCTCGATAACCTTGCGGCGGGATATCTCATCCTCAAGCCGCCTGCTCAACTCGGAAAACTCCAGGATTTTCTGGCCCAGTTCATAATAAACATCGCTGAGTCCCCGCGCTTTCAGGACATTCATCTTCTGCCGGGCCTCTTCGGAATTCGGCTCCCGAATCTTTTGGGCCAGTAATACATCCATGGCGGTGATATGCCATTTCAGCCACTTCAGCAAAAAAATCAGCACCCGATCCAGTTCGGCCGTCAGCCCT
Source organism: Oxalobacter sp. OttesenSCG-928-P03 (assembly GCA_030269625.1). Lineage (GTDB taxonomy): Bacteria > Pseudomonadota > Gammaproteobacteria > Burkholderiales > Burkholderiaceae_D > Oxalobacter. The sequence continues at coordinate 17,756 of JAJDFZ010000025.1, read as the reverse complement.
TCGTGGATCATGCTTCCCATTTGGTCAATGTAGCTGATATAATGGCTGTGGAATGCCAGATGCGCTCGTTGGCATTCTGCATCAATATGATGCTTTTGCATCAACTCTTCCTCGTGCTGATAGTGATACAGCGCATAACGCCGCAAATCGTCAAAAACCTGCTCTGCTTCCCCCGGTTCTGTACTTGCCAGCTCGTGAGCAAGCTCAAACAGCCTCCTGTGTGTGGAATCAATTTCACTCAGGCCAAGATTCAGGTTTTCGTGCCACTCGATTGACGACGTTATATTTTTCATTATCGGCTCAGGCTTCTTGAGTATCAGAACATCAGACATACCCTATCGTTTCAGATTATAAGACAGTTCTTCTGAATATCCTGCCGGGATAGTTATATTACCTGCATCCCGGATATTTTATTAATCCTTCGTTCAAATCTCCCCTTTCATATTGTGTTATTTCAAATTTCACGATTACACTGTCGGTTGTCTGTATTTTTATACGATTTCATGTCACCGCCGAAACCTGTCGGCATGTTCTTGCTTTAACACTTTCTTCATCTAGGAAAAACTTATGGAAAACCCGAAAACCCTTACCAACCAAAATCTTTTCCATACTCAGGTTTTAAAAGACGCACTCAAGCAGGACCCGATTCCATCCGGACACAAGCAGATCCTCCAGGACTGGTCCAAAAACATTGAGGCCTTAAACCAGCAGGAAAAGACCAAACAGCATACGGCCTTCCTTCAAAAAATCCTGGTGGATCTCCTGGGCTATCAGGCCGCATCCGGTGACAACGCCTTTACACTGAATGACATGGCAGCGCTAGGCAGCTACTTTGATGCGGCACTGGGCCAGTTTGAAAAAAGCAGTGGAAAGGTTGTCACCCTCATCAAACTGATGGGGCCAAGCTCTTCCAGCCTTGACACCGTCGCCGGCAATGAACAGCTGAGCATCATCGAACTGGCAAGAAAAAACGCAGAAAGCATGCAGGGAAGCCAGTTTTTCCTGCTATCCAATCTGGATGAGGTCAGACTGTATTCACTGACCCTCAAGCGCACGGCCTTTGAACGCTTCTCACTTGCAAAAATGGCAGAGGATGCCGCCGAATATCAGCGTTTTCTTCTCCTGCTCAACCCGGAAAACATGTTGTCAGGCAAGACCGCGCAATGGCTGGATGAAAGTGTGGCGGCCGGGCTGCAGGACAAACTGACAAAAGACCATCCAACACTCAAGGATGCCTATGGTCCTATTCAATCCGGCATTGCCATCGGTCTCAATGATGCCTTTGTTATTGATATGAAGACCTATAACCAGTTGAAGAAGGAAGACCCGAAGTCGGTAGAAATCCTGAAACTGTTTTATCCGGGCGACAGCATGAAAAGATGGCACTCCGGCTCCAGAATACACTGGCTGATCTATACGCCAAAAGGAAAGGTGGATATCGATGCCTACCCGGCGATCAAGAAATACCTTGAGCAATTCAAGGATCAGCTTGAAAAACGGAGCGGCGACCAGAAATGGTATGAGCTGAACCATACGGAAAAGGCCGATGTGCCCACCGACACGCCATTTCGCCTGGGTACCGGCCGTCTTCAGGCGGAACCGGGATTCGTGTTTGGTGACAAGGACTCCCATTACGGCGATGAAAGTCATTACATCACCAACGCCGATTACTACCTCTTTGGCCTTTTGAACTCCAATGCCATTGCCAGGGTAATCACCACCATGTCCCGGCAGCTGGAAAACGGTATGTACGAAGTGCTTGCCCATCATGTTGAATCCCTGCCGGTTCCCGATGCGGGCGGCATGGAGCGGGCAAGAATGGGACAACTTGCGCAATACTGTATGGAAAAGGCACAGGACCGGCGCGATGCCAACCTCCATTTCCATGGCATGACCGCCTTTAATCTGTCGCCACTCAAGCTGGAAGCAAAATTGAGCGATCGTCTGAAGAAGTGGTATGAGCTCGATTTCCCCACCTTCCGCCTCGAAGTGGTTTCTTCATTCGGTGTCGATATTCCGGAAGCTGAGCTGCCAACATGGTCAGGTTATTTCGAGCAGGAAAAAGAAAATCTCGATCTGATGGATCACCAGTTGGGTGTACAGGAAAAAGAACTGAACCTGGTTGTGTACCAGATCTTCGGACTGGATGAGGATGACATCGCCCTGATTGAACAAGGGTGACAGACGGGACAGGGTTCGCTTAGGCTGAGCCTAATTTATACAATGCCGGCCTCATGTGCCTGCCGGTCGGCATGATAGCTTGAGCGAACCAGCGCCCCCACTGCGGCATGGGCAAACCCCATGCGAGTGGCAGCTTCTTCAAACTGCCTGAAAGTATCCGGGTGGACATAACGCGTTACCGGCAGGTGATGGGGGGAGGGCATCAGGTACTGCCCGATAGTCAGCATATCCACATGATGATCACGCAAATCCTGCATGACCTGCAGGATTTCTTCATTGGTCTCTCCCAATCCCACCATCAGCCCCGATTTGGTCGGTACGCCCGGATAACGATCCCTGAAACGTTTCAGGAAAGACAGGGAATGCGCATAATCCGCGCCGGGCCGGGCCTGGCGGTAAAGACGGGGAACCGTTTCCAGATTGTGGTTCAGGACATCGGGCAGCGCCTCTCCCAGGATAGCGATGGCTTTTTCATCCCGCCCCCGAAAATCGGGCGTCAGGATTTCAATCCGGGTTTCGGGAGCATGCCGGCGAATTTGCCGGATACAGGCCGCATAATGCGCTGCTCCGCCATCTCTCAGATCGTCGCGGTTAACCGAGGTGATCACCACGTAAGAAAGCTTCAGTAACGCCACTGTCTGCGCGAGCATTTCCGGTTCATTTTCGTCCGGGGGCGACGGCCGGCCATGTGCCACATCGCAAAACGGACAGCGGCGGGTGCATTTGTCCCCCAGGACCATGAATGTTGCGGTTCCTTTTCCGAAGCATTCCCCTCTGTTCGGGCAATTGGCTTCTTCACAAACCGTCACCAGGTTCTGCCTGCGCAGCAAATCCCGTATCTCATTAAAGCGGGTTGATGGTGAACCGGCCCTGACGCGAATCCAGTCCGGCTTGGGCAAAGGCTCCGATGGCACGATTCTGACCGGAATACGCGCGGTTTTCTTTGCGCCTTTCTGTTTTTCATTATCCGACATGGCGCCCACCCTGCCGTTTCATTTTTTTATACATGCCGGGCAGGCTGTGACTGCCGGAAAAATCCGCTTTTGCATTCAGCTGGCGGCAAAGTGCCCTGACCAGTTCATGCTGCGCTTCTTTCACGGTAAGCGCCACTCCCATGGTTTTCATATCAACTGATGTTAATCCGGCCAGTCCACAGGGATTGATCCAGGTAAAGGGTTGCAAATCCATTGCCACATTCAGGGAAAAACCATGATAGGCACAACCGTTACGCAACACCTTCAGGCCGAGTGCCCCGATTTTTGCCCCCCGCCAGGAAGAACCGGGCTGATCGGCGGAAATATAAATACCGGGTTCGCCGGCACGGCGTTCGCCGCGTAGTTGATGGGCCTGTAGCGTTTCAATAACCGCTTCTTCGATCTGCCGCACAAACTCCCGGACAAGCAAGCGGTTTTCGGCCCTCCTTTTGAGGTCAACCAGAAGATAAACGATTGCCTGGCCTGGCGCATGATAGGTCACCTCTCCCCCCCGGTCTGCCTGAAAAACAGGAATATCGCGGGTATCAAACAGGTGAGAGCGGTCTGCCGCCTGTCCCAGTGTAAAAACCGGCTCATGCTCCAGCAGCCAGATTTCATCAGGCGTATCAACCGTGCGTGTTTGGGTAAACGCTTTCATGGCCGCAAAAACCGGCTCGTAGGGCATTAACCCCAGATCGCGGACAGTAATGATGTCACTCACTGCCATGGCAGGCTCCGTTTCAGGCACATGATCCCTGTCATCCGCTGCCTGTCCATGCAGACAGGACTTGCATGCTTTCACCCGGTCAGAGAACGACTTTGACCATGGGATGAGAGGACAGTGCCATATAAAGATTATCAAGCTGGGCGCGGCTCGTCGCGCGGACAGTCGCCGTGACACTGAGGTAATTGCCCTTGGTCGATGTCCGGGTTTCAATTGTCGCGGCATCGAAGCCCGGATCATGTATCCGGACGACTTCGGTCACGGTCAACAGGAAATCATCATGCGTTGCCCCCATGATCTTGATGGGAAAATCACAAGGGTATTCAATCAGGTCTTCATTGCGATTGGGCTGCATCGCATCCTCCTTTATTTAAACCACAACTGGACGGTATCCCATATCCGGCCGAGGAAACTGGCAACACTGACTGACTCCAGCGCAACAACAGGCAATTCTGAGATCACCTTCCCGTCCAGCATCATTTTCAGTGTGCCGACCCGGCTGTTCTCATCAATGGGCGCAACCAGGGGTTCCTTGCGCTCCAGAATGGACTTCAGGCGGACAGATGCGCCCTTTGGCACACTGACATAAGCGTCAAAATTAAAGCCAACCGGTAGTTTGCTTTTTGATCCCTTCCAGACATCCAGTGTCGCCACAACCTGCTTCCGGTCAAAAAGCTTGACCGTATCAAAACTCTCGAACCCCCAGTTCAACAGCCGCAGGCTTTCCTGCGCCCGCATCTGGTCGGAACTGGCGCCGATCACAACCGCCATCATACGCCGCTCGCCCGTCGCGCTTTCCCGTTTGGCGGATGAGATGAGACTGTATCCACCGGCTTCTGTATGGCCGGTTTTCATGCCGTCAACCGTGGGATCCAGCCACAACAGGCGATTGCGGTTACGCTGGCGGATACGGTTATAGGTAAATTCGCGAACCGAATAGATTTTGTACAGTTCGGGATAATCCCTGATCAGATTGATTGCCAGAATCGACAAATCATAAGCTGTGGAATAGTTGTCCTTGTCCGGCAGTCCGTGCGGGTTGCTGAAATGGGTCGACTTCATCCCCATTCGCTCCGCCTCCCGGTTCATCAATGCAACGAAACCGGCTTCATCACCGGATACCGCTTCCGCCAGTGCCATGGCAGCATCATTGCCTGACTGTACGATCAGACCATACAACAGATCCTGGATTTTGACCGGCGTACGCGGCTCAATGAACATTTTTGAACTGCCTTTGTCCAGGTTCCAGATCTGGTCGGAAGCGGTAACGGACTGGTTGAGACTCAGCCGCCCCTCACGGATGGCGCTAAAAACGAGATAGGCAGTCATCAGCTTGGTCAGCGATGCCGGTTCAATGCGTTTGTAGGCATCCCGCGATGCCAGTATCTGGCCGCTTATCGTATCAAGCAGCAACCACGAGCGAGCAACAATGGTCGGGGGAGATACAGCCTGTGCATGCGAAACAGAAATAACGCCAAAGGTCAGTAAAAAGACCAGAAAGAAAGACTGTATTTTTTTCATCATAAAAAACAAACCGGCGAAAGTCCTGTTCATGCTTTCGCCAAAAATCCGATGCGTATCGCAAAAGAAAAGAATTGTACCAAATCCGTGTCACCACATTTCAGCAATAATCTCGCGAATATGGTGCACCTTGCGATTGAAAAGGTGATCAGCTCCTGTCACGACCACAACCGGCAGATCCTGCGGACGCGCCCAGTCAAACAGATCCGGCAGCGGGATAATATCATCCTTTTCGCCATGAATTAAAAGCGTATTCCCGGGAACGGTGTCCGTCACCCACCTTCCGGCTGTTGCACTGACCAGCACCATCCGCTCGGGCGGATTGCCTTCTGCCGCCAGCCGCTCCTGCAAAAGAGACTGCACATAGGTTCCAAATGAATACCCTCCCAGCGCAACAGGCAGACCGGGATACTGCTTTTTCATCTCCTCAAGCACAACCGCCATATCTTCCGTCTCGCCCAGTCCGTCGGCATGCGTCCCCTGCGAACCGCCCACGCCGCGAAAATTCATCCGGACAGAAACATAATTCAGACTGGTAAAAGCCCGCACCATCATCTGTACAACCTTGTTATCCATGGTTCCGCCATAAAGCGGGTGCGGATGGGCTAAAAGTGCTATGCCGAGAGGCTCCCCCTCCGGCAAATCCAGCGCACATTCCAGCCTCCCGGCCGGGCCGGCAACATGAAATTTTTGTGTATTGGCATTCATCTCCGTCACCACCTCTCGATAATCATCCGATCAAGCCATGCAATCAGCCCGAAGCACAGGGAAAACCACTCACGCAAAGGTTCATGTTACTCACTATAACGCAGCTTGTAAATCGACCGGAACAAAAACCAGAGCGCGAAAAAAGGCCAGACCATCGTCAAGAAATGTGCTGCGCCGTTAAAGTTCAGAAACTTCCCCTGGGACCAGGTCTGCAGCGTCGACAAAAAGTACTGGTTATCAGGCAAAACATTGACCGTCACCAGACTGATAAAAAGCATGACAATAGCGATGCGCCGCTGGACCAGCGGCGGTGTGAAAATCAGGCCGGACAGCATCAGGACGCCGACAATCAGGCCGCCTATAGCACCCGGCGTCAGCCAGACCAGCGCATTTTCCGGCTGGAAAAAGAGCGCACACGCCATGATTTTGAACAGCAGCGCAATCAGGAGCATCAGTAACGCCAACTGGATCCGGGGCGCATTTTTCTGCAGCACCCACAACAGGACCAGAATGGCGCCCGTCAATCCGGTTGCCGTAATAATGGTTTCTGAAAGCCAGTACTGTTCTGCTGTCAGTTGAAGACTTCCGGTTATCATCTGCGAAAGATTGACCGGCCTTGCCAGAAAAGCAGAAAGCCACCCGGACAGCGCCGGCAGAACCTCTCCATGCCCGAACAGGTAATTCTGCGGATAAATCTGCGCAAGCGGCCACAACATGGGGATAATCAGCACCCGGCTGGACCCGAAGCGCAGCCAGCGCTGGATAAAATAATGGATGCGATCTTCCCTGAAAATGACCGGCGCCAGAATCGTACCCAGAAAAGCCCCGGCGAATACGCCTGTGGCATTGGTCATTAAATCAAGGTTTGAGGGGACCCGGCTTGGCAGATAAACCTGAAGTGCCTCCATCACCAGGGATAACAGCGTGCCGGTGAAAAACGCAAAGAAAAAAGCGCGGGCACCGCGCAACAATGGCGAAACTGCTGTCGCGAGCAGGACACCAAGCGGAATATATCCGGTAACGTTGATCAGGACATCAAACCAGGTCCAGTAGCGGGGTAATGGCGCATAAAGATACGTCAGCGGAAAAACGCCTGAACCCCGCCAGCCGGAAAAAGGATACAGGCTGGCATAAGCAATCAGAAAGACATAGACCAGTAACGCCGCCCGCAAAAAAGAAGAGGGACGATGAAAGGTCTGGGAAAGGCGCTCGGTCATTGCTGCTCGGGATCACCTTTTTTGTAATTTTCCACAATCCAGAGCAGGATTTGGGCAATCACCTCATCAGTAGCCAGAGACAGCGCCTGTGCGCCACCAGACGCATCCGGTGTGGGTGCCGTCACCGTATGAAGAAAACTTTTCTGGGCAACAAGGGCATCCTTGTTCAGAACCGAGACCCGCAAGGCGACCCTTCCCTCGCTGTTTGAGTCATCCAAGAAATACTGGCTGAAATCCTCAAGATGAACAACCAGTCGCAACTGCTCCGCCCTGGGCATTCGCCCACCGCCAATTTCACCTCCTGCCGATACAATGCGGGACTTCAGACGATCCCGAAACAGCTTGGGTGGCGGCATATTCCAGCGGCTAAGGGTATAAAACCGGGTCTGCTGCTCGTTCACATGCGTCAGACGATAGTACATCATGGTATTGCCAAGCCAGTCCGGGGAATTGACGCGAAAGACCACCAGTGTGGGCATATCAGGAGGAAGCGCTTTTTCCGCCGGCATCGACGAAGGCGGCCCGAGGTCATACAGCGTGGCCGGTGGTTGTGAATTCATCGCGCAGCCGGACAAGAGCAGGCAGCCCGCTGTCAACAAGCAGGAAAAGAACAAATGATATCGTTTTTTCATGAACTGGCCCTCGCAAATTAATTGGGGGATGCACGGTAACCGGCTTCACCCGGTCCCGGATTCGGCCCTGGCGCACCAAAAAGCAGGCCGGCCGGTCGCTGGCTGAACTGATCAAGCGTATTATTCAGGGATTGCAGCGATGTATGCAGATCCTCTGCCAGCGAATGAAGCTGGGTCATGGATTCCGCTGTATTGCTGTTACCGACAAAAGACGTCAGATTCTGGCTCAGATCACCCAGTTCATTGGAAAGTGCCGTAACCGAATCCATCATCTGCCCGGTCTTGTCGGCCAGGCCGGGCAGCTTGGCCAGTGTCGGCTGAAGGTTGCGGGAAGATTTTTCAATTTCGGTTGCAGCCTTGTTAATGCTCTTGAGTGTATTGATCAGGATTTCCTGGTTTTCCGGCTTGAAAAGCCCGGCCATTTCTTTCGTCAGCTTCTGGGTTTCGTCCAGAATGGCGTTGGCCTTGGTCTGCAAATCCGCCATGAGGCCTGCGCGCATTTCGATTTGTGCGATACGGGTTTCCGAGCTGGGCAACGGTTGCGGGCGGCTGCCGTCATCATTTAATTCGACATAGGCAATACCTGTCACCCCCTGGTAAGCAAGCATGCCGTAAGTGGATTCGGTCATGGGTGTTTCAGGCCTGACACCGAAAAACACCAGTATCTGTCCAGGCACGGCAGAGTCAAAACGGATTTCGGACACCTTGCCGACATCCAGCCCGCGATAACGGACCGCAGCCTGTGGACTCAATCCGGCAACCGAAAGACGGGTCGCCATTACATAGGGAATCATTTCTGTCTTGTCGCGATTAAGCCACCACCCCCCCAGCAGAACCGCAGCCAAAAGCGCCAGCGTGAAAAGTCCTGCCATCAGTGCATGAGATTTGCTTTCCATTATTTTTCCTCCTGCTCCCGGGGAATAACCAGATTGGGCACCCCCGTCAGAGCACGTTTCCCGCGATCACCCAGAAAAAATTCATGAATAAAAGGATGATCCACCTCAATAACCTCCTGCGGCGCACCGTTCACGACCACATGTTTGTCTGCCAGCACCGCGATATGTGAGGATAACTGCAAAATCGAATCCAGATCATGCGATACCATAACCACTGTCAAATTCAGCTCCTCATGCAGGGAACGGATCAGCTCGACAAAACTGTCAGACAGCAGGGGGTCCAGCCCGGCTGTCGGTTCATCCAGAAACAGCAGCTCTGGTTCGAGCGAAAGCGCTCTGGCCAGCGCCACCCTCTTGATCATACCGCCTGACAAATCCGAAGGCATTTTCAGGGCATCATCCGGCTGAAGCCCTACCATCTGCAGTTTCAGCAGAACGGACTCAACAATCAGTTTATCAGGCAATGCCCGCAATTCCCGCATCGGCAATGCCACGTTTTCCAGAACTGAGAGCGCCGAAAAAAGCGCGCCCTGCTGAAACAGCACACCGCACCGGTTATATAGTCTTTTCTTTTCCGCATCTTTTGCTCGCGCGATATCCATGCCTAAAACAGATACCGCACCCTGACTGGGCTTCAAGAGCCCCAGCATTTCGCGCAGCAACGTCGTCTTGCCGGAACCCGATCCGCCGACAAGCGAAACGATATCCCCCTGTTTTATCGTCAGATCCAGGTCCTGGTGAACTACATGGTCGCCAAACTGTGTCCACAGCTTTTCAATCCGGATAACGTCTGCTGCCTCCCGCCTGCTCATTTCCACCCCACATGCTGAAGCACGATGGCAAACACGGCATCCGCCAGGATAACAATCGTAATGGCGGAAACAACCGCACTGGTCGTTCCCTGTCCCAGGCTCTCCGTATTGGGCTGGATTCGCAAACCAAAGTGACAGGAGATCAGTGCGATCAATGCGCCAAACACCATTCCTTTTACCAGCCCAATGATCAGGTTTGCAGGAGGAACAGATCCGGGCAAGGCGGAAATAAAATAGTCGATGGACAACCCGATGGAAATCTGGGCGGCCATCATACCGCCAACCAATGCCACAATATTGGTCCACATCACCAGAAGCGGCATGACGATGGACAGGGCAATAACCTTGGGTAACACCAGGCGAAAACCATGCGACATCCCCATAACCTGCATGGCATCAAGCTCTTCTGTCACGCGCATCACACCAATCTGGGCGGTCATGGATGAACCGGACCGCCCAGCCACGAGGATGGCGGCCAGCAATGGCCCCAGTTCACGGGTAATGCCGATGCCGAGCAAATCAACCAGATACGGATCACCGCCAAAATTATGCAACTGCTGCGCAGAAAGATAGGAAAGAACAACACCAATCAAAAAACCAACCAGTGCCGTAATACCGATGGCCCGCGTTCCCGAATGGTATACATTGGCGGATATTTCCTTCCACGGACCTATCAAGGGGTTTCTGAAAAACTGGTAACAATCCAGGATAAACTGGCCGGTCAACGTTACGATGTCAATGAAATGGCTGTGTAAAACGCGCCATAACCGCCTGGTCAGCGCGCCGGCCTGCGCATGCGACCGGGACTGCCTGATATCCAGTTGCCCCGTCTTTTTCAGCCTGTCAAAAAAGCCCTTGTGCTCGGGAAGCATCTTCAGGTTCGACGGCAGGTCGTGTCCCCACGCATTCCAGAAAAACTGCGCACCGATATAGTCCAGTGCGGTTATTCCGGTCAAATCCCACGCGACATCCGACCGCCCGGCCACCAGCTTGGCGGAAGAACCGATTTTTGAAAAAACCGGCTTGAACGCCAGTGAATCCACTCGCCAGCAACCACTGGCGATAACCCGGTTTTTCTCAACAACCTGGAGCTTCGGCACCTCTGCCCTGTGCATTGGCACTCCTTCTGCATAAAGACATATTTTTTGAGGGAATCATCCATTGTTGCCTAAACACTTTCGCGTCCAGAGGATGATAACCGCTCAAAAGCCAAACGGGAAAGTTTCCCGCATGTAAAATAGCGACATCTGAAGAAAATAAATGGAATACCCGATTTACGCAAGTTTTCTCCCATGACCAGCGCGATCAGATCAAACCGCATTGCAGACGGCCTTAACCGGAATGCAGGAAAAATTGCCATCGATATTGTTGATGAAACGGGCTCAACCAGTACGGATTTGCTGCAACGCGTCCACACTCTCTCGTCCCCGGCACTCCTTTTGGCCCGCAGGCAAACCGCCGGACGGGGCCGTAATGGAAAAACCTGGCACTCGGAAGAAAACAGTTCCCTGACCTTTTCACTTGCCTGGCCCTTTTCCCGCCCGGAAGCGGAACTGGCGGGCCTGTCTTTGGCTGTGGGCGTTTCCATCGCACAAACCTTGCGAGAACTTGGGGTTCTGGTCATGCTTAAATGGCCGAATGACATTCTCCGGGACGGAAAAAAACTGGCCGGCATTCTCGTTGAACGCCCCTCTGACCACTTCCGGAAAAAGACGGATAAAAACTGGGTTATTATCGGAATTGGAATCAATCTGCAATTGCCGGATGAACTGGAAGCGCAAATCAGACAGCCCGTGGCAGAAGCCCGCTGGCTTTCAGGCATGGACAAAAACCTGCTGATGACGGCGTTCTTGAACCATCTGGCCGATGCTTTTGTGCTTTTTGAAAAAGAGGGCCTGGCACCATTTATACCGTCATGGAATAATCTGCATGCCTATGACGGCAGACAGGTTACCGTTTTCCAGCACGCGAGAGAAGAGCAGACCGGGACAGTTATGGGGATTGACGGATATGGCCGGCTGATTCTTGAAAACAATGGCCATCGAATGTCCTTCAGCACTGGAGACGTTTCGCTTCGCCCTTTTGACGGATAGACTGGATATGCTTTTATTGATTGATGCCGGAAACACGCTGATAAAGTGGGCGCTTGCCTTAAGCGATACTTCGGGCGCACCGGGCCATGCCTCCTGGCTTCATACGGGTGAAACCCGGCATGACGAACTGGAAAAGCTGGAACACCTGTGGCAGGATGCCTCCTCCGAACGCGCCATCAAACGCATTCTGATATCCAATGTCGCCGGCCTGGAAACAAAAAAACGGATTGTCGCCCTCCTCAGAAATCTGCGGCCGGCACCCTTTCGTACGACATGGTTTGCCTCCGCCCCTGTTCTTGCCGGGGTGAAAAACGGCTATACGGATTTTTCGCAGCTTGGCAGTGACCGTTTTGCATCACTGGTCGGCGCCCGCTCACTTTTTCCCGGTAAAAACCTGGTTGTGGTCACCTGCGGTACGGCAACAACCATCGATACCCTGACAGCAGACGGCTCTTTCGTCGGCGGCATGATTCTACCCGGACTGAGGCTGATGGCAAGTTCCCTTTTCGGCAATACCGCCCAGCTGCCGGATATCGGAAGAATGACAGACGATATTCCGGAGTTTGCCACCGACACCATCAGCGCGATCCGCAATGGCTGTATGACCGCACAGGCCGGCGCAATTGAACATGCCGTCACAATACACGCCCGTCATCTGGATAACGTTCACTGCATTTTGTCCGGCGGCGCGGCAAAACTGGTTTTGCCCTATCTTTCTATCCCGGCCCAAATTGTGGATAATCTGGTACTGGTCGGCCTGCAGGCTGCAGATGCCGTGAAATATGCATCGGATATGTCATGCTGAAAATTTTTTTCTGGATACTGGTTGCCGCGAATATTGTGCTGTTCGTTTTTCAGCGCACGTATTTTGATGCACCATCCAGCGGCAAACGGGAACCCGAGCGTCTCACTTACCAGTACCGTGAAGACAAGGTTCGCCTGCTTTCTGCCGAAGAAATCAACCGGGCTGTTGCGCAAGCCCGGGTTGCTGCGCAAACGCAGGATATGGCAGTGGCCGGGCACTGCGTTGAAGTCGGTTACTTTGCCAAAACCGAAGCTGCCGGTTTTGCCCGGCAACTGCATTCTCTCTCTCTTGGGCCGGAAGACATCACGCTCACCCCGCGTCAGGAAGGCAGTACCTACATGGTTTTCATCCCGCCCTCACCCACACAGAAATCGGCAGAGGAAAAAATCGCCGGCCTGAAAGAAAAGGGGATTGAAAGCTATTACCTCATCAAGGATCAAACCAAAATGCGATGGGCCATTTCACTGGGTGTTTTCAAAACCCGTGATGCCGCCGCCACTTACGCCGCATCCCTGGAAAAATCCGGGCTGACCGGCCTGGAAATCGCGCCCCGGGGGCCGACGGTGGAAAAACTGCTCTATCGTCTTGATCATTTAAATGAGGAGCAAATGCGGGCGCTTGAGTCTATCATGGGCAGTTTCCCGGCCCAATCCATTCGCCAATGCCAGCCGACGCCATCAAATCGGACATAAAAACGCGCCCGTTTTCATGCATAATAAGAACTTGTGTCAAAATGCCGATCACCAGCCGGTCTTAGCCGTTTTATTGGTATTTCGATAAAATAAGGCAGGACAAAAGCAAAAACCATGTCCTGCCAATAAAAAACACCCTTCCCTCAAATTCACTTTTTTAGCCGATATGAAATTTCAGATCATACCTGTTACGCCCTTTCAGCAGAACTGCACCCTGATGTGGGACGAAAACACCAACAAAGCCGCCGTCGTCGATCCGGGCGGCGACATTGACAAGATTGCCGCGGTCATTGAGCAGCGCGGCCTGACTCTGGAAAAGGTTCTCGTCACCCATGGACACCTTGACCATTGCGGCGGCGCCAAAATACTGGCCGACCGCTTTGGTGTTCCCATAGAAGGTCCGAACGAGGCTGACGCCTATCTTCTGGACGAACTGGCCACCAGCCAGACCAGAATGTGGGGACTGCCAGCCGGCGCGCCATTCAAGCCGAACCGCTGGCTCAACCAGGGTGACACCGTCACCGTCGGCGGGGAAACCCTCCAGGTCTTTCACTGTCCCGGACACTCTCCCGGACATGTGGTATTTTTTCACGCACCAAGCAAAGTCGCGATTTCCGGTGATGTTCTCTTTGCCGGATCAGTCGGGCGCACAGACCTCCCGAATGGCAACTTCAATGCCCTGGTCAAATCGATTCGTGAAAACATGTACACCCTGGGAGACGATGTCCAGTTCATTCCCGGACACGGCCCGGTTTCAACGATTGGCAGCGAACGCCGCAGCAACCAGTTCGTGCCGGATAAAAAATAATTCTGACAAACAAAACGGCCCCGAAATGGGGCCGTTTCATCCTGACGGGCAAATCAGCCGTACCGCCGTTAACCCGGCATCACCCCGTCCATCTTCCTGAAGCGCCCCCAAAGGCCGGTCAATTTGGTATCATGTCGAGTGGGCCTCGCGGATAATCCGGCGGCCACCTTATAACCATGAAAATCCCGACAGGCTTGACCTGGATTCCACGTTTTCACTCAGTTTCTTCATGACCGGGCAAATGAACGCTTACCTGCTTCTGGCGGCACCACTTGCGCCACTCGCAGGAGCCATGCTTGCCGGTCTCTTTGGCACCGGGTTCATTGCGCTTCCTTTTCATCCCCGCCTGTCCCGCCTGTTCACCATCTCCGGTATCGGGATTTCGTTTCTGGTTTCACTGTACGCGCTTTATCACACCGCCCAGGGAAGCGTCCTTAGCCACACCCTTTACAGTTGGGTCAGTTCAGGCGCCTTCGATGCCCGGATCGGTTTCCTGGTTGACAGGCTGACAGCGCTGATGATGTGCGCCGTCACATCCGTCTCGCTGCTGGTTCATATCTATTCTGTCGGCTATATGAAGGATGACCCGGGCAACAGCCGTTTCTTTGCCTGTACCGCTTTCTTTACCTTTGCCATGCTCATGCTGGTCATGGCCAACAATTTTCTTCAGCTTTTTTTCGGATGGGAAGCGGTCGGACTGGCCTCCTATCTCCTGATCGGTTTCTGGTACGAACGCTCCTCTGCCGCAACAGCAGGGACCCGGGCATTTCTGATCAACCGGATCAGCGATGCTGTCTTTATTGTCGGGATCGGCCTGCTGTTTTCTGCGGCCGGCTCTTTCCAGTTTCATGACATTTTCGCCCTGCGCCATGAGATCGCCGCAACCACACTGCCGGGAACGGACTGGAACCTGATGACCGTATCCTGCCTTTGCCTCTTTGTTGGCGCCATGGGCAAGTCAGCCCAGTTTCCGTTTCATGTCTGGCTTCCCGATTCCATGGAAGGCCCCACACCGGTTTCCGCTCTGATTCACGCCGCGACCATGGTCACTGCCGGTATCTTCATGGTCGCGCGCCTGTCCCCGCTCTTTGAATTGTCCGATACCGCCCTGTCCTGCATGCTCATTACCGGCGGCGTTACCGCACTTTTCATGGGACTGGTTGCGATGGTCCAGAATGACATCAAGCAGGTCATCGCTTATTCGACCATCTCCCAGCTTGGCTACATGACCCTGGCACTGGGCGCTTCCGCTTATTCTGTCGCCATTTTCCACCTTGTGACTCACGCTTTTTTCAAGGCACTACTCTTCCTGGTCGCGGGCGCTGTTATTGTTGGCATGAATCATGATCAGGATATACGGAACATGGGCGGGCTTCGGAAATATATGCCGATGGCATGGACCACCGGACTGGTTGCATCGCTCTCCCTTGCCGGTGCCCCGTTTTTTTCCGGCTTCTATTCAAAAGAAAGCATCATTCTCGCCCTGAGAAGAATGCAGGATATGCCCGGCAGCCATTTTGCCCTGATCGCTGCCAGCGCAGGTATTTTCATTACCGCCTTTTATACCTTTCGCCTGTTTTTCCTGGTTTTTCACGGAAAACCCCGTTTCGGGAAAATACCGCCTGATCCAAAGGCAGAACATGAAAAAACAGCACCCCATGAGCATCTTGGCATTTTCCCGGGTGAAACGCCTCACGGCGTTCCCCGTATTATGACAATACCACTGGCCGTGCTGGCGATTCCATCCTTCCTTATTGGCGCCGTCATGGTCGCGCCCATTGTGAGCGGTGATCTTCTGGGTCCGGCAACTTTCACGGACGTCGCGAAACACCCGGCCATCCTGCAACTGGCGGCAGATTTTCCGGGCACGATATTCATGGCCCTGTATGAGCTTGTCTCGCCAACCTTTCTGCTTCTGATAGCCGGCGCCGGAACCGCTGTCTGGTTTTACCTGGTTAACCCGCAGTTGCCGGAAAGACTGGCAAACGCGGTGCCGGTTTTATACCGTCTCCTGCTGAACCAGTATTACCTGATCTTTGTCAGCGGGAAGCTGCTGGCATTGGGCGCCAGGCTCTCGGAGAAACTGCGCTCCCTCGGAGAGCGTACCAATTTCAGCGAACGCGTTGTCACCCGCTTCGTGCTGTTTTTAGGTAATGGATTGTGGAAAATCGGCGAAATCCGGTTTCTCGACGGGCTGATCACCAATGGCTCGGCCAGGCTGGTGTCATGTTTTTCTGGCATCATACGCCACATGCAGTCAGGCTACCTGTACCATTACGCGTTTGTCATGATTTTGAGCCTGTTATGTTTTCTGCTTTATTTTTGCCGTTGATGTTCCCCGGATAATTTTCAGACCAGGATGAAAAACTGACCATGCCCGCTTCCGATCTGCCCATTTTAAGCATGACCATCTGGTGCCCGATTCTTTTCGGCCTCGCGGTTTTGCTGGCAGGAAAGCGCGTCAAGCCTGCTCTTGCCCGCTATATTGCCCTGGTCGGCTCGGTTCTCAGCCTGGGGATTTCCCTGCTTCTGGTTGCCGGTTTTGACAGCGGGAAGTCCGGGATGCAGTTTGCCGAAAAGGTCACCTGGATTGAACGCTTCCAGATTTGTTATGCCCTCGGCATTGACGGTATATCGCTCTGGCTGGTTGTCCTGACCGCCTTTATCCTGTGTATCGTCGTTCTGTCGGCATGGAATTCTGACAAACCGGACCTGTCCCAGTACCTGGGCGCATTTCTTGTGCTTTCCGGCCTGATGACCGGAACCTTCTGCGCATTGGATGGCCTGCTTTTTTATGCCTTTTTTGAGGCCACGCTCATTCCCATGTTTGTGATCATCGGGGTCTGGGGCGGAGAAAGGCGGATTTACGCCGCCTTCAAGTTTTTCCTGTATCCCTTCTTCGGCTCGCTTTTCATGCTGGTCGCCATTATTTATCTCTACCTGCAAACCGGCGGCTTTGACATTTTCGCCTGGCAGGCCCTGCCGCTTGCCCTGGACATTCAGTTACTTCTGTTTGCCGGATTTTTACTGGCTTTTGGTATCAAGCTGCCGATGTGTCCGGTTCATACCTGGCTGCCCGATGCCCACGTCGAAGCGTCAACGGAAGGCTCTGTTGTACTGGCTGCCGTCATGCTCAAGCTGGGAGGATACGGCTTTATTCGTTTCATGCTGCCGATTACGCCCGACGCCTGTCGCTATATGGCCAAATACATGATCATCCTTTCGCTGATCGCCATCGTCTACGTCGGATTTGTCGCCATGGTTCAAAAGGATATGAAAAAGCTGGTCGCCTATTCCTCCATCGTGCATATGGGCTTTGTCACGATGGGATTTTTCCTGTTCCAGCAGGTCACGGTCGAGGGTGCCATGATCCAGATGATCTCGCACGGCTTTGTTTCCTCGGCGCTTTTCCTTTGCATCGGCATTCTGTATGACCGGACACACTTTCGCCAGATCGCGGATTACGGCGGTGTCGTCAATACCATGCCGCGTTTTGCCGCCCTGTTTGTTCTGTTCGCCATCGGCAACTGCGCCCTGCCGGGCACTTCCGGGTTTGTGGGTGAATTCATGGTCATCATCGGCATGGTCAAAACCAACTTCTGGCTGGGTGTCTTTACGGCATCCGCACTGGTTCTGGGCGCCGCCTATTCACTCTGGATGGTCAAGCGTGTGGTTTTCGGCCCGGTCGAAAGC
>JAJDFZ010000024.1 GCA_030269625.1 Oxalobacter sp. OttesenSCG-928-P03 | reverse complement strand
TTGACGCTCTTAAAACCATTCAGGTTTAGCGAGTCCCGGTCTGACCTGTCCTGTCATCTCTTCTTTTGCCTGCGCAACCTTTCGGCGTTCTTCCTTTTTAAACGTTAATCAAAAAACATGGGCTAGCCATTCAAGCTGGCTTTATGCTCACGTATCCTTTCTGGTATCTTCGGCCATGCGCCAGTATCGCCCAGATCATCCGGGCTATCTTGTTGGCCAAAGCAACAACCGCCACGTTGAGCGATTTTCGCTTCTTCATTTCCTCAATCCATGGACCGGGAGTTTTCGCGTTTGTGATGACGCTACGCGCTCCATGTATCAGTAAGGTGCGTAGATAAGTATCCCCTCGCTTGCTGATTCCGTGAAGCCGGGTGTTTCCTCCCGATCCGGTTTGCCTGGGAACAAGCCCAATCCAGGCTGCAAATTCCCGACCTGACCGGAAGGCTTTGGCATCGCCTATCGTGGCAACGGCTGCTGTTGCACTTAATAGCCCAATGCCGGGTATTTCACTGATGGCCTTGACGGCAGCATCGTCTTTCTTCCACTCCCGCATCCGACGCTCTATGGTGCCAATCCGCTCATCCAATTGTCCTATCCCTTCCCATTGCTCGCGCAAGCTGTCTATCAGCACTGCTGGCAGAATTTCCGACAACCGGGCAAGTATTGCTGGCATGGCCTTGCTCAGGCCTGCACGAGTCGTTCCCATGACTTCTCCGTATTCGGCAAGTAATCCTCGCAATCCGTTGATCTGCATGGTCCGAAATTTTACGAGTTGTTCTCGCATTCGATGCAGCGAGAGCATGGCCTGTTGCATCTCGGTCTTCATGGCGATGCTTTTGCATGGCTGCTGGACGGCAAGCCAGATGGCCTGCGCATCCGCTGCATCGTTTTTGTTGCGGATGTTGAAGGCCTTGACAAACCGCCCCTGCATCAGCTTTATCTGGTGACCCATACGAGTAAGTTGTCTTGCCCAGTGGTGTGCCCCACTGCCAGCTTCCATCCCGATCAGGCAGGGGGAACGATTGGCGAAATGTGCCAGGAAATCGGCTCGACGTATGGCCTTGTTTATCACTTCGCCTGTCTCCTCATCAACGTAATGCAACTGAAACACATTTTTTGCAAGATCAATTCCAACTGGTGTAAGCTTCATTTCGTTCCCTCCGGTTTGCCTGTGAATAATGTGAAAACCATCTTCATTATCCACCTCGGGCACTCTGATGCCGTCGGCACGTGAGGGAACACCCTTCAACTTCAACCCCTCATGAGAGGGAGGCGCTCATTTCATTCTCCGTCACGGTTCAAGGGTTGTGCAATATCAATAATGCGGCGGTTTTTCGTGTGTCAGTATCGTGCCATTATTGGCTCTTTCCGCCAGACGCTGTGCCAGCACAGACAAGGCCGCCTCCAGCTGGTCAATCCGGTTCTGCTGCTGATACACCGTTTTATTCAGTTCATCAATCATATCTTCCTGATGACTTATTCTCATTTCCAGATCGATAAAACGCTCTTCCATAAATGGCATCTTTTAAGTAAGTTAAAAAGGCTCCGGGAATGATCCGGAAAGACAGGCCAGCATAACGTATTTTAACGGCACGCACACCTTCATCATGCCACTTTTGGATTCTGGAGCAGGGATTTCAGGTTGGCCAGCCGGGCCTGCGGCGTCATGGCTTCAGACTCATCCGGCAGTTTTTCGCCCTCATCCAGCTTCATTTCCGCAATAAAACGGGATGCCTCACAGACTTCCATATCCCGCCCCTTCCGGCGCTTTTTGCACCAGCTGATCTGCAGGCTGCGTTGCGCGCGCGTAATTCCCACATACATCAGGCGCCGCTCCTCTTCAATACGCGTTGCCAGCGTCTCAAGCGGCGCATCCGGATCACCCCGGTGCGGCAGAATACCCTCTTCCACGCCAACAAGGTAAACATGCGGGAACTCCAGTCCCTTTGCCGCATGCAGGGTGGAAAGCCGAACCGCATCAGGCTCTTCGTCACGCCCCTCCAGCATTGTCATCAGGGCAACCATCTGGGTCAGTTCCATCAGATTTTTTTCGGGTATGGCGCCCTGACGGTCCCCCAGGCTTTTTTCTTTCAGCCAGCCGGTGAACTCCAGCACATTTTCCCACTTTCCGCGGGCCGTTCGCTCATCAAAGGTGTCATACAGGTACGGCTCATAAGCAATCTCCGTCATCATGTCGTCCAGCAGAATCGCGGCATTTTCTCCGCTTCCTGCCGCGCCCTGGCGGCTGGCCCGTGATTCGATCCGGTTGATAAAGTCACAGAATGCACGCAGTGGCTGCAATTGCCGGGAGGGTAATTTTGCCTCGATTCCTCCCTTGTAAACCGCCTCAAAAAGTGAGCACTGCCATTGGCCGGCAAACGTGCCGAGCGCTTCCAGTGTCGCCTGCCCGACACCCCGCCTTGGCGTTGTCACGGCACGGATGAACGCCGGATCATCATCATTATTGGCAATCAGGCGCAAATAACTGACGATATCCCGGATCTCTGCCCGCGCAAAAAAGCTCTGGCCGCCGGAAATCGTGTAGGGAATCCGCTCCTTTCTCAAAGCCGTTTCCAGAAGGCGCGCCTGGTGGTTGCCGCGATAGAGAATCGCATAATCCGAAAATCTTGCCCGACGCTCAAAACGGTGCGCAGACAGGGAAATGGCAACCTGTTCCGCTTCCTTTTCATCATTATCCATCGTGCTGACGCGGATCGGCTCACCCGGTCCCAGTTCGGACCAGAGCGTTTTGGCAAAAATCTTGGGATTATGGCTGATGACAGCATTGGCCGCCTTCAGGATGTGCATGGAAGACCGGTAGTTCTGCTCCAGGCGGATCAGCTTCAGATCAGGAAAATCCGCCTGCAGTATCCGGAGGTTTTCGATCGTGGCGCCGCGCCAGGCATAAATCGCCTGGTCATCGTCCCCAACCGCCGTAAACATGGGCTTTTTTCCCGGGCCGGTTACCAAAAGCCTGACCAGTTCATACTGGCAGGTATTCGTATCCTGGTATTCATCCACCAGGAGATAGCGCATCCGCCTTTGCCACCGGTCACGAGCCGCCTCGTTTTTCCGGAACAGTTCTACCGGCAGGCGAATCAGGTCATCAAAATCGACCGCCTGGTAGGCGGTAAGTGTCGCCACATAATTCCGGTAAATCCGTGCTGCCTGCGCCTCATCCTCATCAACTGCATCCGCCAGCGCCTGATCAGGACCGACAAGGGCATTTTTCCACAGGGATATGCGGGTCTGGATACGGCGGATAACCTGCCTGTCCGTTGTAACGGCCATATCCTGGATCAGCGAAAAACAGTCATCGCTGTCCATGATGGAAAAACGTTCTTTCAGTCCCAGTTCCCTGGCTTCCTGCCGCAATATCCGGACTCCCAGCGAATGGAATGTCGAAATCATCAGTTCAGCGGCCTGTGACGGTTCCCGCAGCAGCTTCGCAATGCGCTCCTGCATTTCCGCTGCCGCCTTATTGGTAAACGTGAGCGCGGCGATATGTCTGGCTTCGTACATACCGCTTTCAATCAGATGCGCGATTTTTTGCGTAATCACCCGCGTCTTGCCCGAACCGGCCCCCGCAATCACCAGGCAGGGGCCATCCATGTAGCGCACGGCATCACGCTGCGGGGCATTGAGGTTGAAAAGGGCGGGGGAACTCATGATTTAAAAAGCAGCCAAAGACAGGAGCGCCATTATAACAGTGAGCGATTCATTAGTCAGATTCAGCCCGGCACGTTACACTATCTCTGCCCGGATTTGATGCCACTTGTAATTTGAAAAAGCATCCCAATCTGCAACTGAGTTGATTATTCCGTCCGCCTGTCATGACCGGCGGACCTACCGGAGAAATACACATGGAACAATTTCATGGCACAACGATATTGTCCGTCCGCCGTGGCAGCCAGGTAGCGCTGGGCGGAGACGGGCAGGTCACGCTTGGCAGTGTCGTCATCAAGGGCGGTGCCCGCAAGGTCCGCAAACTTTACCATGACCGTGTCCTCGTCGGATTTGCGGGCGGTACAGCTGACGCCTTTACCCTGCTGGAGCGGTTTGAGGCCAAGCTGGAAAAACACCAGGGCAACCTGCTCCGTTCAGCCGTTGAGCTCGCCAAGGACTGGCGAACCGATCGCATCTTGAGACGTCTTGAAGCCATGCTTCTCGTTGCCGATAAAGAATCGACCTTTGTCATTACTGGCAATGGCGATGTGCTTGAACCGGAAGAAGGTGTCGGCGCCATCGGGTCCGGCGGTGTCTATGCGCAGTCCGCTGCACTGGCGCTTCAGCGTAACACTGACCTTTCGCCCGCTGAAATCGTGGAAAAAGGACTGGCCATTGCTGGCGAGCTCTGCATCTACACAAACATGAGCCATATTATCGAGACACTGGATTAAAAACCGGCCTCACTTTTTTATCATAACGAAACTATGAACCTGACTCCTCCCGAAATCGTATCTGAACTCGACAAACATGTCGTCGGTCAGTCCAAGGCCAAGCGCGCCGTCGCCATTGCGCTGCGAAACCGCTGGCGCCGCCAGCAGGTGGATGAGCCTCTGCGCCATGAAATCACGCCAAAAAATATCCTGATGATCGGCCCGACCGGTGTCGGCAAAACCGAAATCGCGCGCCGCCTGGCACGGCTGGCCGATGCCCCCTTTATCAAGATCGAAGCGACCAAATTTACCGAAGTCGGTTATGTCGGCCGTGATGTGGAAACCATCATCCGTGACCTCATCGATATCAGCATCAAGCAGACCCGTGAATCCGAAATGCGGAAGGTCCGCGAAAAAGCCGCCGATGCGGCCGAAGAAAGGGTACTGAATATCCTGGTGCCGCCCGCCCGCGACTTTGGCTTCAACACCAGCGATGATGATGCCGGCTCCGGCAGCAACACCCGGCAGGTTTTCCGCAAGCGCCTGCGCGAAGGTTCACTGGATGACCGTGAAATCGAAATTGAAGTGGCCGACGCCATGCCCCACATGGAAATCATGGCTCCTCCCGGTATGGAAGAAATGACGGAACAGATCAAGTCGATGTTTTCCGGGCTGGGCAGCGGGCGCAAAAAACCCCGCAAAGTCAAAATCCGGGAAGCTCTAAAACTGCTGACGGATGAAGAAGCTGCCAAAATGGTCAACGAGGATGACCTGAAACAAAAAGCCATCACCAATGTCGAGCAGAACGGCATCGTTTTCCTGGATGAAATCGACAAGATCGCCTCCCGCTCGGAAATCGGGGGCGCGGATGTCTCGCGTGCCGGAGTACAGCGTGATCTGCTGCCACTGGTGGAAGGCACAACCGTCAATACCAAATACGGCATGATCAAGACCGACCACATCCTCTTCATTGCATCAGGTGCCTTCCATCTGTCCAAGCCTTCCGACCTGATTCCGGAACTGCAGGGGCGCTTCCCTATCCGCGTTGAACTGGAGTCGCTATCCATCGCAGACTTTGAGCGCATCCTGACCAGCACGGATGCCTGCCTGACAGCACAGTACGAAGCATTGCTGGCAACCGAAAACATCCAGTTGATCTTTGCCGATGACGGGATCAAACGCCTGGCCGAGATTTCCTATTCCGTCAATGAACGCACGGAAAACATCGGCGCAAGACGGCTTTACACCGTGATGGAAAAACTGCTGGAAGAAATTTCGTATACAGCCAGCGAACCCGGAACCGGCACCATCACCATTGACGCGGATTATGTCAATGAGCGGCTTGAAGCGCTTTCGGCCAACGAGGATTTATCCCGCTACGTGCTGTAACTCACCGGAAACCATAAAAAACGCGGACTGCTTCAGCGAGTCCGCGTTTTTTTACAAGAACAGCGTTTCTGCCAATGAAACGGATTATTTCACCGCCATCATCGCCAGGGACGTATCCATCATCCGGCAGCTGAAACCCCATTCATTGTCATACCAGGCCAGGATCTTGACCAGGGTGCCGCCGGAAACGCGTGTCTGGGTCGCATCAAACGTGCTTGAGACGGTGGTATGGTTGAAATCAATGGAAACCAGCGGCTCGGTATTGTAAGCAACAATCCCCTTCATTTCGTTTTCTGACGCAGCCTTGATGATCGCATTGACCTCCTCGACCGTGGTCGGGCGTGAGGCAATAAATGTCAGGTCAACGGCTGAAACATTGATCGTCGGTACGCGCATGGCATAACCATCCAGCTTGCCGGCAAGCTCCGGCAGAACCAGGCCAACAGCTGCAGCCGCTCCGGTGCGGGTCGGGATAATATTCATGGCAGCAGCACGGGCACGACGCGGATCACTGTGATAGACATCCGTCAGTACCTGGTCATTCGTATAGGAGTGGACGGTTGTCATGAGTCCGCTCACAATACCCAGCTTTTCATGCAGCGGCTTGGCAACCGGCGCCAGGCAGTTGGTCGTGCATGACGCATTGGATACCACGGTATCGGAGGCTTTCAAAATTCCCTGATTCACGCCATACACAACGGTCGCATCCACATCCTTGCCGCCCGGCGCGGAAATCAGCACCTTTTTCGCGCCTGCCTGCAAGTGAGCGGACGCCGCCTCCTTGGTGGTAAAGCGGCCGGTACACTCCATCACAACATCTACACCCAGCTCTTTCCAGGGCATTTCCGCCGGATTGCGGTTGGAGATGGCACGAATCCGGTCCCCGTTCACAATCAGGTAATCATTTTCGTACTCTACCGTTCCTGCAAACTTGCCATGTACCGTATCGTAACGTGTCAGATGAGCACTGATCTCCATATCGCCCAGATCGTTAACGGCGACGATTTCCATATCGCGTGATTTGCCGTCTTCGTAATGTGCACGAAGGACGTTTCGGCCAATACGTCCATAGCCGTTAATTGCAACCCGAATAGTCATGATGTCTACTCCTGAATTAGTCAAAATCTGTTATTTGCCTGCCGTTTTCCAGTTGGCGTGGAAAGGTTCGCAGGGCCATCATTATAAATAAATCCTACCTGCCTAAAACGGATTGCACTTTGGCGACAACATTATCCACAGTAAATCCGAAATGCTTGAAGAGAACCGGCGCCGGAGCCGATTCACCAAAACTTTCCATACCAACAACCTCACCTTCAAGGCCGACATATTTCCGCCAGTAATCCGCAATACCCGCCTCGATCGCTACACGTGGAATCCCTTTTGGCAGAACGCTTTCACGGTAAGCCGGCTCCTGGACATCAAAGACATCGGTTGACGGCATGGATACCACGCGCGCGGCAATGCCTTTTTTTGCCAGTTCTTCGGCAGAGTTAACCGCCAGTTCCACCTCTGAGCCGGTAGCAATCAGTACGACCTTTGCATCAGGCGCATCACGCAGGACATAGCCGCCACGCGCAATATTGGCGACCTGTTCCGCTGTTCTTTCCTGGTATGCCAGATTCTGGCGCGAGAAAATCAGGTTGGTCGGGCCATCCTGCCGCCTGATAGCATGGGCCCAGGCAACCGCTGATTCCACCGTATCGCATGGCCGCCAGTTATTGAGATTCGGAATCAGCCGCATACTGGATATATGCTCAATCGGCTCATGTGTCGGTCCATCCTCCCCCACCCCGATAGAATCATGCGTGAAAACAAAAATCGAGCGGATCTGCATCAGCGCCGCCATCCGGAGCGCATTGCGGCTGTAATCCGAGAAGGTCAGGAACGTGCCGCCAAACGGGATAAAGCCGCCATGCAGTGCCATACCATTCATGATCGCGCTCATCCCGAATTCGCGCACGCCGTAACTGATGTAATTACCTGGCTGATCAGCGGTAACCTTTACGCTTTCTTTCCAGTTGGTCAGATTCGACCCCGTCAGGTCAGCCGAACCGCCCAGGAAATCCGGCAGAACCGGCGCAAAAGCCTGAATGGCATTCTGGCTGGCACGGCGTGTTGCAATTGTTTCTTTTTTGCTGACACAATCTGCAATGTACTGCTTGACCACCTCATCAAAATTCGCCGGCAATTCACCATTCATCCGGCGGGTAAACTCGGCTGCTTCATTCGGATACTGTTGCGTATAGGACGCAAAAAGCCCATCCCATTCACCCTGCCATTTGGCTCCTGCCGCTTTTGCATCCCAGGCTTTGTACACTTCTGCCGGGATTTCAAAAGGCGGCCAGGTCCAGCCCAGCGCCACACGGGTCGCCTCAATCTCTTTATCTCCCAGCGGCGCGCCATGCACATCATGCGTACCGGCCTTGTTTGGCGAACCTTTGCCAATAATGGTTTTGCAACAGATCAGCGTCGGCTTGTCCGACTGCTTTGCCCTGGCAATGGCCGCATCCACCGCTGCCACGTCGTGGCCATCCACGTTCGGAATCACGTTCCAGCCATAAGCCTCGAAACGCTTCGGTGTATCATCGGTAAACCAGCCTTTTACATCGCCATCGATCGATATGCTGTTGTCGTCATACAGCGCAATCAGCTTGTTCAGTTTCCACGTTCCGGCCAGTGAACAGGCCTCGTGGGAAATCCCTTCCATCAGGCAGCCATCACCCAGGAAAACATAAGTGTAATGATCAACCAGATCAAGGCCGGGCCTGTTGAATTCTTTTGCCAGCAGTTTTTCTGCCAGCGCCATCCCGACCGCATTGGTAATTCCCTGCCCCAGCGGGCCGGTCGTGGTTTCAACCCCGGGCGTGATATGCACCTCGGGATGGCCTGGCGTTCTGGAATGAAGCTGCCGGAAATTTTTAATATCTTCCATCGTCAGGTCATAGCCTGTCAGATGCAGCAAGGCATACTGCAACATGGAGCCATGCCCGTTTGACAGGACAAAGCGGTCACGATTTGACCAGCGCGGATTGGCCGGATTGTGCCGGTAATGCCGTGACCAGAGTGCCACCGCCATTTCCGCCATACCCATTGGCATACCGGGATGTCCGGAATTGGCTTTTTGAACAGCATCCATTGCCAGCGCACGTATGGCATTTGCCATGATATTGTCGGGTAGAGTCGTTGTCATATGAATTACCTTGTCCGGAAAGGGTTGGAAGAAAAAACCGGTTTAATACACCTCCTTAAATCGTGTATTATGCCAAGCATATACTTGCGAGTATTCTAACAGAGACTCTTCCTTAGATTAAGATCAACTCAACGACAGGGAGGCCATATGACACGCCTGTACTGCAATGCCCCGCTTTCTGAGAATACCCGGCTGGAACTGCCCGCCTCGGCGGCTCGTCATACCATGGTTTTGCGCCTGCGCCCCGGAGATGATGTCACGCTTTTTAATGGTGAGGGCGGCGAATTCAGCGCAAAAATAGTGGCCAATACCCGGCACGGCACCACGGTTGATATCCTTTCTTTCCAGTCCCGCGAAAAAGAGCTTCCCTACCGTATCACGCTTGTGCAATCGATGCCGGAAGCCTCCAAAATGGACCTGGTCATTGAAAAAGCCATTGAACTGGGCGTGGCCCGTATTTGCCCGGTCGAATCAGAGCGCTCGGTTGTCCGCCTGACAGAAGAGCGCGCGGAAAAGCGGGCCATCCGGTGGAAAAGCATCATTATTTCCTCTTCTGAACAAAGCGGACGCAACCGTTTTGCCGAACTGGCCGACATTACCTCTTTTTCAAACTGGATACAAAACCATGAACCCGGCCAGCCTGTCCTGATGCTCAGCCCGCATGCCCGGGAATCCCTGGCTGACTGGGCATTTGAAAACACCCCGCAGGATGTGACGCTTGTCATCGGCCCTGAAGGCGGGTTTTCCCGCGAAGAAGAAGGGCTGGCAATCCGCCATGGTGCCCGGTTGCTGCGCATGGGCCCCCGTATTCTGCGAACAGAAACGGCCGGCATCACTGCCGTTTCTGCCCTGAATGCCATCTGGGACAGGACATCCGCCCGGCAGCCATAAACGATAACGATAATGACACAGACACAAAAAGAGAGAATGATCGCCGGACTGGACTACAGCGCAGGCGATCCCGAGCTGCAGAATGATCGTCTGCGCGCCCAGACACTGACGCAGGCATACAACGCGACCAGTCCGGATGAAACAGAAAAGAAGTCAACCATCATGGGATTGCTGCTGAAATCATCAGGCACCAATCTGAGTATTGTTCCACCGTTTTACTGCGATTACGGTTACAACATCACGGTCGGAGACAATTTTTACAGTAATTTCAGTTGCATCATACTCGACTGCGCTCCCGTAACGATCGGAAACAATGTCATGCTGGGCCCCAAAGTCCAGATATACACGGCAACGCACCCGATTGATCCCGATGAACGAAAAAAGGGACTGGAATTCGCCCGGCCTGTCACCATTGAAGATGATGTCTGGATCGGCGGCGGCACCATCATTAATCCGGGCGTCACCATCGGGCGCGGTACCACCATTGGCTCGGGCAGCGTGGTTACCCATGACATTCCGCCCAATGTGGTTGCCGTAGGCAACCCCTGCATGATCATCCGCAAGCTGGATTAAAGGCTCACCCCTCATCCAGCCTGACGGCATGTTCCCGGGTTGTGTGAAAAACCAGCTTCGGCCAGCGCTCCTCTGTCAGTCGCAGGTTTACTGAAGACGTTGCCAGATAGGCCAGATTCCCCGCGGCATCGTGTGCCAGATTGTGTGACAGCGCTTTTTCAAACTCGCCCAGAATGCGTTTGTCGTCACAGGTTACCCAGCGCGCGCTGCTGATGGATGTTCCCTCAAAAACCGCGTCCACACCGTATTCATTCATCAGACGGCTGGCCACTACGTCAAACTGGAGGATACCAACGGCACCCAGTATCAGGTCGCTGCCCTGCAAGGGCCTGAAAACCTGGACTGCGCCCTCCTCGCCCAGTTGCTGAAGCCCCTTGTGGAGCTGCTTGAGCTTGAGCGGATTTTTGATTCGCACGACACGAAAGAGATCCGGCGCAAAATAGGGAATACCCGTAAACTGGAGCAGTTCCCCCTCAGAAAAACTGTCGCCAATCTGCATGTTGCCATGATTGGGCAGCCCGATAATATCGCCGGCATAAGCCTCTTCCACCTGCTCACGTGAAGACGCCATAAAAGTCACCACGCTCGAAATCCGGACATCACGCCCCAGTCTCAAATGCCGCAGCTTCATCCCTTTTTCAAAACGCCCGGAACACACCCGCAAAAAGGCAATGCGATCCCGGTGAGCCGGGTCCATGTTGGCCTGTATCTTGAACACAAAGCCGGAAAAAGGACTTTCCGTCGGTGCCACTGTCCGGACCGATGCGTCGCGCTCACCCGGTGGCTGAGCCCAGTCAAGAAGGGCATTCAGGATTTCACGCACCCCGAAATTGTTGATTGCCGAACCAAAAAACACCGGTGTCAGCGTTCCGGCAAGGAACGCTTCACTATCAAACCGGTTCGATGCGCCATGAACCAGTTCCACCTCCATTTTCAGTTGTGCCATTTCCTGTGGAAACATCCCGGCCAGGCGCGGGTTGTCGATACCCGAAATTACCTCGAACTCCTGGTCCGCACGCTCGCTTCCGGCCTCAAAAAGCATGACTTCATCACGCAGCAGGTGATAAACCCCTTTAAAATTTTTCCCCATGCCAATCGGCCAGGTAATCGGCGCGCACTGTATTTTCAGGACCGACTCCACCTCATCGAGTAATTCAAGCGGATCGCGCGTTTCCCTGTCCAGCTTGTTCATGAACGTGATAATCGGCGTATGCCGCATCCGGCATACTTCCAGCAACTTGATCGTCTGCGCCTCCACGCCTCGCGCGGCATCAATCACCATCAGCGCCGTATCAACCGCCGTCAATACACGATAGGTATCTTCTGAAAAATCCTGGTGGCCCGGTGTATCCAGCAGATTCATGACATGGTCACGATATTCAAACTGCATGACCGAACTGGCAACTGAAATTCCACGCTGTTTTTCAATGTCCATCCAGTCAGAAGTCGCATGCCGGGCACTCTTTCGGGCCTTGACCGTCCCTGCCAGCTGGATAGCGCCGGAAAACAGGAGAAGCTTCTCCGTCAATGTTGTTTTGCCGGCATCCGGGTGGGAAATAATGCCAAACGTCCGCCGCCGTGAAACTTCACGCGAAATATCCCGGTCAGAAGGAGGGGAAACTGTACTCATGCTGTTGAATTTTGATAAAAAACCAGCAGTTTATCCTTTTAACCGCCGAAAAGAAAATTTCATGAAAAAACGCAGATCAAATTTCTGGCAGGCAAGTTTTTTTGTACAATACAAATAATCAGGCCGTTCATGCGCACGGGCCATTAATCCGGCGCAATCCCCTGATTCCAAAACCGGGCTGTATTTACAGGCTGATCTTTCAGGAAAAGCAGATGAAAGAAGTCGATTTAACCGAAAAGACTATCAGGGCGTATTTTGATGCCCCCATTTCCATCATTTTCGATCAGGAAACAGGAAACCTGTTCATTGAAAACGAACAGCCCAATCCGGCCTTGCCGCATATATCAATCCGGGCCGTGTTTACACCACAGGCTCTTCAGCAACTGTTAGGCAGTCTGAAGCAAATAGAAGATGCGCTGAAAATGACGGAACAGCGTTTGGCAGAAACCAACTTTCTGGATAAAACCAACCTTCTCTAAAACCCGTCTCACTTGCCGTCAGGCACGGCAACTCATTGCGTCAACGCAATAAAATCACCAGTAAAACGTGCCGACAGAATACCGGTCGCAATGCCCCCGGTTATAAAGCGGCATATCCTTGTCAGGATGGTTATAAAAGGCATGCCCCGCCTTTTTCCTGCGCTCGTCATCGGTTTTCCTGCAATAAACAAACAACGAAATCAGCCCCAGAAAAATCAGAACCGGTATGGCGGCAAAAAAGAGCATCATCACAAACCTCCAGAAAACAAACGGGCCTATCCACACAGTTTAATGCACTATAATGAGACATGTGCTCAGCCCTGTTGTTTCAAGTTTACTCAAAATTTCTGTTTGATGCACACAAAAACAAGACGCGATAACCCTGTTTCCAGAGGATTTTTTTCGTGTCCTGACAAAAGAAAAGTACAAATGAAAAAAACACTCACCGTACTCATTTTATTGTCTGCCCTGCTTCTTTCATCCTGTATCTACGTGAGCCTGCCTGAATCGTCTGATCCGGCCATCAAACTGGAAGAGGCCCACCGTTACATGGCACAGGGGCAGCCCCTGGCGGCAGAGCGCCTGATCCTGGAAGCCATCCGGATTTATGAAACAGAAAACGACCCCGAAGCCCTGGGCAATGCCTATCGCGACTTCGGCGCGTTCCTGCGCTCCCCATCGGTTGCTCAAAGAGAACAGACCTATCGGGAAGCCGGTTTTCTTGAAAGCAGCATCACGTACGACAACCGCTTTGAAAAATCCGGCGAATATCTGGACAGGGCCATTGCACAATACAATGAAGCGGCCAACCGTTACCAGGCCCGGGGACGTTATGATCTGCTGAGCATGCTGTATTACAACCAGGCAAGCGTTTACCTGTTGCAGAACAACACCGGCATGGCATGCACCTCCTATGACCAGAGCCGCTCGGCCTATGCCGAAAGCGCTGTTCGCAATACGTCCACGAAGCCTGAAATACCCAGAGGCTATTCGTCTTTTCACGAAGCCATCACGGCCGCGAAAAACCAGGCCGGGTGCCAGTGATAAGATAATCACTTTTTCCGTTTTATCCACCTCATATCCGGATTCAAGAGGGCAAGGTGAAGGAACGTCGACCAAAACAATTTGCACTGTTTGGACAGGCTGACAAGGGAACGCTGCTTTTTGTCGTCGATAACGCGGACCTGTTCCTTTCGCACCGCCTCCCGATTGCGCTCACCGCCATGAACTCCGGTTACGAGGTGCATGTTGCCGCACCGCTCGACTATGCGGCAGAGCAAATCATTGAGTCCTACGCCATCGGGTTTCACCGGCTCTCAATGGACCCTGAAAAATTCAGCCTTTTTTCTGAGCTGAAAACGTTTTTTTCTCTCAGGAACATCATCAGGGAAGTCGAACCTGACCTGCTTCACCTCATTACATTAAAGCCAACGCTGTACGGCAGCATCATTGCCCGCATGAACAAAGTGCCAGCCGTTGTCGCCTCCATCACCGGCACCCGCAAAATCCGTCTTGCATCAGATCAGAAAGAAGAAAGCCTGCGGCAGAAAATAATCCGTCGGCTGTATAACTATGGTTTCAGACATCCCAATCTGCGCGTCACTTTCCAGAACAAGGATGACCGTGACATGTTCCTGGACATGGACCTGATAAGTCGACGCCAGATCGCCCTCATCCGCGGGACAGGCGTCAACATGCAGCGATTCCACCCCATGCAGGAAATCATCGGCACGCTTCCTCTCGTCCTCCTGGCATCCAGAATGCGCTGGGACAAGGGTATCGGCGAATTTGTGGAAGCCGCCCGGCAACTGCAGGAAAAAGGCACACAGGCACGCTTTGTACTTGTCGGAGGCATTGATCCGGCTCATCCCGAAGCCATCTCTGAAGCCCAGCTGCAGGAGTGGCACAACGCGGGCATCATCGAATGGTGGGGCGCGAAAATCGACATGCCCATCGTCTTTGCCCAGGCTCACATCGTCTGCCTTCCCTCTTACCGGGAAGGGCTTCCCAAAGTGCTGGTTGAAGCCGCCGCCTGCGGCAAACCCATCGTGGCAACCGATGTCTCAGGCTGCCGGGAAATTGTCACCAATGAAGAAAACGGGCTGCTGGTGCCTGTTCAGGATGTCGAGGACCTGGCTGTAGCGCTAAACCGCCTGCTGGCCAACCCGAACTTACGCCATGAAATGGGCCAGAAAGGAAGGCAGAAGGTTGTTGCCGAATTTTCTATCGGGCATGTGGTGGATAAGACGCTGGGGGTTTATGAAAATCTGTTAAAGCTATAATGCAATCCATGCTGAAATTTTTTACTGTCTCACCACGCCACCTCATATAAATCCATGAAATTAACCTGCTTTAAAGCATACGACGTTCGCGGAGAACTGGGTTCCGAACTGAACGAAACCATCGCTTATCGTATCGGTAGAGCATACGGCGAATATCTCAAACCCGGCACGGTCATTCTTGGCTGCGATATACGGGAAAGCAGCCCAAAACTCAAGCAAGCAGTTGCGGAGGGCCTAATGGATGCCGGAAGCAATGTCATCGATATTGGCACAACAGGCACAGAAGAAGTTTATTTTGCAACATTTCATCTTGATGCTGATGGCGGCATCGAAATTACGGCCAGCCATAATCCCATCAATTTCAATGGCATGAAGCTGGTACGCCGAGGGGCACAACCGATTAGTGGTGACACGGGACTGAAAGAAATACAACGTCTTGCAGAAAAAGGGGAATTTCCTGTTTCACAAAAAAAAGGCTCTCTCCATCGGCAAAATATCCTTGCTCCCTACATTCAACACCTGTTCACCTACATTCAGCCTCAAAAACTCAGGCCGCTAAAACTGGTAGTCAATGCCGGGAATGGTGCCGCGGGTCATGTAATTGATGCTATCGAAAAAGAATTTCATTCCCTTTCTGTTCCGGTTGAATTCATCAAAATACATCACCAGCCCGACCACACCTTTCCGAATGGGATCCCCAATCCGCTGCTACCTGAAAACCGGCATTCAACTTCTCATGCCGTCCTCGAAAATCAGGCAGATATGGGCATAGCCTGGGACGGCGATTTTGATCGGTGTTTTCTATTTGACGAAAATGGCAAATTCATCGAAGGCTACTATATCGTAGGGCTTCTTGCTGCGGCCTTTCTCCATCAATCCCCTGGAGAAAAAATTATTCACGATCCGCGCCTGACATGGAACACCATTGATATTGTTCATCAATATGGTGGCACTCCCATACAAAGCAAAACCGGGCATGCCTTTATCAAAGAGCGCATGCGTCAGGAAAATGCCATTTACGGTGGAGAAATGAGCGCCCATCATTATTTTCGCGATTTCGCCTATTGTGATAGCGGCATGATTCCCTGGCTACTGGTCATACAACTGATGAGTGATACAAAAAAACCGTTATCCGAGCTTGTAGCCGATCGTGAAAGCATGTTTCCCTGCAGTGGCGAACTAAATTATCGGGTTCAAAACAGTGCAAACACCCTGAAATTAATTCAGGAATATTTTGCACGGCTGAATCCAATCGTTGATTACACTGATGGCATCAGTCTGGAATTTGAGGATTGGCGGATGAATGTAAGAAGCTCCAACACAGAGCCTTTATTGCGCCTGAATGTGGAAGCACGAGGGGATTCGTGCGATATCGCTGCCAAGGTCAAAGAAATTGAAAAACTGATCAATTGATTGAACCCGTAGGGCTTTGATAAAACACCCTCCTGAAAGCCTGCCGCAGTGCTGAAAAGCATATACATACCGAAAACACGAACCGGAACGCTTCGGCTATTTCATGAAAACCGCTTATCGATTATGAGGATGAGCTTTCGATTGTTGCTATAGAGGAAGATATCGGTGCCAGTTGAGAATACACAGCCAGTGTTTCACGGATCACTTGTTCAGATGAAAACTCCGCCTCTGCTTTTTTTCTGCTGTAAGCTCCCATGCGCTGGCACAGGGTGGAATCCAGTATCAGTTTTTTTAATGCTTTTGCAAGTGATATAGCATCCCGAACCGGAACCAAAAAACCGTTTTTGCCATCATCCACCACTTCACGGCACCCGGTCGTATCCGTTGTCACAATGGGCAATCCGCATGCCGCAGCCTCAATAAGCGATTTCGGCAACCCTTCCCTGTATGAGGGTAAACAAACGATATGCGCTTCATGAAGTACAGCGGCAACATCTTCTCGCCACCCCCACCATTCCACGTTTTTCTCCCCATTCCATGTATTAAGCATTTCAACTGTAATTGATGTAGGATTTATCGGATCCGGAGCACCGACAAGAACAAATCTTGCTTTTATCTTTTCATCATATAACTGGTGTGCCGCCGATACAAACTCTTCAACTCCTTTATCACGCAACATTCTTGCTGTCAGCACAATGACAGGAATGGTTTCCGGTTTTTCAACAGGTTGAAATTGATCCAGATTGATTCCTGCCCCTCTGATAAGAACCGTATCAGCAGGACGCACAGCCTTCCAGTTAACAAAATTAGCCAAATCATCCGGGTTTTCAAAAATAACCTTGCTGTGTTTGGGATTAGTAAAAAAGCGGTAAGCCAGCCGAAGCCAGGGGCGCAAGATGCGAGCCCTAAGATCAGTTGATGAAAAAATATATCCCATTCCGACAGGCGCATTCACAACAGCCGAAACACCTGATAAACGAGCCGCCAATGACCCATACAAGATGGGCTTTGCTGAAACCTGGTGAACAATCGTGGGGCGCTCCCGTCGATAAAGCATCCATAATTTCAGCAATACGAGAAACTCTCTAAACGGATTCATACCACTGCGGTTAAATGGGACAGAAATAAAACGTAATCCCGTAGCACGTACCCGTTCTCCATATGAATTCTCACGTGCAGCAACCACCACCTCATAACCGGCCGCTCGTGCGGCAAGAGCACGCTCCATAAAATGAGAGCAAAAGAAACTGTCTTCTGTGAGGAGATAGAGAAGTTTTGGTTTGGAAGGCATTGAGTATCTGGAGGCCCCGCTTATCTATAAGTTACGATGATTTCATCATAACAATATAGTAGCTGTGGGAGATATGATCAAAACCATAGACATGACTCCTACGATACTTCATGAATCTCAACATCTTCATGCAGAATTTCCTCATTTATCCGTGTAGAAAACTCTTCTTCCAATCCCAACCTTTTTCAGAGGGATGAACCGCCTCAAGTTTTTTCATCATAGGGGGCGCGCCAGCAGCATGACTGTAGCCATTAGTAGGCTTGACCAAAAAATATTTCCAGTGCAGCTTTGTAATCCTCTATAAAATCCACTTCTCGCCAAGCTAAACCGGTAACATCACACACACCTACGCTCAGACCTTGTTCGTCAATAAGCGTCTGAATGGCCGCCTCAAAGAATGCCTGAAAATTTCCTTTTTCAAAAAAAGATTCTGCGACATCTCGGAGCGATGGAAGCATTGCAGCCTTTACCAGAGCCAACCCAAGAAATTCTCCATCGGCACTTTCTGGCGGCATTTCTTTAGTAACCCAAGTTACTTTGCCTTGTTCTATGATAACCTTCATTTCCTCTTCATAGCACGTATGCCGGTCAACCGTGAAAGTTACATCTGTCTCAGAAGAACATGCCAGTAAATTGCTTAAAATATTTTTTGAAAAAACCGTATCAGCGTGCAAAAAAACAAAATCATCATTTTCTATGTAAGGGATAGCGAGCCAAAAGGAATATAAAACATTAGTCGAGGCATAGTGAGGATTAAAAACGATCGTAAGCTTGCCAGGCCAATTATCTGATGCGTATGTTCGAATCACATCTCGTTTGAATCCGGTCACCAGAATAATTTCTGTGATACCGGCTTCCTGAAATAGCGCCAAGGAATGCCCCAATAAGGTCGTATCCCCAAACGGCAGGAGACTTTTGGGTTTGTCATTTGTAATTCCGAGAATTCTCGAACCTTTTCCTGCCGCTAGTATGACCGCTTTCATAGTAATTCCTCTATGGGTTCACTACAGGATAATTTTAAGGCATCAGTATAAATCTTCATGATATCAATACGACTTTTATAACTAGGGTCAGTTTCAAGCATTCCAGATACTTTATCTGACAAAGCACCAATGTCTTGCTCACTCAAGTTTAAATCTTTCAACGTCACATTTAGGTTTATCTCTTTCATTAATAACAAAACTCTTTTCACAAAAGAGGCTGCGTTTTCGCTATCAGATATATCATTTCTGTGCACACCAATCCACTCAGCGCATTTGGCCAGCTTTATTGTGGCCTGCGGAAAGACATGTCGAAGCCAAGCGGGATAGAGTGCCGCAAGCCCTAGCGCATGGGCTGTATCTGTAGCTGCTCCAACAGGATACTGGAGTCGATGCGGCATGCAGGTTGATGATAAAGCCAAGTTAATACCCATAAGCATGCTTGCATAGGCAAGATTTCTTCTGGCTTCCCTGTCTTCAAGGTTATGTTTTAAGACAGGTAAAAACGAAAAGACACGGATCATAGCAGCCTGCGAATTGCTGGCTGTAAACGGCGATGCCTTTTGGGAAAGGTAGGTTTCTAAAGCATGTGTAAAAATGTCAAACCCGCTGATATAAGATAGTGCCAGTGGTACGGAGTAAGTCATTTCTGGATCAACCAAAGCATAGTCTGGTGCTATGTTTTTACCCCTAAGGCCAACTTTTTCACCAGATTGTTCGTCTGTCAAAATAGCGCCATAGCTTAACTCTGCTCCACTTCCACTGACTGTCGGTAGCAAAATTAATTTATTTTTTCTTTTCGGGAGCAGTCTTTTTGTTTCAATTAACACCTGAGGTGAAAGTCCCACTTCCAATGACATGGCTGTAGCTTTTGCCTGATCAAGAACACTGCCCCCTCCAACTCCTATGATGTGTGTAATGAGTTTGTCCTTGAAAGAAGCAAGGCACGCTTCTATATCTGAAATTCGTGGATTCGGCCTCACCTGCTCCCAAATATGGATTGGGCAATATTGCTCGGCATCAGCTAACAGATCTTTTACAAGAGAACGTTGGAAGCCAGACTTCGTACCAATGAAAAGGATTTGTTTAGGATCAGACTCGCGAAGAATTGTATTCAGACTGAATCTGCAACCTTCCCCAAAACTGACCTCGGTTGGTATATTAACGTGAAAGATACTCATTACTACAAATTTTTAATGTACTTCACAATATTGTCACCGTGGTTAGCAACAATAGATTTTCTTTCCTCAAAAAGCGGGCCTAAGGCTTGATTGACTTTGCGATAAAGGCCGTACATATCGTCATAGTAAGCTCGGTCTTGCCGCCTTGGAATAAAAATTTGAGTAGTAAGGGTCATTTCATCACAAGCTTCCGAATAGGACGAGAAATAGCCTGTCGAACATAAAACGATGATTGCTGCACCAAGGCTTGTTGACTCAAACTCATCCATTAGATGATAGGGTAGTCCCGTGATGGTTGCTTTCAATTCATTCGCGATGGACATCCTTGCCAATCCACCGCTCGCCGTGACCATAGCTGGCAAGGTAGCACCCTCTCTGAAAACTTCCAAGAAATCACGCACAGAAAATCCAATGCTTTCGAAAATGGCTCTCATTAAATCCTTGCGTGTGTGATGTCGCTCCAAACCAAAAAATGCCCCACGGGCATCTAAATTCCATTCTGGAGCCCTGGAGCCGAGAAGATGGGGGATAAAAATCAGGCCAGAATGCTGGACTCCGCCACCTTTAGCCAAGCTCTGACACTCCGTTTGCATTAACTCGTATGGATTAGCAACTTCACTGTAAAACACTTGTTTCGCCCATTCTATCAGTCCACCACCCAAATTGTTTGAACCTCCTATGAGATAGCCTTGGCTGGGAGGAAAATATTGTGAAAAAATCTTCCCATCAAAATTTTTTGCCGGAGTGTTTGTATACATCCTTATAGAAGTTACGGTTCCAGACACATCACAAACCATGCCTGGATCGCAAACCCCAGTACCAAAAACAGAGCAAATAGCATCGTAAGTTCCAACAATGACTTCAGGTGCATTAGCAAGACCAAGCTTAGTCGCAACCTTTTTCTCCATCCGGCCGATTGATGTGCCTATATCCACACACTCCGGAAGCAAACTTGTAGATATACCGAGTCGATCACATATAGCTTCGGGATAGCAATTATTTTCCGAATCGTAGTAGAGTTTTTCGGCATTGAGTATGTCAGTAACAATTGTGCCGCCAGTGAGAATCCCTAGCAAATAATCGTTTGGTGCAACGAACATCTTTGTCTTTTGGAACAATTCTGGGGAATTCTGTTTGAACCACAGAATTCTGGCAAACTGACTATAACCTGAAACCGAATAGGAATACTTTAGAGCTAATTCATTGAATTCAGACAAAATTGCTATTTCTTCCGCTTGGTTCATGGCACGTCGGTCTGAGACCATAATGGCATGCGCCAGAGGCTCCATGTTTTCATCGATCGGTAACAAGCAACTGGCCGAACAGGATACGGTTACGTAACGCACAACAGAGGCTGCTTCGGCTTTATCTACAGCTTCCTGTCCGACCTCGAATAACTTTTCTTTCCACTCAAGTGCGCTCTGCTCGACGAAATCACCAGCGAGTCTGGTATGCACGGGCTTGGAAGCAGAAGATATCTTCTTGCCATCCATTGAAAAAACAATAGCACGGATACTTTTTAGACCCAAATTTATGACTAATATCATTAAAATTTCCCATTGGCATTTTTTCTGCCTCTAAAGATAGTTATAAAGTTAAGTGCAGTTTCCATAGTCAGCTGCATAAGTTCGCTATGCAGCTTAAGTGGCTGTATAACCACTTCCATAGATGTAGTGGAATTCTTGACCGCTTTAGCATACACACGCTTCAGTTCGGTGGAGATATTAATCTTTGCGCAACCAGCATCTATCGCCTTAAAAAATTCCGTATCAGTCAACCCAGAACCTCCATGCAAAACTAACGGCAACTCTGTTGTTTTCCCCGCTTGCACCAAAACATCCCAATTAAGTGTTTCCTTTGTTTTATAACTTCCATGGACGTTACCAAAACCTATTGCCAAACAATCGGGTCCACACTGAGCAAGCATACTCACATCTCGAGCTGATGCGTATGCATTGCTACTCTTACTGCCACTCTCTTCGCCCATAACTCCCCCAACTTCGCCTTCGACAGCTACGTTGTTTTTATGTGCATATGCAATAACAGCGGTAATATTGCGACAATTATCCTCGATTTTGTCAGCAGAACCGTCATACATGACCATATCCCATCCAGCATCAATACAATTTTTCAAGAGTACCAAGTCTTGGCAGTGATCCAGATGTAGATAACAATCAGAACAAATATGCTTTTTGACGAGATCAAACCATCCTTTTGGCAAAGCCGTTCCCAAAGTTGCAACTAACGCAGCCGAAGTTTGAATAATGACCGGAACCCCAGACTCTTTGGCCGCCATGGCAACACCCGCCATACTATCGAAAGCCGAACAGTTGAACGCAGCAATAGCAGTTTTTTCATAGCGAGCAGCACGGAGTAGTTCTGATACCATAATGTTTTCGTCAATATTGGTCAAAATTTGAACAAATATTGCTACGCTGGCTTAAATTAGGATTCTTAGTCTACCAAAACTGTTAGC
>JAJDFZ010000023.1 GCA_030269625.1 Oxalobacter sp. OttesenSCG-928-P03 | reverse complement strand
GCGGCGTTTTTCATATCCGGCCCGATGAGGAGGTGGATGATGAAATTCTGCCGAGACATTTTATAGAGCGGGTCAGGCGCAGCCGGATGATTGCCATTGGCCCGATGAGCCGCATGACAGGCGTGGATGGAAAAGAGTATTCCGGGTTTGCCATGGCGGTACCGCTCATGGATGAAACAAGGGCGGACCGGATCAAAAGCATACTGATTTATCATGTTGACCCGTCGGGTTTCCTGTATCCCTATATGGAAGCGCTGCTTTTGAATCGCCAGGGTGAGCGAACCGTGCTTTTACAGAAAGAGGAGGGCGGACTAAGGGTGATCAGCCATCAGTTTGATGCAACGATTTTGCTGGATGGTGTCAACGAAAACAAGCATGGAGCCCAATTGAGCAAGGCGGTTCTGGCAGGAAAAACCGGATTGATGAAAGGGGTTGATGTCCGTGGCGAGCCGATTATCGCCTATGTGGCCGGGATCAAGGATTCAAACTGGCTTGTGGCCCAGCAGGTGGATCAGAAAGAAATCATGCAGAAAATACAGCACCTGGCATGGATTGTCCTTTCTGCGACGGCGTTTTTTATTGCCCTGACAGGGTTCCTTGTTTTTCTGTGGTTGAGGCACCGTCATTTGCGGTATCAGTCTGACCATCTGAAGCTGGTATTAAGGCAGCAGGCGCTGATCCAGCATTATGATTTCCTGAGCAAATATGCCAATGACATTATTTTGCTGATGGATGAGTCCGGGATCATCATTGAAGGCAATGACCGGGCAGAAGCGGCGTATGGCTGTTCACGGCCTGATTTGATCGGAAGGAATATCCGGCAGCTTCTTGCTCCTGCAAAGCTGGCGGATTTCGAGGTCCGGTGGAGCCAGTTGAAGAAAGAGCAAAGCCTGATTTTTGAAACGGTCAATCTCCATATTGATGGCAGTGTTTTTCCTGTTGAGGTCAGTGCACGGGTGATTGAGGCAGAAGGAGAATGGTTTGCGCAATGTATTATCCGGGACATTACGGAAAAGAAACGCTCAGAGGAACTGATCTGGCAGCAGGCCAATTTCGATCCGGTTACGGGGCTGGCAAACCGGCGCATGTTTACGGAAGTGCTCCAGCTTGAGATTCGCCGGGCGGCGCGGGCCGGCCTGTCCCTGGCGCTGATGTTCCTGGATCTCGACAAGTTCAAGTATGTCAATGACACGCTGGGGCATGCTGTTGGTGATCTGCTCCTGATGCAGGTTGCTGACCGCCTGAAGTTATGTGTGCGGGAAACCGATACGGTTGCCCGCCTGGGGGGGGATGAATTTACGGTCATACTGGGCGGTATTGTGGATTTCACCAGCGTCAAGCGTGTGGCTAAAAATATCCTTGCCGAGATTGCCGAGCCGTTTTTGCTGGATGGTAACAGCGTTCATGTTTCATCCAGTATCGGGATTACTTTTTTTCCCGGAGATGCCGGCGATGTGGAAACGCTGCTGAAAAATGCCGATCAGGCCATGTATGCCGCAAAGCACGATGGCGGCAATTGTTATCATTATTTCACCCCGTCCATGCAGGAGGCGCTCCAGATGCGCCTTCAGCTGATCAATGACCTGAGAACCGCGCTCGATAAAAACCAGTTTGAAGTGGTATACCAGCCGATTATCAACCTGGCATCGGGAAGCCTGAGCCATGCCGAGGCGCTGATCCGGTGGCACCATCCTGTCAGGGGAGCGATCAGTCCTGCCGAATTCATTCCGCTTGCCGAGGAAACGGGCATTATCCAGGCATTCAGTGACTGGGTTTTCATGGAGGCAGCAAAGAAAGTGAAAAAATGGCGCGCTTTTGTGCCGGATTTCCAGGTGGGGCTGAATATTTCACCGGTTCAGTTTAAAAGCGGGGTGATAGACATCCACGCCTGGTTTGAGTACCTGGAAGCCCTGGATTTGCCCCCCAGTGCCATTACCATCGAGATTACCGAGGGGCTTCTCCTGAACCTTAATGACAGCATTACCCATCGCCTGCTTGAATTCCGGGATGCAGGCATATCGGTTGCGTTGGATGATTTCGGAACAGGCTATTCCTCGCTTTCCTACCTGACGAGGCTGGACATCGATTATGTGAAAATCGACAGGGCGTTCACGCGCAATATCGTGCATAACAGGGATGACAGGGTGTTGTGCGAGGCGATGACGGTGATGGCGCACAAGCTGGGTATCCAGGTTGTGGCTGAGGGCGTGGA
This sequence comes from Oxalobacter sp. OttesenSCG-928-P03, assembly GCA_030269625.1. Taxonomy (GTDB): domain Bacteria; phylum Pseudomonadota; class Gammaproteobacteria; order Burkholderiales; family Burkholderiaceae_D; genus Oxalobacter. Next base: position 20,416 of record JAJDFZ010000023.1, on the reverse strand, counting down.
ATATCAGGACCAGGTTGATGCGCTTGTATCCATGGGATGTGATTATGCCCAGGGTTACCACGTGTCCGGGGCGCTGAGCGCGGAAGAATTTGAGCTATTTCTCCAGTCTTTTCCCGGGATTGCCAAACGCCTGCTTCCTGTGTTACAGCCTTTGGAACATGAAGAGGATTACCTTCAGATCAAAAAATGACGAAACGGCAAAGAGGTGAGACAATGGCAGGTGAAAGTGGATCAACAACCTGTGGAATGCCGTTTTGACGTACAGTGTCCGGGAAATTTTTTATACCCTGCAAGGGGAGGGAGCGCAGAGCGGACGTCCCGCTGTTTTCTGCCGTTTTTCAGGGTGCAATCTCTGGTCAGGCCGTGACGAGGATCGTGCCGGGGCGCTATGCCGTTTTTGTGACACGGAGTTTGTCGGAACGGATGGGGAAAACGGTGGGAAATATGTCACGGCTGATTTGCTTGCGGATCGGATAGACGCGCTGTGGCCGGACAGGACCGCATCAACAAAGTACGTGGTTTTCACAGGGGGCGAGCCGCTTTTGCAGCTTGATTCGCCCCTGATTGATGCCATGCATGCGCGCGGGTTTGAGGTGGGGATTGAAACCAATGGCACGATTTCAGCGCCTGATGGAATTGACTGGATTTGTGTGAGCCCCAAAGCCGGTGTGCCGCTGGTTCAGGACGCCGGGAATGAATTAAAGCTGGTTATACCGCAAAATGGTCAAAATCTGGCAGACTATGAGTATCTGTCATTTGACCATTTTTATCTGCAGCCAATGGATGGGCCTGAGCGGGAGAAAAACACCGCCCTCGCGGTTGAAACCTGCCTGAAGCATCCGCGCTGGAAGCTGAGTCTGCAGACACACAAGTATTTACAGATCCCCTAGGACGTGTCAACACGCCTTAAAGGGACGGGAACGGAACACACAATGCTGACGATTACACGAAAACTGGAGTTTGATGCCGGGCACCGGATTCCCAACCACAAAAGCGAATGCCGCAATGTGCATGGACATCGCTATGTCATGCATATCACGCTTTCGGGACAGGTTCAAGACGAGAAAGGCGCTTCGTCAGAAGGCATGCTGATGGATTTTTCTGATGTGAAAAGACTGGCGGAGACCCACTTGGTTTCCCTGTGGGACCATGCTTTTCTGGTGTATGAGGGAGATACGGCTGTTCGCGGGTTTCTGGATACGCTGCCGGACCATAAGACGGTCGTTCTGGACAGGATTCCAACGGTCGAAAACCTGGCCCGGATCGCTTTTGATACGCTGAAAACCGTGTATGAAAATTTTTATGATGCCGGGTTGACCCTGCAGGGCATCAAACTGTACGAGACGCCAAACAGCTGGGCTGAAGTGACGGCTGCGTCGACATCACTTTCCAATGGATAAAGACAGCGAGTTCATGCGTCTTGCGCTTCTTGAGGCGGAAAAAGCAGGCGCAATCGGCGAGGTGCCGGTGGGCGCGGTTATCGTCAGGGATGGCCGGATAATTGCATCCGGCCATAACCAGCCGATTGCCGGGCATGATCCCACGGCCCATGCGGAAATTGCGGCCCTGCGGGAAGCCGGTCAGCGGCTGGGCAATTATCGTCTGCCGGAATGTGATCTGTATGTTACGCTGGAACCCTGCGCCATGTGTGTGGGTGCCATGATGCACGCCCGGATAAGGCGGGTTGTCTTTGGTGCGCGCGATCCCAAGACAGGTGCAGCCGGAAGCGTCATTAATCTCTTTGATGAAAAGACACTGAATCATCACGCGACCGTGACAGGCGGGATACTGGAAGAGGAATGCTCGCGGCTTTTAAAGGATTTTTTCGCCATGCGAAGAAAAGAGGCCAAAACACCCGTGCTTTCCGGCTGAAAAAAACGATAAGAATATGAATATAATCACAGAAAAGTGATTATAAAAAAGAACAGACTTATGCAAAAAAACACGACAGGTATTGCTATTGTCGCACCAGGGGGATATGCGCCGGATAACGACGCTGTCGGGCGTGCCGTGGCGGAACTGGAAGCGCAGAATTGCCGCGTCTACAATTATTACCAGCACTCGGGGCGGTCCCAGCGGTTTGGGGGAAATGACATTGCGCGTCTTTCACAGATTCAGGCAGCTGCCTTCAATCCGGATGTGGATATTGTTATTGCGCTTAGAGGCGGGTATGGCATGTCGCGCCTGCTGCCGCATCTGGATTTTGACATGTATGCCTCCAGCGGAAAGCTTTTTGTCGGCCACAGTGATTTCACGGCCTTTCAACTGGCTTTGCTGCGCCAGACCAATGCGATCAGTTTTGCCGGCCCGATGATCTGCAATGATTTTACCCGGGAAGACAAAAGCGATTTCACACTTGACCATTTCTGGAAGTGCCTGTCCGGCCCCGATTACACGGTTGAGTGGCAGGCCCAGGAAAACCCGGAAGTGGATGTGGTTGGCACACTCTGGGGGGGGAATCTGACGATGATAACGCAGCTTGTCGGCACGAGATGGATGCCCCGCATTGAGGATGGCATCCTTTTTATTGAGGATATCCATGAACATCCCTACCGTGTCGAACGCATGCTTTTGCACCTGTATCATGCCGGGATTCTCACGTTGCAGCAGGCGCTGGTTTTAGGCGATTTTTCGAATTATTCCCTCACGGAATATGACAATGGCTATGATTTTGACGCCATGCTGGACTGGATTCGCTCCCATATCCCGATCCCGGTGATTACCGGCCTGCCTTTTGGACATATCCGGGACAAGGTTACCCTGCCTGTCGGCGCCCGCAGCCGTCTTGTTTCTGAAAGCGGGACCGTGCGCCTGAAAGCGGCAGCTTATCCGACACTGAAAATCCAGCGCTAACTGCTGTTTTTCGGTTTCGCTTCTCATATCCCGCTCTTCGCTGTTTCCCTGAAGCAGGAAGCTCAGTTTTCCGCGTGTTTTATTTTGCCGTTTTTGGGTGATGACGGCGCGTTATTTACCTGCCTGAAAAACCGGCAGCTTTGATACAATGGCCCGTTTTATGTCTGATTCAGTGGAGGAGTATCGTGCTGTCCACAGCCAATATTACGATGCAGTTTGGCGCAAAGCCGCTTTTTGAAAATATTTCCATGAAATTCGGGGAAGGAAACCGTTATGGCCTGATCGGGGCGAACGGGAGCGGCAAGTCGACTTTCATGCGGATTTTAGGGGGTGACCTGGAGCCGTCATCAGGGACGGTGATGCTGGACGCCAACGAACGGCTTGGCAAGCTCAGGCAGGATCAGTTTGCCTACGAGGATATGCGCGTTCTTGATGTCGTGATGATGGGGCATACCGAAATGTGGTGTGCAAAGGAAGAGCGGGATGCCATCTACGCGAACCCGGATGCCACAGATGAGGATTACATGCAGGCGGCTGATCTTGAGGCGCTTTTTGCCGAATATGACGGCTATACGGCAGAGGCGCGGGCCGGCGAGCTTCTGATGGGCGTCGGAATCGATATTGCCCTGCATGATGGTCCGATGAGTGCGGTTGCGCCCGGGTGGAAGTTGCGGGTTCTCCTGGCGCAGGCACTCTTTTCCGACCCGGATATCCTGCTTCTGGATGAGCCGACCAATAACCTGGACATCCATACGATCCGCTGGCTGGAAAATACGTTAAACGAGCGGGAATCGACGATGGTTATCATTTCCCATGACCGCCATTTCCTGAACCAGGTCTGCACCCATATTGCGGATATGGATTACGGAACGCTGAAAGTTTATCCCGGCAATTATGATGACTACATGATGGCGTCCGCCCAGGCGCAGGCCCAGCTTCAGGCTGCCAACGCCAAGGCGAAAGAGCGAATCGCCGAATTGCAGGAATTTGTCCGCCGTTTTTCCGCGAACAAGTCCAAGGCCCGGCAGGCAACATCGCGTGCCCGGCAGATTGAAAAGATCAGGGTAGAGGATGTTGTGCCCTCGAGCCGTTCGCATCCCTACATCCGTTTCGAGGGCAGCAAAAAGCTGCACCGCCTGGCTGTCGAGGCTGAAGGGTTGTCCCAATCCTATGACCGTCCCATTTTCAGCAATTTCAGTATCATGATCGAGGCGGGTGAAAAAGTGGCGATTATCGGCGCGAATGGCGCAGGCAAAACGACACTGTTGCGCTGTATCGGCAGTGCAGCGTGTGGTATGGAAGCCGACAGCGGCATGGTCAGGTGGGCTGAACATGCGGACATCGGCTATATGCCACAGGATCCGTCAGATGAATTTGAAAATACCATGAACCTGACGGAGTGGATGGGGCGATGGACGAAAGAGGGCGACGATGACCAGGCTGTCCGCTCCATTTTGGGCCGTCTGCTTTTCAGCGGAGACGAGGTGAAAAAGCCCGTGAAGGTCCTGTCAGGGGGCGAAAAGGGACGGATGATTTACGGGCGGCTGATGCTGGGCCGCCACAATGTGATGCTCCTGGATGAGCCGACCAACCATATGGATATGGAATCTATCGAATCGCTGAATATCGCGCTGGACCGCTATGCAGGCACACTGATTTTCGTCTCGCATGACCGTGAGTTTGTCTCTTCACTGGCGACACGCATTCTGGAAGTAAAAGACGGCGAGGTGATTGATTTTAAGGGAACATACGAAGAATATCTCGCCAGCCAGGGCATCGAATAAACAGTCCTCTTTTTCGGATATCCTTTTTCTTTGCGATAATGTGCAGTAACGCATAACCGGATATGCGACAGTCAGAATTTGAACCACCTCTTTTTCGGTAATGAACATGCAAAATCAGGCAGGCACTGAAAATATCAAGGAAGTGGAATACGATCTTCCACAGGGGCCAGACGGTGCGGTAAGCATTGCCTGCGCCTGGGCGCGCATTCCGCCAGAGCCGACACTGGCGGAAAAAGCGGAAATGAAAGAAAAAATCCGCCGGTTGCTGAAAGAAAAGGAAGCGGTGCTGGTTGCCCATTATTATGTTGATCCTGATATTCAGGATCTGGCAGAAGAAACGGGCGGGTGCGTGGCGGATTCGCTGGAAATGGCGCGTTTCGGACGGGATCATCCCGCCCAAACCCTTTTCGTGGCGGGTGTACGCTTCATGGGGGAAACGGCAAAAATGCTGAGTCCGGAAAAACGGGTTTTCATGCCTGATCCGGATGCCAGCTGCTCCCTGGATCTGGGGTGTCCGGTAGAGGAATTCACGGCATTTTGCGATGCGCACCCGGATCGGACCGTTGTCGTTTATGCCAATACCAGTGCCGCAGTAAAGGCGCGGGCTGACTGGATGGTGACATCTTCCATCGGCCTTGAGATCGTGGCGCATCTGCATGCCCGGGGCAAGAAAATCATCTGGGGGCCGGACAGGCATCTTGGCCGTTATATCCAGGAGCAGACCGGGGCGGATATGCTGCTTTGGCAGGGGTCCTGCCTGGTGCATGACGAGTTCAAGGGAGCCGAGCTGAAAATGCTGATGGAAGTCCATCCGCAGGCGAAGGTGCTGGTGCATCCGGAGTCGCCCGCTTCAGTCGTCGCGCTGGCGGATGTGGTGGGGTCAACCTCGCAGATTATCGCGGCGGCAAGAGACATGGATGCGCCGGAATTCATCGTGGCAACCGACAAGGGTATTTTCCACAAGATGCAGCAGGCTGCGCCGGGCAAGGTACTGATTGAAGCGCCGACAGCAGGCAACAGCGCCACCTGCAAGAGCTGCGCCCATTGCCCCTGGATGGCCATGAATTATCTCTCGAATCTGCTTGATGTCATCGAGACAGAAAAAAATGAAATTCACGTGGATCCGGCTATCAGGGAAAAAGCGGTTGTCAGTGTCGAGCGCATGCTCGATTTTGCGGCAAAGCATAAGGCCGGTTTGCAGGCAAAAGGCGATCCTTCGGCTGATGGAAAACACTTTTCTGGGATAGGTCCGGCATGAGCAGCAATCTGAAAAATCCTTACGCACCCTTTGACACGGAACTGGGAAAATCGATGGCTGCCAGTATTGACGTTGCTCTGGCAGAAGATGTGGGAACGGGGGATCTGACGGCCTCCCTTTTGCCTGAAGGCCGCATAGTCAAGGCGCATGTGGTGGTTCGCGAAGATGCCGTGCTGTGTGGTGCGCCCTGGTTTGACGCCGTCATGGAAAGAATCGATGACCGTACCCGGATCGAGTGGCACTATGCCGAAGGCGACCTGATGCCGGCCTACACCGAAGTCTGCCTGATTCACGCGCCGGTAAGGGCGCTTCTGACAGCTGAGCGGCCGGCTCTCAATTTTCTGCAGTTGTTCTCGGGCGTGGCGACCTTGACGCGGGAGTACACTCACCTGATTTCAGGTACCCGTGCCCGGATTTATGATACGCGCAAGACGCTGCCGGGCCTCAGGCTGGCGCAGAAATATGCCGTGCGTGTCGGTGGCGGAGAAAACCAGCGGATGGGGCTGTATGATGCCATCCTGATCAAGGAAAACCATATTGCGGCAGCAGGGGGCATCAGGCAGGCCATTGATGCTGCCCGCTCAGGCAATGAGAAAGTGCCTGTCCAGATTGAGGTGGAAAACCTCCAGCAGCTTGAAGAAGCGCTGGCTGCGGGTGCCAAATCGATTCTTCTCGATAATTTCAGTGTCGAAATGATGAAAAAGGCCGTCAAGCGCACGGCGGAAAGAAAGACCCCGGCAGAAAAAGAAGGCGAAAGGGCCGTGCTGGAAGCTTCCGGCGGCATCAACACAGCTAATGTGCGCCTGATCGCGGAAAGTGGTGTGGACCGGATTTCGGTCGGGGAGCTGACCAAGAACATCAGGGCAACCGACTATTCCATGCGCATTGTTCCGGGCAAGTAAATTGCCGGTTGCACATGAAGCCACAGAAAAAACTGCTCAGCCAGCGTCACCCGGTTTTTTACTTTATTTCAGTCTGGGAAAAACGGATAAGGCGCTATGCCAGGTGGTTTTCTGATGGCAGGAAATACGCCTCAGTCCTGCAACAGGAAACACTGCCATACCGCATCAGGGAGCACCAGTCCGTCCTGATGCGCCAGCTGGGCAAGAGCGAGATGCAACTGCAGGTCAACAAGGTGACCAACCTGAGGCTGGCAGTCAGGCATCTGGATGGCATTCTTATCCGTCCGGGCGAGGTTTTTTCCTATTGCCGTCTTGTCGGCCGGCCAACAGCCGCAAAGGGATATCTGCCCGGCATGGAACTGTCTTTTGGCGAACCGGCAACCGGGATCGGCGGCGGTATCTGCCAGATTGCCAACCTGATCCACTGGCTGGTGCTTCACAGCCCGCTGACGGTGACAGAGCGGCACCGGCATTCATTTGACCCCTTTCCCGATGATGGCAGGGTGATTCCTTTCGGAACGGGAGCGACCATCTTTTTCAATTATCGCGATTACCAGTTCACAAACCGCACAAAACAGACGTTCCAGTTGCGCATCTGGCTTTCAGATTCGCTCCTTCACGGCGAACTGTATTCGGATGCCGAACCGGATTACGCCTATCGGGTGTTTGAGCGGGAGCATCAGTTTCTGAAAATCGGCAATACCTTTTACCGCAAAAATGAAATATGGCGGGAAAGCCGTACGCCTGATAGCGTCATGGAAGAGTTGCTGACGAAAAATTTTGCCCGCGTGATGTATATCCCCGCTGAATTTACTGAAGCGGATGAAAGCGCCATGCAATCCTTTCAGGACTGATACAGCGCGCGCATCTCTTTATCTGCGGTGTTTTTTGTCATGTAAAAGAGTATGACGAAGATTTGCAGATGTAATAATTTGTTAAAAAAACAATGCCGTCTCACGGAATCCGAAATAATGGATTCGTGGAGAGCCACTTTTATTGTTAAACACCTGCAGTGTTGGCACGGGAGGCGGAGATGAAAAACATGCGTATGAAGGAGAGTACCTTTGGCGGGTTGTTCCTGGCAGGCCTGTCGCTTGTTTTCCTGTGCTTCGTCATGCTGTCCCCCGCAAGGGCCGAGACCATCAGTACGGCGTCCCTCAAAAAAAATTATACGAATGCTGAACTGGACCAGATGCTGGCGCCGATTGCCCTGTATCCCGATGCATTGTTGATCCAGGTGTTGATGGCAGCGACTTCTCCGTCAGATGTGAGTAAAGCCGCCAAATGGCTGAATGCCAATCCGGAACTGAGTGGTGATGACGCTATCGAGGCGGCTGCTGATTTTGACTGGAGTCCCGCCGTCACTTCACTCCTGGCATTTCCCGATGTACTGTCGACGATGTCATCCAATATGGGCTGGACCGTCAAACTGGGCAATGCCTTCAAAGTGCAGCGAGAGGATGTCATGGACCGTGTCCAGCATCTGCGACGGCAGGCCCGGGCAACAGGCAATCTCGAGTCGGATGATCATATGAATGTGGTCAGGACCGGAAACAGTATTGCCATTGAACCGGCTTCACGGGAAGTGGTTTATGTGCCGTATTACGATCCAGCCGTGGTTTACGGCTCCTGGTGGTGGCCCGGATATGTTCCGTATTACTGGAGACCATGGCGGGGCTATGCTTATTATCCCGGCTATTATTCCAGCGGCTTTATGTGGGGAAGCGGAATCTGGTTCAGCTATACCCGTTTTTACGGGCGGCCTGACTGGCGCCGCCGCCATATCCACTGGAATTCGCCGCCCAGGCATCCTGCCGGTCATGCCAGACCGGGAAGCCGGCCGCGCCCGGGGCCGGGATACAGCAGGCCGGGGCGTGGAGTCTCCAGCCATGTTCGCCCCGGATATGGCAGGCCAGCCGGTACGATCAAAAAACCGCCTTATGGCGCTTCGCATGCGTACCGTCCCGGCAGAGAGGGAGCCGGGCACAAGGGTTTTTCCGGGCCCGGATACGGGCAGCGCCAGGGATCGGCGCACAGGCGTCCGGATTTGAAAGAACGATCATCGCGTGACATGTCTTACAGACGTTCTCCCGTTCAGGGCCGCTCGTCTGACAGGGCTCATGCCCGTTCATCGAACGTTGCTGCAAGGTCGTCCGGTGACAGGCGCCAGGCAGGCGCTGTTTCACGCGAACCATATTCCCGCCCGTCCTTTTCACAGCCTGCGAGCGGCTCGCGCCATGCCGCACCGGGCCGCTGGGGCGGTGCGGGTACTGGAAGAGCAGGCCGGCACTGACAGAATTTCTCTCCTCGCGGTTGATCCTCCGGTTCAGGCTTTGCCCCCGGAGGATTTTTTTATGGGAAAAGCGTTTCTTCTGTACCGGTTCTGGCAGGTCTGCCTGTTTGCAGGTATGCTTTTGCTTTTGATTGAATATTTATCCCATGTCTGTCAGTGTTCAAACTAGGGATTTTGATGTTTCCATAGAGCTGGCCCGCCTGCGTGACGGCAATGCCGGTGTGGGTGCGGTTGTCAGTTTTGTCGGCACCGTGCGCGATATCAGCGACGGCAATGCCGTGTCACTGATGGAACTGGAGCATTACCCGGGGATGACGGAAAAAGCGCTTGCGGGTATTGTGGAAAAGACAAAGGCGCGCTGGACACTGGAAGGGGTGCGCGTCATCCACCGTATCGGCCCGCTTGCTCCCGCGGACCAGATCGTTCTGGTTGCGGTTGCTGCCGGGCATCGCGCCGATGCTTTTGCCGCCTGCGAATTCATCATGGATCATCTGAAAACGGAAGCGCCTTTCTGGAAAAAGGAAACCACCGCATCCGGAGGCTTTTGGGTGGATGCCAAAGAATCTGACAGGCTGGCTGCTGAAAAATGGCTGAACGAGGATAGCGCATGACCTGGCTGGCGGTTGGCGTTGGTGCCGCACTGGGCGCTTGGTTGAGGTGGGGGCTGGCAAGCCTGATGAATGCCCTGCACAGCCATTTGCCACTGGGAACACTTTTTGCCAATCTGCTTGGCGGCTACCTGATCGGTATGGCGGTTGCTTTCTTCAGCCATTCTGCAGCCTTGAGCGCTGAATGGCGGCTTTTCATCATCACGGGTTTTCTGGGTTGCCTGACCACCTTTTCCACTTTTTCCGCCGAATCGGTCATTCTCCTGCAGCGCGGAGAATACCTGTGGGTACTGGGACATGCCCTTTTGCATCTTCTCGGCTCCATACTCTTCTGCCTCGCGGGTTTTGCCTGCTACCGGCTCTTTTCTGCCTCCTGATCCCGGTTGAGCCGCTCACGGCTGTTTTTTTGATATTTTCGTCTGCAGAAAAGCCGAAAATGTCTTGAAATTAAGGCAGTTGCACCCATTTACAACAAATCGGAATAAAACATTTGGAGAATGCAATGCGTCAAGACAAATTGACAACAAAGCTGCAGGAAGCCATTGGAGATGCACACAGCCTGGCCGTCGGGAATGACAACCAGTACATTGACCCTGTGCATCTGACCATCGCGCTCCTTCAGCAAAATGACGGTAGCGCCAGATCGCTTTTGCAAAGAGCCGGCGTAAACGTCAATGCCCTGGACGCTGGTCTGAAAAGCGCGCTTGACCGCCTCCCGAAAGTATCGGGAACCGGCGGTGATGTGCAGGTAGGACGCGAACTGCTGGCGCTTTTGAATCTTTCAGACCGTGAGGCGCAGAAACGGGGTGACCAGTTTATCGCGAGTGAAATGGTGCTGCTTGGCCTCCTGGAAGACCGTTCGGATGCCGGCCGGATTGCTCGTGAAAACGGGCTGGAGCGTACTTCGCTGGAAGCGGCCATCAAGGCTGTCCGGGGCAGTGGCCCGGTTAACTCGGCCAATGCCGAGGACCAGCGCGAGGCACTGAAAAAATTTACGCTGGATTTGACCGAGCGCGCCAGGATGGGCAAGCTCGACCCGGTGATCGGGCGGGATGATGAAATCCGCCGGGCGATCCAGGTGCTCCAGCGCCGCAGCAAGAATAATCCTGTCCTGATCGGTGAGCCCGGTGTGGGCAAGACGGCTATTGTCGAGGGGCTGGCCCAGCGCATCGTCAACGGTGAAGTGCCGGAAAGCCTGAAAGGCAAGCGCGTGCTGGTGCTGGACATGGCAGCGCTTTTAGCGGGTGCCAAGTATCGAGGCGAATTTGAGGAACGCCTGAAAGCGGTCTTGAATGAGCTGGCTGAGGATGAAGGGCAGACCATCGTCTTTATTGACGAGATTCATACCATGGTGGGTGCGGGCAAGACCGAGGGTTCCATGGATGCGGGCAATATGCTCAAGCCTGCGCTTGCAAGGGGCGAGCTTCACTGCGTAGGCGCCACCACGCTGGATGAGTACCGCAAATATGTCGAAAAGGATGCCGCGCTGGAGCGGCGTTTCCAGAAAATCATGGTGGATGAGCCTTCTGTTGAGGATACGATCGCGATTTTGCGCGGTCTGCAGGAAAAATACGAGCTCCATCACGGCGTCGAAATTACGGACCCTGCCATTATCGCGGCGGCGGAACTGTCACACCGCTATATTACGGACCGCTTTCTCCCTGACAAGGCTATTGACCTGATTGACGAGGCAGCCTCGCGCATCAAGATGGAGATTGACTCCAAGCCGGAAGTCATGGACAAGCTTGACCGCCGGATCATCCAGCTCAAGATTGAGCGGGAAGCGGTCAAAAAGGAAAAAGATGAAGCATCGCAGAAACGCCTGGCCTTGATCGAGGAGGAAATTGAAAAGCTGGAGCGGGAATATGCTGACTATGACGAAGTGCTGAAAGCCGAAAAGGCGGGTGTTGAAGGCGCCAAGCACATCAAGGAGGAGATCGAGAGGGTTCGCCAGGAAATGGAGGAAGCCAAGCGCCAGGGAGATTTCCAGAAAATGTCCGAGCTGATGTACGGCAAAATGCCCGAACTGGAAAAAGCGCTGGATGAGCAGAACAGGAAAGAAAGTCAGCAGGAAACCGATCATCCGAAACTTTTGCGTACCCAGGTAGAGGCAGAGGAAATTGCGGAAGTCGTTTCACGCGCAACCGGTATCCCGGTATCGAAGATGATGCAGGGCGAGCGTGAGAAGCTCCTGCACATGGAGGATGAGCTGCACAGGCGGGTTGTCGGCCAGGATGAGGCGATTGTGGCGGTTTCGGATGCGATCCGCCGGTCACGCGCCGGCCTGGGGGACCCGAACCGTCCTTATGGCTCCTTCATGTTCCTGGGGCCTACGGGCGTGGGTAAAACCGAACTGTGCAAATCGCTGGCCACTTTCCTTTTTGACACGGATGAATCCATGGTCCGTATCGACATGAGCGAATTCATGGAGAAACACTCTGTTGCCCGCCTGATCGGCGCGCCACCGGGGTATGTCGGTTATGAGGAGGGTGGCTACCTGACCGAGGCAGTCCGCCGCAAACCTTACAGTGTCATTCTCCTGGATGAAATTGAAAAAGCGCATCCGGACGTATTCAATGTACTTTTGCAGGTGCTGGATGATGGCCGGATGACAGATGGGCAGGGCAGGACGGTTGATTTCAAGAATACCGTGATTGTCATGACGTCCAACCTGGGCTCACATCTGATCCAGGAAATGGAAATGGAAGGCAGTGATCCGGCGCTGGTGAAAGTCGGTGTTATGGATGAGGTTCGCCGTCACTTCAGGCCGGAATTCATCAATCGTGTCGACGAGATTGTCGTTTTCCATGCGCTGGATGAGAAAAATATCGGCTCGATTGCCAAGATCCAGCTCTCCATCCTTGAAAAACGGCTGGCCGCCATGGAAATGTCGCTTGATATTTCTGAAAAGGCGCTTCAAAAAATTGCGGAAGCCGGTTTTGACCCGCTTTATGGTGCACGGCCACTCAAACGGGCAATCCAGAGCCAGATCGAAAATCCGGTATCGAAGCTTATTCTGGAAGGCCGGTACGGACCGAAGGATACGATTGTTATTGATGCCAGGGACGGCGAGTTGGTCTTCGACAAGAAAAGCGGAACGGAATAAGAACTCTCCGAAGCCACTCTGCAAGCGTCCGGCATACCCTGTCATGCCGGCGTTTGCGGATTGGTGATCCGGTTTGCCTCCGGCATCACAATGAAAAAACCCTGCCAGAGTGTGAGCGGCAGGGTTTTGTTTTGGTATCGTAACCGGCCTGTTATTTTTTCGTTTTCAGCCAGTTGTTGTATTCCTCAAACGGGGGCTCTCCATTCAGGTAGGAGATTACCGGAATGTCCGGACGCATTTTCTTGATGAGCGGATAGGCTTTTACGCAGGTACGGCCAAGGCGGCAATGAATGAGTACAGGCCGGTCTTTGGGAATTTCATTGATACGTGAAAGCAGCTCGGCCTGCGGAATGTTATACGAGCCGTTGAAATGAATGGAATTATGTTTTTCTGGAGGAGAGACATCAAGGATGTACAGGTTTTCTGTTTTTTTCATGTACTCCAGTGCTTCAGCAGGGGCCATGCCACCAAGATCTTTCTGTTCGGCAAAGGCATTGCCTGAGAAAAAGGTAAAAACAACAGCAATAGCCAGTAAAGCTGTCATGAAGGCGTTTTTTGTTTTTGCTGCCTTGTGCATATTTTGCTCCTCTTTTTTCGCACATGCCGTTAGGGTAAACACGCGCTGATCAATTGAACATCAGGGTAAAACATTCAGGTCACGCAGTGGACTTTTGGAACTGCGCAGAAAATACATTCATGGTTGATGAATACGTTGTTGTTGTCAGTAAATCAAGATAATGAAATGTTAGTGAAATGTCAACACACGTAAACGTATTTTACACCGTCATGCCAATCCTTTCAGGCGAGGAATTTATTGCGCGGGAACTTCCATCAGCAGAAAATGTGCCTTTTTTGATTTCGATTGAAAGTGTCTGAAAAGACCATATTCTGCGCAGATTTTTCCTGTTTTTTCCGGGGCGGGAAGGAAACGTTGTTGCCTGTCTGATAGAATGCCGCCTGACATCGGGAACAGATTTTTTGAAAGGAAGGCACCATGCTTATCAGGCCGGAAAAGCCGGAAGAATTTCCCTGGCTGCATGATTTCGTGAGAACGGCTTTTGCCACGGCAAAGGTATCAGACGGAAACGAGCAGAATTTTGTGGATGTCCTGAGGGAGGGTGTCAATTATGTGCCGGAACTGGCGCTTGTCGCCGAGGAAAAGGGGGCGATCATCGGGCACATCATGTTCACAAGAACCTATCTTTCCTCACCGAAAGGACGTGTTGAGGCGCTGCTTTTGGCCCCGGTTTCCGTGGAACTGGCATGCCGGGACAGGGGAATCGGTTCTGCGCTGATAAAAGAAGGGATGAAGCGGGCGGCGGAAATGGGATTTCGCGCCGTATTTCTGGTGGGAGACCCGGATTATTACTCCCGGTTTGGTTTTCACTCTGCCGCCAGCTATGGCGTCCGGCATACGGATGATATTCCCGAAAAATATGTGATGGCCCTGGAACTGGTTCCCGACGCACTGCATGGCCTCAATGCCACGATAGATATCATCTGACGCCTCTTTTTCTTTCGTGCAGCCGTGCTATGCAAAACCGATGCCAACAATAACCGGTCCCAGAAGCGGCAGCAGTACATTGGATATGGCGTAGGTAATGGTGTAGCCTGTCAGGGGAGTGGTGTTGCCTGCCGCTGCCTGAACCGCACTGAGCGCTGGCGTACTGCACTGCTGTCCGGCAATGCCGCCCGGCAGAACCGGTAGCATCACTCATGGACAGGCTCCGCAGGAGTGTTTAAGATGGATGAGCCATTATCGGAAACCTCTTTTTTCCCGTTGTAGAGCTATGTCAAACTATGTGATGGCTTTCAGGAGAAAACAGGGAATTTGCCTGTCCGTAAAGACAGGCGCCCAGGCGATTTTTTGCAGTGCTTTGATTAATGGATTCAATTTTTTGCGGGCGGCAGATTATGACAAAGATACTTATCATTAACGCCATGAAACAGTTTGCCCACTCCGGCGGACAGCTGAATACCACGCTGACACAGGTGGCGGCTGATTATCTGAAGGGAAAAGGGCATGATGTGCAGGTTACCGTCGTGGATGAGGGCTACAATATCCAGGCGGAAGTCGATAAATACCTCTGGGCCGAGGTGATTATTTACCAGATACCGGGATGGTGGATGGGGCCGCCGTGGATCCTGAAGAAATACATGGATGATGTCTTTACCGAGGGGCATGGAAAGCTGTATGCCAACGATGGCAGAACGCGTGCCGATGATGCGAAAAAATACGGCTCCGGCGGTTTGCTGCAGGGACGGAAATACATGATTTCGACGACCTGGAATGCCCCTCTGGAAGCCTTTACCGACCCCTCCCAGTTTTTCGAGGGGGTGGGGATTGATGGCGTGATGATGCCGGTGCACAAGGCAAACCAGTTTCTGGGCATGACGCCGCTGCCGACCTTCATGTGCAATGATGTCATGAAGATGCCTGATGTGCCGGGTTATACAAAACGTTATCAGGAACATCTGGCAGCGTTTTTCGGCTGACAGGACCTTTTAACCGGAAACGGCAGCTGCGGCTGCCGTTTTTTCAGGGTGTGTCAGGTAGCGGACCAGCGCTTCAACTGGGGAAAAACATGACGCATCTGTTTTGCCGCATCTTCACGGGAAAGCGTTTCTTCCGCGCCTTTGTTGTACTCATCCAGGAATTTCAGGCAATGCTCAATCATTTCTTCCATGTCCATTTCCCGGGTAAAGGCGCCGTTCTGGAAACAGTAGCGGCAATAGTCCGCGCTGGGTGTTTTATCCGGATTGGAGCCATGATCATCGGGTTTTGTCATGGGCATGCAGCAGCTTTGGCAAAAGGCGGGTTTCATTGGAATATCCTGACAAGAATCAGGTAATAGCCTATCACAAGAACGCTGAATGAAAGCACAATGGGAAGTGTCATCCGGATCAGCGTGGCCGTGTTGGTCTTGAAATATTCCCTTACCGGCAAAAAGCCGGGCTGCCCTGTCAAAAGTTTTTACTCAGGAAAGGCTTTTGTTATACTTAAGTGTTACAGGCGGTTTGCATGTGTCTGCTGTGAATGTGTTGCATGGGGGGAGCCATCAACAGGAAAAAGCAGGTTCGATACATGATGTGTTTGACCTCTTTTCTGTTGGATATGATGCTTGGGCAGCGCGAACAACTCGAAAAAATCTTTTCCACTATTGCGGATAATCTTTTTTCTCGGGATGGACTCCTGTGGCTTTGGGAGATGCCGTCTGAAACCCTTTATCTGAGTAGCGCAAAACAGGAACTGAAAACGTTTTCCGGAAAAAAGCGTTCCTGGCGTTCACTCATTCATCCGCTCGACCGCCGGGATTTTCTTGTTCGTTTTGACAACATGTTCCTTTCCAGGGAAAAAGGTGATCACTTTGATTTTTTTCACCGGATCAAAACGGATTCCAGCGGCTACCAATGGGTATTGACCCAGTTTTATGTAATTGACCGTGACGAAGCGGACCGTGCCATACGCGTGATTGCCCTTTCGCTGGATCTTGCGTCACTGAACCGGCAAAAAGAGATGTATGACAATGCGAGCCGCATGCAGCATGCGCTTGATGCAGCGCGGGCCGGGCTGTGGGACTGGAATGCCGAAACCAACGAAGTCTATTACAGTCCGCGCTATGCCAGCATGATGGGATATGATCCGGCACATTTTCCGAATGAACTGAATTCATGGGTATCCCGGGTGCACCGGGATGATCTTGAGAAAACCATGCAATTGCAGTACGGCTATATCAACTCTCCCGAACTGGGCGATGTTTTTGAAAGTATCTACCGTTTCCGGGCAGCCGACGGGACGTACAACTGGATCATGTCCCGCGCCAAGGTGGTCGACAGGAACAAGGCCGGCCGGGCAAGGCGGATTATCGGGCTTCATACCATTGTGAACGAATTGCACGAATCACAGGAAGCGCTGGCCAATATCGCCAACACGGACCAGTTGACCCGGCTTGCCAGCCGGCTGGCATTTGATACGGAACTGGCTGCCCTGACGGAGGCGGATTATCCGGTTTCCCTCATCTATATCGACATGGATGGATTAAAGCGGATCAATGACAATCTGGGGCATGAGGCCGGCGATGGCATGCTTGTGGCAGCGGCCGATCTGGTTCGGCGCGTTTTCCGGTCGAGAGACACGATTGCGCGCGTGGGGGGAGATGAATTCGTTGCCCTGCTTCCGCGCTGTTCAGTCAATGTGGCATTGAGGCTGATGCGCAATATCCGTTCAGCATGCAGAAAACACAATGCCAGCCCGGATAATCTTCCGGTGTTCTTGTCCATGGGAATGGCCAGCACAGAGCAGGGCGTGGATCTTTTCCAGTTGCAGACAGCAGCAGACCAGAACATGATCCGCCAGAAAAGAAAGAGCGCCAGTGGAAATTACCGCGTTATTGACCGCTGGATTGGCGAGCATGCAGACAGGCGGATTCAGGATGCGGACAAGGGCGGATAATCCGTTTTTCGCAGGCATCACATTAAGGCGTCATACTCCCGGGAACGATACGTTCCCGCTTTTCATCCAGCAGATGGGTAATCAGCGTTTCTCCGTTTGGGCTTGCCCGCAGTTCGACATAGCGGGCTGTTTCAAATATTTTTCCATAGCCTTCCTGGAAAAAGAAGGATCCTGAGCCGATTTTGATTCCGTACCTTTTTCCCCTGTAAAGCAGGCGGGCTTCTTTTTCCTGAAGCGGTGTGCCGTCATCCAGGCGGACAAAACGGAAGACGCCGCTGTCATCCGGCGCGACAACGATGGTGCCTTTCAGGAATATTCCCGGGGTTTCTTCACGCGATGCCGACTGTTGCAGCGCCTGGTAGGCGAGATCTTCCACCTCCAGTCTCAGGGTCATGTAATCTCCCTGCATGAGAGAACGCGGGTCAACCGGGCGCAAATCCAGGACAATGCGTTCACCGCTGCCAAGCAGATGTTCTTTCTGCTGTACGCCATAAGCAAAAAAGAGAAAAAAAACCAGGATGCTGCCAGCCACCAGTGCTCGTGCCAGTTTGCCCGTATGGCCGGCCGGTGTGTCTGCCATGGATACGGAAACGGTCTGCTTTGAAGCAGGGGCAAGCCAGGAAGGGACAGGCAGTAACCCTTTCTTTACACACAGGCTCATATACTGATGCAGTCCTGTTGCTGCTATGAGAAGGATGATGCCAATGCCGCCCAGCGAGAGGGATTTCACCAAAAGCGTTGTGGAAAGGGCGTAATATTCCAGTACCGTGCAGCACGCCAGAAAAAGCGTGGCTGTGCCTAAAAGCGTGATGGATCCTGCCTGGCGGGACATGGCAAGCATCAAAAGGCCGATGCCAAACCATGGCATGTACCAGGAGGCCACGCCAGCCGGAATACAGAGCAGCGTCATGATAATCCGCGCTGCAGGACGGATATCCAGGTCTGTTGTCAGCTGAAAGATGAGATATCCCAGCCCGGCGGCCCCGCCAATGCCAATCATCCGGATGGAAATGCCTGACATGCCCAGTTCCATGGAGAGAAACTGCATTGTTCTGCTGGAATGAAACAGCAGGGAGAATATGCCAATCATGAGGGGAATGGCAAAAAGGGATGCTACGAATGGACGGCGCGGCAGGAACAGTGTGCCGCTCCGGGTGAATTTTCTCCATGCATGGACAAGTCCCGCGCAGCATGCCGAGTAAATCAGGCCAAAGGCAGCCAGCCCCAAAATGGACGTCTCCCCGAGGTTGGCGCTGACCGTTTCCAGATATCGGTAATGTCCCCGTTCCAGCGGGTAAGCAAGCAGGTCTACCTGAAAGAGCAGCAGGGTAACAGCGAATGTGGCTGCGAGAAAACGGTAGGCATTGTTTCTTGCCGGGAAGGCGCTGACGGCAAAGATGAGGATGGATGGCAGAAGGAAAAACTGACGGTTTCCGGTTTCGATACCGAGCAGTACGCCGGCAGCCGACGCACCGGTCAGGCACATGCAGAGCGCGGCCTGCCCGAAAAAGACCCCGCGAAGATAACTCAGGGCAATACCGGTCCCCAGGAGAAGCAGGAAGAGGATGCTGTATCCCCGGGTATCAAAACTTGAGGTGAAAAGGGTGAAAATCAGGGCAATCATGCAGGGAACCGCAATCCAGGCGCAAAGTCCCATCAGTATGCGGGCCTGCCAGGGCGTATGTGCGGTGGCGCTGGCGGAGGTATCTGTTTCATCACTTTCGATAGCGGCATCATCCCTGGTCTTCCCTTCCAGGGCAAGGCGCAGCGCCGGGATGGAAAAGCCGGAGGGAAGGGCTGGCGAAACGGTTGATGATTCGGCAGATACGGACTCAGTGAAGGCGGATGGCGTTTCTGTTTTTTCCCGGTATTGGCGGATACTTTCCTTCCATTTCCGGTACCAGGCGATCAGCAGTTTTCCTGAAACGGCCGAGCCGACAAGCAGGATAACCACCATGACGGAAAGAAAGACAGTCATATCCATTCGGCGAAGCTGGTGGGTAATGGAAGTCAGCACAAGAATGATCAGGCTGAAAAGACCCGAGGCAATCATAAAGAGGTCGGTATGTCTGACGCGATAGTAAAAAGCCCCTCCCGTCATGAGTGCCAGATAAAGCCCCGTATAAATGAGCGGGTGCCTGAGCGTGTCTTCGTCTCCTGTGATAAACAGCCCCAGGGCAAAAGTCAGGAAAGCAAGCAGGGAAAGCCCGATGATGCGCAGCAGCCAGCGCGCTTTCAGGAAAGGAAAGCGCGGACCGGCAAAGAAATGGGCGGCGGCTTCCCAGGCAATAAAAAAAGCGGTCTGCGCCAGGCACTGGAACAGGACGAGATTATCCCGCATAGTGCTGTCGTGCAGGGTATCAACCCGTTGGCCCAGGTAGAGAATGCCCCAGAGCGTGGAAACCAGCCAGAGCGCAAACCACAGCCCGGCCTGGCGTCCCAGGATGGTCAGGGGGATCAGGAAGAAAGCCCAGGAACGGAAGAGTTCCCAAGCATTCGCGCCGGTCTGGTATACCTGTCCGTAAACAGCCATAAGTGCGCCACCTAAAATGCCGCAGGCTAAAAGCCCCAGGCTGCCGCTGGTGGAGAAAAGACCGCGCCGCAGCGGGAAAGCGGCAGCCATCAGCATTCCGGCCGCGATGATGCCGAACTTGGCGAAGGCAGTCAGGTTTTCCCAGTTATAGGCAAAAAAGCAGATAATTCCGGCCAGGAGGAAGAGCGTGCCGGCATTGGCAAGAAAAAAACGGCCGAATAATCCCCAGCCTAGCGCGGGCAGGGAAGTATCGTTTTCCGCTGTCAGGGCAGGGTGACTGGAAATGCCCGCTTCCTGATATGGGGTGATCTCACTCATGGTGTGCTCCCGGTTTCAATGCTGTGCGCGAATACCGAACACAGACAGGATTGTACGTTACGTCAAATCAAAACATAACTATATAACTAGTTTTTTAGTTATTAAAAACCATAAAGTTCCCGATGTCAAGCCAAATCCGTATAAAAAGGAAGGAATGTTTTCACCCGTTTCTCAAATTCCACCGGAATGCGGTAAACTCCGCAACCATGACATTGCCTCCACGAAAAATTGCTGTTGCCCCGATGCTGGATTGGTCTGAATAGTCAGTGTTTATGCGGGTTTCCGGCGGTTGTGATGCAATTATGATG
>JAJDFZ010000022.1 GCA_030269625.1 Oxalobacter sp. OttesenSCG-928-P03 | reverse complement strand
AGTCCCTGGGCGCCGACCGGGCTTTCGGCTTCCGGATTGAAGCTGGATTCAATAGCCATGACAGCCAGGATCAGGTGGGGATCCAGTCCGATTTCATGTGCTGCAAGATATGCAGCAGAAACGAAAAGCTCAGTTGCTTCGGAATCCACCGGGTAACGCTTGGAGATCCAGTCAACAAGCCATTGGCGTTCCTGCGGGTTTACCATGAAGGCATCCTGCGCATTTTGCTGCATGGTGACGGATGTCGGGCTGACCCAGTATCCGGCCTGTGTCAGGCGGATGATCTGTGCTGTGCTTTTATTGCCGGAGAAAGGCAGCATATCAAGGTAACGACCGCCCTGCCAGGACTGGAGAAAAAGGTAAGCACCGGCGATAAGGGCAACGATGCATGAAACGACAATAATCCAGTTCTGTCGCTGAAAAAAATAATCAGAAAACTGCTTGTTTGTATTCGGGTGATGCATGTAAAAAACCTCCTGGGCGCTGAACGATACGGACGTTACCGGAGTTGTGCTCCAGATCGCTCTGTTCTGGTTTTCCATCATCTTCTGGATAATGAAAAAGTTGCGCTCGTTTTTACCAATAAATAAATAGGGTCTTTATTCAGGTTGATGAAGCGGAAACTGCCTGAAAACGGTTTTATGTTTTTCCGGGCCGACCAGTTGTGGTCAAGGCGGGCATGTTCCTGTCAATGTGAAAAGTAACAAACAACAAATATGGCGTAATGAAAAAGTTGTTTCTTGTTAAGTTGAACGAATTGTAGAAGCCCTTTTATATCACGTCAATCATGATTCCCGGCCTATTTATTTTATTTAGTTATAAAGATGATGCTGATCAATGGCTAACCCGCGCCGGGCAAGCGTGTTCGACAATGTCACTTTTTAGGCAAAAGATGTAACGATTTGTGAAAAATCAGAGTTCCATCAGGATTTTATAAACAGATCAAGTGAAAGCAGGATGGATTCGGATGATAAATTTTCAGGCAGGCAGGGCGGCGGGCATGACATTTCGGCATTCAGTCGTCGAAAGCGTCCGGCTTTGTTGTACAATGCGTTCTGGCGGGTCCCTGCGCATTGTGGAATGGTGAATCTGGTCAGGTCGGGAACGAAGCAGCCACAGCCAGTCTCTACAAGTGCCGCAGATCAGGCTCGCCTTCTCTTTTTCATTCATGAAAAGCCCGGCGGGGCAGGGGTGCAGCTTGTCTGCCGGTGTCATCATCAACGGCTCCAATAAGGTAAAATGACCGCATGTCATATCTGGTACTTGCCCGTAAATATCGTCCCAAAACCTTTGAGAGCCTGGTTGGGCAGGACCATGTGGTTCGCGCGCTGACCCATGCGCTGGAAAGCCAGCGATTGCATCATGCGTACCTCTTTACCGGTACGCGCGGAGTGGGCAAGACCACGCTTTCGCGCCTTTTGGCCAAGTCGTTAAATTGCGAGACAGGCATTACCGCCCGGCCATGCGGAGCATGTGAGGCCTGCCAGGCCATTGATGCGGATCGTTTCGTTGATTATATTGAAATGGATGCCGCCTCCAACCGGGGTATTGCAGACATGCTGCAACTCCTGGAGCAGGCTGTTTATGCACCCACCAGCGCCCGCTTCAAGGTTTATATGATCGATGAGGTGCACATGCTGACGGCGCAGGCATTCAATGCCATGCTGAAAACGCTGGAAGAACCGCCGGAATACATCAAATTCATTCTGGCGACAACCGATCCGCAGAAAATACCGGTTACCGTGCTTTCCCGATGCCTTCAGTTCAACCTCAAGCAGATGCCGCCGCTCCAGATTGTGGAATATCTGGATCAGGTGCTGGAACAGGAAAAAATCACTTTTGAAAAGCCCGCGCTGCGGTTGCTTGCCGATGGGGCGAACGGTTCCATGCGGGATGCGCTTTCGCTTACTGACCAGGCCATATCCTATACGGCGGGCAATGTTTCACTGGCGGCTGTCCAGGATATGCTGGGTTCGCTGGACCAGACATACCTGATACGGATTCTTGACAGCCTGGTCATGAAGGATGGTGAAGCCCTGATGGGGATTGCAGATGAAATGGCCGCGCGCAGCCTTTCCTACAGTTCCGCGCTGAAAGATCTGGGTGTGCTGATTAACCGCATTGCTCTTGCGCAGACGGCCCCATCTGCCCTGCCGGAAGATTTGCCGGAATATGAGGATATCCTGCGTTTTGCCGGACTGTTCAATTCGGAAGATATGCAGCTTTTTTACCAGATCGTCGTACATGGCCGTAATGAGCTGGGTCTGGCGCCTGATGAGTATGCGGGCTTTACCATGACACTTTTGCGTATGCTGGCTTTTCAGCCGGGCCGGGATGAGGGGACATCTCCTCCTGTTTCCGGAACGCCGTCAGCCGCTGCGTCAAAACCGTCCTCAGCCGGACAGGATGCTTCAGCAAAAGCGCCATCATTAAAACCGGCTGCTGAAAAGCCGCTGGCGTCGCCTCCGCCGCTGTCGCAACCCGGAACACCGGCGGATGTGCCGCCGTGGATGGATCTGGAAGAGGCGAATCCACCTCCGCAAACACAAAAGGCTGATGCTGTTCGGGGTGAGCCGGCGATATCTGCAAATGACGAGTTTTTGTCAGTTGCCGGGTTGGCAGACCCGGATGAGGAGGAGGTGGTGGTTGCCGATTTACCGAAGCCTTCGCTGGATTGGGACGAAGACTGGCCCGCACTGGCAGAAAGCCTGTCTTTGCGGGGGATGGCGCAGCAGCTGGCACAGCAGACGGAACTGGTGTACTGGAAACAGGCGGAAGGAGTCCTCCAGTTTCATTTGCGTGTGCCGCTTGAAACCCTTTCAGCGCCCGCTCATGTTGAAAAACTGAAAGAAGCGTTGATGAACCGTTTCGAATGCAGCGTGAAAATCACAACAGAAATCGGTAAAGTCGGCCTGACTGCCAGCCAGAATGCCCTGGAAAAACGCGCGAACAGGCAGCGTGAGGCGGAAGAGGCCATACATAATGATACTTATGTCCAGTCCCTGGTTCGGGAGTTTGGCGCAAGTATCGTGCCGAATTCCATAAAACCCATTTAAGTCAAAACAGGAAGGTGAAATGAAAAATCAATTGGCGGGCCTGATGAAACAGGCCCAGGCAATGCAGCAGAACATGCAGAAAATGCAGGATGAGCTGGCACAGACAATTGTTGAGGGGCAGGCCGGTGCCGGTATGGTGACCGTTCTCATGAGCTGCAAATTTTATGTTTCCCGTGTTTCCATTGATCCGTCGTTGATGGGGGATGACAAGGAGATGCTGGAAGACCTGGTGACAGCCGCTTTCAATGATGCGGCCAGGAAAGCGGAAGCCACGGCGCAGGAAAAAATGAATAGCGTTTCTGCGGGCTTTCCCATGCCGCCAGGGTTCAAGTTCTGATTTTTTGGCCTTGCCGTGAAAACAAATGCCGCTCTTTCTGCTTTGACGGAAGCATTGCGCCGGCTTCCCGGAATCGGTCCCAAGTCCGCGCAGCGTATGGCTTACCACATGCTTCAGCATGATCGTGAGGGTGCCAGGCAACTGAGTCATGCGCTTTCCGAGGCAGTTGAAAAGGTCAGGCACTGTGAGCG
This sequence comes from Oxalobacter sp. OttesenSCG-928-P03, assembly GCA_030269625.1. Lineage (GTDB taxonomy): Bacteria > Pseudomonadota > Gammaproteobacteria > Burkholderiales > Burkholderiaceae_D > Oxalobacter. The sequence goes on along the minus strand of JAJDFZ010000022.1, from coordinate 19,930 downwards.
TTGTAATACTTTTACAGAAGAAACGCTCTGTGCCTTGTGCATGAATGCCGGGCGGGAACAGCATCTCCTGTGTGTAACGGAAACGCCGGCGGATATGCTGATGATTGAGCAAACGCTGGCATACAAGGGTCTGTATTTTGTCCTGATGGGAAGTCTTTCGCCGCTTGACGGCATTGGGCCAAAGGAAATCAATCTGGGTAAACTGATATCCCGGGCAACAGACGGGGTGGTAACGGAGGTTGTCCTGGCAACCAGTTTCAATAACGAAGGCGAAGCCACGGCGCATTACATTAGCGAAATGCTCAAGGCCCGGGGTATCAGGGTCAGCCGTCTGGCCAGAGGTGTGCCTGTGGGAGCTGAACTGGAATATGTGGATGTTGGTACAATAGCAAGAGCACTGCTGGATAGACGGACGACCTGATGACAAATAAAGGCTTTTCTTACCAGACCATTGAAAGTGCGATTGGCAATACGCCAATCGTGCGGCTTTCCAATCTGCCCGGCGAAGAGAATGGAAAACGTCGCAATGTGATACTGGCCAAGCTGGAAGGAAACAATCCGTCCGGTTCCGTCAAGGATCGCGCCATGCACGCCATGGTGCATTATGCGGAAAAAAGGGGCGTTATCAAGCCGGGAGATATGCTGATTGAGGCGACAAATGGCAATTCCGGCATTGCGCTGGCCATGATTGCTGCCAAAAAAGGATATCGCTGCACGCTGGTTATGCCGGAAAATACCAGTCAGGAAAAACAGCAGTGCATGGCAATATACGGCGCTGAAATTGTCTTGACGCCAAGACAGTCCGGGATGGGCTTTGCCAGAAGCCTGGTCTATAAACTGGTGGCAGAGGGTCATGGTGTCACGCTGGATCAATTCGCCAATCCTGACAATCCCCGCGCGCATTATGAGACAACCGGTCCTGAAATATGGACGGCAACCGGCGGCAGGGTAACCCATGTCGTTTGCGGCATGGGTACCACGGGCACCATCATGGGTATTTCGCAATACCTGAAGGAGAAAAACGCCGCTATCCAGATTGTTGGCGTGGAGCCGGAAGTTGTCGGACGTATTCCCGGGCTGCAGAAATGGCCGGAATCGGGTACACCGCCGGTTTATGACAAAAGCCGGATAGACCGGATTGAGCAGGTCAGCCTGGCTTATGCGGAATACATGGCAAGAAGGCTTGCGAGAGAAGAAGGGATTTTCTGCGGCATTTCGGCGACGGCGGCCTGTGAAGCGACCATGAAGCTCTCACAGGAAGTGGAGGATGCTACGATCGTTTTTATTGTCTGTGATCGGGGTGACCGTTATCTTTCCATGGGGGTTTTTCCGGCATGAAAAACATCATGAAAATAAAATGCGTAAAAGCATTGCCAGAAAAGCGAAACGCGCTTACAATAAAAAGCTACGCAAAATTTTCTGTGCTTCCATTTATTTTGAATGTGAATGCATATTTAACAGGTTTTTAGGATTTTTTTATGGCAAATACCGCGCAGGCACGCAAACGCGCTCGTCAGGCAGTGAAAAGGAATTCACACAATTCCAGCCAGCGTTCATCATTGCGTACGGCAATCAAGTCTGTCAAAAAGGCAATTGAGGCAGGAGACAAGGATGCTGCAACAGCAGTGTTTTCAAAAACTGTTTCAATTATTGACCGTATTGCGGATAAAAAACGCATTCACAAAAACAAGGCTGCCCGTCACAAGAGCCGCCTTGCTGCAGCCCTGAAAGCGCTTTCGCAAAAAGAAGCCGCTTAAATCAAACTGAAACTGGTGCTGATGCACACACTATTTCAAAAATAGTGTGTGCATTTGTTATTGGTTTTGTCTTTTAATACCGGTAACCGAATTCTTTCTCAAACCGGCTCGCGATTTCCGTGGCGGTCAGAGAGTGGGTTTGCGGACCCTGATGGGCAATTTTAATGGCACCCATCAGACTGCCAAGCCGGCCGCAGGTAGGCAGGTCCATACCGTTTGTCAGTCCGTATATCAATCCTGCCCTGAAGGCGTCTCCGCATCCTGTCGGATCAATAGTTTGATCCGGCTCGACACAAGGGATGTGAATTTTTTCCGCCCCGGTATAAATTTCTGCGCCACGTTCGCCCAGTGTGACAATCAATGCTTTTGTCATTGAAGCGATTTCCTTTTCTGTCAGGCCGGTTTCCTGCATGAGCATGGCCGCTTCGTAATCATTGACGGCAACATAGGTGGCCAGGTCAATAAAGCGGAGCAGTTCTTCCCTGTTGAACATGGGAAGGCCCTGGCCCGGATCGAAAATGAAAGGGATGCCTTTGGCGGCACAATCTTCCGCATTTTGCAGCATGCCGTCGCGCCCGTCCGGGGCGACAATGGCCAGTTCAACTTTTTCATCAATGTCACGAATGCTGTTCTGGTGTGAAAAAGACATGGCACCCGGATGAAATGCCGTGATCTGGTTGTTGTTCTGGTCTGTCGTTATAAAGGCCTGTGCGGTAAAGGATTTTTTGACCGTTGTAATGTAGCGGCGTGAAATATCCAGTTCTGCCAGCCTTTCCAGATAGGGTTCGCCATCCGTGCCGATGGTGGCCATGATCATCGGATTGCCGCCCAGCATCTTGAGACTGTAAGCGATATTGCCGGCACAACCGCCAAATTCACGGCGCATGGCAGGAACCAGAAAGCAGACATTGATGTTGTGTAACTGGTCTGCCAGTATGGACTCGGAAAAACGATCAGGGAAGGACATGATCGTATCGTATGCAAGTGAACCACAAATTAAAGATGACATAGGCGTAACCGAATTAGGGGTAAAAAAGAGAAATACGGTAATCCACATTGGATCCGGTTTGCATTTCCAGATAAAGCCTGACAGATTCTTCTGAATAAGGTGCGATGCCGCGGATAATGCGTTCGGCGTCCGGCAGGTAATTCGCCGGTGCAAAAGCGCGCCGGACAACGGGTTTTTTATCCGGGTCTGTCAGTGTAAGTTCAATATGCGGCCATGACTGATACGCGGAACCACTGTTTCTGACCAGGAGTGAGAGGGAATATTTGTCGGTTAGCGGTGAGACAGTCTGCAGTTCGCTGGATTCGATTGAAAGTGAGGAAATCCGGGTTTCCAGTCGTCTCGGACAGGAGAGCAGATGACATGTTTTTGCGATGGTTGATTCAGCCGGCGGCCACCATACAACAATCCGGTCAGAAAACATGTAAAGGAACTGCACCGCCAGTGTGAGCAGAAGTACCAGCGTTGCCAGGCTTAAGAAAGCGCCGGAGAAAAGGCCGGCGCGTTTTTTTCGGCGGCCTTTTCTGACGAAATCCGGCTCATCCGTGTAAAGATCGTCATCAGTATCAGTTTCTTCTGCCATTTCAAAAAAAGCGGCACGGTAGCGATCATCACCGTCCATTAAAGGATCCGGAGCGGCGTCATAAGCGGACAGCCGGCGTGCCCTTTCCGAAAGGGATGGCGCGGGCTCGGCAGGTTCCACAATTTCAGCCTCGATGGTTGTCGATGGTGCCACCTCAGCGACATCATCCAGGCGTGGCGCGGTGGAGTAAACGGTATTTTTTGCCGGCGCGCCAAGATCCGGGTGCGGGGAGAGTGAAGCAAACCGGGTTGTTGCCGGTTTGACCGGCGGCCTGGTGTAAACTTTTTCCTGCTCGCCGTTGCCGACAATTTCATTGATTGTCACCTGCTCTGTTGAGGAAGGAGCGATTTCCATTTCGTCTTCTTCATGCGGTACTTCCTCAAGCGCATTGCCAAACAGCTGTCCGGTAACCTGCCCCAGTTCAAGAGAAATGGTGGACAGTTCTTCTTCCAGAGCATCAAACAGCGCCTCGCTTTCGGATGAAGCATTGATCACATCATCGGTAAGCGAAATGGTGATGTCATCTGTTTTGGCGGATGGGCCGGGCGGGAGAGCGGTTTTTGGGGCTGGTGAGGCTTTTGCCGCAGGCTTGTCCGAAGCCGGAGCAGCAGTACTTTTGGCCGGGGCCGGTGGCGTTTTCTTTTTTTCGGAGACAGGTGTTTTATCAGTCAGGACCGGCGGCTCTGTCTGAATATGGTCTGTCCCGTTGAATATCTGCTGGCAGACGCCGCAACGTACAGCGCCATCATACAGTTTCAACTGGTCGTCGGTGACTCTGAAGGTAGTCTGGCAGTGAGGACATTTTGTAATGAGGATCATCGGCGTTATGTCCTTTCCGCCCGTATGCCGGACAGGGCAACCCAGCCATCGCTGTACTGGTAGGGTGTCAAAACCAGCCAGGGCGCATACGCCGAAATAACATCGTTTTCCTGCCAGTCGAGAATACCGGAAAGGACCAGTTTACCGCCTGGCTTAAGCCTTGAGGTAATGATTTGAGCCAGTTGCTGCAGTGGTCCCGAGAGAATATTCGCCACCACAATGTCGTATTGCCGGTTTTTCGCTTTTTCTGAAAACGGATCCGGCAGGTAAAAGGCGATATCGCACTGGTTTTCAGCGGCGTTTTCTCTTGCCGTGGCAATTGCCTGTGGATCAATATCCACCCCGTCAACAGAAACAGCTCCCAGTTTGGCAGCGGCAATGGCAAGAATGCCGGAACCGCAGCCATAATCCAGTACATTTTGTCCGGAAGCGACATTTTCCTCGAGCCATTCAAGGCAAAGACGTGTTGTCGGATGGCTGCCTGTGCCAAATGCCAGGCCGGGATCAAGCTGCAGGACAATACCGTTACTGTCCGGTGTCTGGTGCCAGCTGGGAACGACCCAGATATTCTTGCCGATATGAATAGGGTCAAACTGTTCCTGGGTTTCCCTCACCCAGTCTTTTGTCGGGACGGCGCGCACAAGAAAAGGAGGAATGCTGTCCATCCCGCTTTCCTTTGCCGCAAGGGAAAGCATGTGCTGGGTATCGCTGTCAGCTGAAATCAGCGCAATAACACGACTTCGCTGCCAGACATGTTCTTCGCTGTCAGCGCCGGGTTCACCAAAAATGGGGCGTTCTGCGTCGGTTCCCTCATCGGCGTCCTCAACAGTCACCGCCATTGCACCGGCAGCCAGCAGCGCATCCGAAAAAAGGACCGTTTGCGCGTAATTGACTTCCAGTACAACTTCATTCCAGCTCACATACGACTCCTGATGCAGCGAAGACAGCTATTTCATGATTTATTTGGACTTGTCCGGAAACATGTCTGCCAGTTTCTGTTCCAGGTAATGAATATTGGTGCCGCCCTGAATGAAACACGGATCAGCCATCAGGTTGCGGTGAAGATCGATATTGGTCTGGATACCCTCCACCACCATTTCCGACAGTCCTACCTGCATACGCCGGATAGCCTGTTCACGGGTAGCGCCGTATGAAATGATCTTTCCGATCATGGAATCATAGTTGGGCGGAACCGTATAACCGGCATAGACATGCGAATCCACGCGGATTCCGGGACCTCCCGGGACATGCCATGCGGTGACCTTTCCGGGGGAGGGGGTGAAATTGTACGGATCTTCCGCATTGATCCGGCACTCAATGGCGTGTCCGGTCAGCTTGATATCTCTCTGGCGATGCTGCAGTTTTTCGCCTGCCGCGATGCGGATCTGTTCCTGGATGATGTCAATGCCCGTGATCATTTCGGTAACAGGATGTTCGACCTGGACGCGGGTGTTCATCTCGATGAAATAGAATTCGCCTTTTTCATAAAGAAACTCAAAGGTGCCGGCACCCCTGAAGCCCAGTTTGCGGCAGGCATCCACGCAGCGGTCACCGATTCTTTCGATCAGCCGTCTCGGAATATCCGGGGCCGGCGCCTCTTCGATGACTTTCTGATGGCGGCGCTGCATCGAGCAGTCGCGTTCGCCAAGCCAGATGGCATTCTTGAACTGATCAGCCAGTACCTGGATTTCGATGTGGCGCGGATTTTCCAGGAATTTTTCCATGTAGACTTCCGGATTGCCAAACGCAGTACCGGCCTCGGCCTTGGTCATGGTTACAGCATTCAGGAGCGCGGCTTCGGTATGGACAACGCGCATGCCGCGGCCACCACCGCCACCGGCCGCCTTGATAATGACGGGATAGCCGATTTTTCGAGCGGTATGGATAATTTCCTTGGAATCATCGGGAAGTGCGCCATCCGAGCCGGGAACACAGGGAACCCCCGTTTTGATCATGGCCTGTTTGGCCGAAACCTTATCGCCCATGACACGAATAGAGTCCGGTGTCGGCCCGATGAAAACGAAGCCGGATTGTTCAACGCGTTCGGCAAAGTCCGCATTTTCGGCCAGAAAGCCATAACCAGGATGAATCGCTTCCGCATCCGTGACTTCTGCCGCGCTGATGATGGCGGGCATGTTCAGATAACTGGCTGAAGAAGCGGCCGGTCCGATACAGACAGACTCATCTGCCAGCTTGACATACTTGGCTTCCCGATCCACTTCGGAATGCACTACCACGGTTTTTATGCCCATTTCACGGCATGCGCGCTGGATGCGCAACGCAATTTCACCGCGATTGGCAATAAGAATTTTTTCAAACATAGTGTCAGGTAATCCTGAAAATCAAAAAGGGCAAAGGGATAGATGAGGGCTGGCCCTCTCTTTATCCTATGATGAAAAGCGGCTGGGCATATTCTACCGGGTGGCCGTTTTCCACCAGTACCTGTTTAATGACGCCGGAAACATCAGCCTCAATTTCATTCAAAAGCTTCATCGCCTCAATAATGCAGAGGGTATCGCCCTGTCTGACCGTTGAGCCGACTTCGACATAAGGCGGATTCCCCGGAGCAGAGGCGGCATAAAACGTGCCAACCATGGGTGATTTGACAACGTGCCCCTGTGGTTCTGCCGGAGCGGCAGGCTCTGCCGGAGCCGGTGCTGCGGCTGGAACGGCCGGTGGCAACGCGACATTTTGCGCATATTGCGGCATAGCCTGTGGCTGCATGAGTATCTGTTGCGCCGGAGCGGCCGCATTTTTGACGATGCGTACCTGGCTGTCCCCTTCTGTTACCTCAAGCTCGGCAATCTGCGATTCAGCGACGAGGTCGATCAGGGTTTTAAGTTTGCGAAGATCCATAAAAAATCCCGAAAAATACTAGATAAATAAAAATTCAGTTATTGAGTGCAAATTCAATTGCCATTCGATAGCCATCCACACCGAACCCGCATATTACACCTTTTGCAATGGCGGAGAGATAGGAATGATGGCGAAAGGGTTCACGCTGATGGATATTTGAAATGTGTACCTCATAAAATGGGATGGCCACACCTGACAGGGCATCGCGTAATGCCACGCTGGTATGGGTCAGGCCGCCCGGATTGATGACAATGGCTTCCACACCTTCTGTGCGGGCGGCCTGGATACGGTCGATCAGAGCGCCTTCATGATTGCTCTGGAAACTGGCAAAGCGTCCTCCGGCCCGCGTTACCATATCGCTGGCCGCCGCCACGATATCTTCCAGTGTGGTTTTGCCGTAGACTCCAGGTTCCCTTGTACCGAGAAGGTTCAGGTTGGGGCCATTAAGCATGAGAATGTTTTTAGCCATGATTACGCTGTCAGTTTTATTTATTTCGGATTTGCTTGCATTTTGCCGCTAAATAGCAGCAACTGGCAAGAAAAAGAACGCTAGTTTACCAGAGTCGTTCATTTGATTTTCAGGCAGATAGTGTCGTTTGCTGTTCAATCAGCCGCTCAAGCTCGCCGATATCTGCTCTTTCGGCCTGGGTATCCATAGCCCTGACCATTTTCCGCATGTCATCCGGATTGTACACAGCCAGATGAAAAATTTCACTTTCGTAATAAAAATGAATGGTTTCAACAGCCTGGGTTTTTCCGCGGTAGCCTGGTGATTCCGTTACCGAAATATCAATGTTTTTGTTCAAAAGGAAAATCTCGACATCTTTGGCGCTTTCTGCAAAAAGCTGCAGGTGGATATCGCTGTGTTCGCCTGCCGTACCATTTAATACGGCGCCGGTTATATAAGGCTGGAATTGTGCCAGTTCATGCATCATCTGCAGGGCGGTCCGGCGCAAATGCAGTAGTCGTGCGGGTTGCGTATCTGCCATGAACAGCGCGTTATAAATTCTGAGTTCTTCTTCTATTTCGGTATTATCCGGAAGGAATTTCCCGTTAATTCGCTTATTTCCGAGAATTTGATGTGCCGCCTTTTTTTTGGCCATCTCGTATGTGGCACCTTCTTCGGCGATCAGGCGTGCTGCCGCCATGGCGATTTCGCCGCGCAATCCACCCCAGTCTGTTTTTCGCTCATTTGTCATGGTGATCATGATACTCTGGAACGCAAAATGGCGCGAGTCGGGTAGAATCTTCTGGTTTGATAAAAAATCACAATTACATCATGCATATTCACATACTGGGCATTTGCGGCACATTTATGGGCGGACTGGCTGTTCTGGCCAAGGCGGCGGGCCACAAGGTGACTGGCTGCGATGCCAATGTGTATCCGCCAATGAGCACGCAGCTTCAGGAGCAGGGCATTGAACTGATTCATGGCTATGATGCTGCCCAGACGGAGATCAATCCGGATCTTTTTGTTATCGGCAATGTGGTTTCCCGGGGGAATGCGCTGATGGAGGCTGTTTTGAACCGCGGATTGCCCTACATGTCCGGCCCGGAGTGGATCGGGCAGCATATCCTTCGGGACAAGTGGGTGCTGGCGGTGGCCGGGACCCATGGAAAGACAACAACATCGTCCATGCTGGCGTGGATACTGGAGGATGCGGGGTATGCTCCAGGTTTTCTGATAGGCGGGGTGCCGTTGAATTTCGGTATTTCTGCCCGGCTGGGTGGGAAGAGTGAGGCTTCTTCCTTTTTCGTGATAGAGGCGGATGAGTACGATACGGCTTTTTTTGACAAGCGCAGCAAATTTGTTCATTACCATGCCAGAACAGCCATTTTGAATAATCTGGAGTTTGACCATGCCGATATCTTTCCTGATATTGGTGCGATAGAAACGCAGTTTCATCATTTTGTCCGGACGGTTCCAGGAAATGGTCAATTGATCGTCAATGAGCGGGAGCCGGCGTTAAGGCGGGTGCTTGATCGGGGGTGTTGGAGTGAGAAGGTCTGGTTTGGCGGGGCGACTCCTCATGGCTGGACGTTTGTGGAGCGGGATGTCCGTGCTTTCGATGTTCTTTTGGATGGTGAGGTGCAGGGATTGGTGGAGTGGGAGTTAACGGGTGAGCATAATCGTCTGAATGCGCTGGCGGCAATTGCAGCGGCCAGGCATGTCGGCATTCCCCCTGCGCAGGCCATTGCGGCCCTTTCGCTGTTTCAAAATGTGCGAAGAAGGATGGAATTGCGCGGAGAAGTCGGTGGTATACGGCTGTACGATGATTTTGCTCACCATCCCACGGCTATTGCAACAACGGTTGCAGGTTTGCGCAAAAAAGTCGGCCCCGCCACGAATGAGGCCAGAATCATTGCCGTGCTTGAGCCGCGCTCAAACACAATGAAGCTGGGTGCCATGAAGCAGGCATTGCCTGACAGCCTGAAAGAAGCCGATCTGGTATTTGGCTATGGCGCGCCTTCCGGCAAGGATGCACTGGACTGGGACCTGGGAGAGGCTCTGTCGCCGCTTGCTGAAAAAGCAGCGGCCTTCAATGATCTGGATAACATGGTTCGGACAATAGTGGAGACCGCGAGGCCTGGCGATCATATTCTTGTGATGAGCAATGGCGGATTCGGCGGTGTGCATCAGAAAATACTTGATGGGCTCAATGTGAAAACGGGATTGTCATGATTCTTTATTTGCACGGATTTCGCTCTTCCCCGCTTTCCTTCAAGGCGCAGGCGGCAGCGGATTATATGGCGCAGCACGGGTTGTCCGGACACTTTTTCTGTCCGCAATTGCCGGAATCGCCCTATGCGTCCGTCGTGCTGGCCATACAGCTCATGGAGGGATATGACCCGAATCATGTGTTGCTGATAGGTTCTTCTTTGGGGGGGTACTATGCCACCTTTCTGGCAGAAAGAACCGGGTGTAAAGCGGTTTTGCTGAATCCGGTTGTTGATCCCTGGGATGTCAAGGCAAAGAGTGATAATCCGCCCGAAGGGCTGGAACTGGCGGAGTGGGAAAAGGATCGTGAAAAATATGCATTTGAGCTGCGGCAGTTTCAGGTTCTCAGGATTACACGGCCGGAGCGGTATTTTCTGATTGCTGCAACGGGAGATGAATTGTTGGATTACCGGCAGATGAGCCGTCATTACAGCGGTGCGCGACAGATTATCATAGAGGGCAGCGATCACAGTCTGTCGGAATTTCCCGATTATCTGGACGAGATTCTGGCTTTCAGCGGCCTGTCGAAAGATTGAATGCCGGATCGTTTTTTTGCAGAAGAATAGTTGAAAACAAATGGAAGGCGGACGCAGCCGCTTTCAGAAAAAATGTTGCATGAATTTATTTTTTGAAGAGTCCGGGGATTTCAGAACGGGCAGCGTACTGACCCAGATGGGAGAAGCGTTCCAGGTGGAATTACCTGGAGGAAAGCGGACAAAGGTTCGGGCGCGCGATGTCCTTTTGCAGTACACCGCGTATGATCCAGCGCAATTGATGTCGGAAGCCCAGGAAATCGCAGAGGAAATTGATCTCGATTTTCTCTGGGAAGTGGCTGGCGAGGAAGAGTTCGGCTTTGCCGAACTGGGCGCCGAATACTTCGGTCACGCCCCCAGGCCGCCAGAGGCAGCCGGACTTCTGATCCGGCTGCATGCAGCTCCCATGTATTTTTATAAAAAAGGCAAGGGACGATACAAGGCGGCCCCGGAAAAATCACTGAAAGCCGCGCTTGCCAGCATCGAGAAAAAGCGCCAGCAGGCCATCATTCAGGAGCAGTATGTCGAGCAGATGAAAGCGGGGGTGTTTCCTGAAGCGATGAAGCCGCTTGCAGTGCAACTCCTGTGCAAGCCCGATAAAAACAGCATGGAGTACAAGGCGCTGACCCAGGCTTGTACAGAATTACAGACCACACCTGAACGCCTGATGGTCCGTACAGGTGTGATTGCATCACCCCGGCAGTTGCATTTATCCCGTTTTTTGCTTGAGTATTTCCCGAAAGGAACCGGCTTTTCGTTTCAGAATATGGATATATCCATACCGGCGCTCCCGATGGCGAATGTTCAGGCGTTTTCCATAGATGATGTGACGACAACGGAAATTGATGATGCCTTTTCCGTGACCCGCTTGCCGGATGGTCATGTCAAAGTGGGTATTCACATTGCCGCCCCGGCAATCGGGATGGCGCCGGGAGATGAAATTGATGTCGTGGCCCGGCAGCGCATGGCGACGGTTTACATGCCCGGTGACAAAATCACGATGCTGCCTGATGATTATGTCCGGGTTTTCACTCTTGGTGCGGGAGAAAAAAAACCGGCAGTCAGCCTGTATGCCACGATCAATCCCGAAGACGGTCAGCTTGTTTCAGCCGAGACCCGGCTGGAGTGCATCCAGGTTCATGTCAATTTGCGGCATAACGATCTTGAGCATGTTGTGACGGAAGAAAACCTGTCCAGGAATGCCGGGGATTATCCGCACAAGGATGATATTGGCATTCTCTGGCGCTGGGCGCAGGCGCTGGAAAAAGTGCGCATGGCCAAACGGGAAAGCTTTGGTTTAAGGCCTGAGCAGGCTAATCGCCCCGACTATAATTTTTATATCCACGATGGCAAAGTGACCATCGAGCAGCGCCAGAGAACTGCGCCGCTGGACCGGATCGTGGCTGAACTGATGATTTTTGTAAACAGTACCTGGGGCCGGCTGATGCAGGAGCATGGTGTTCCAGGCGTTTACCGGAGCCAGGGAGAGGGTAACGGACGCTGGGCTGCCCGGCGTCTGGTCCGCATGCAGACACACCCAGCCCCTCATCAGGGGCTGGGTGTGGATCAGTACTCATGGAGCACCTCACCTTTGAGGCGTTATACCGACCTGGTTAACCAGTGGCAGATTCTGGCATGCGTCCAGCATGGTGTAACAGCGCCTTTTTCGGCGCCGTTCAGGCAGCGTGATGCCGATCTCTTTGCCATTGTGAGTGCCTTTGATTCAGCCCATACTGCCTATTCTGAATTTCAGTCAACGATGGAGCGCTACTGGTGCTTGCGCTGGCTTTCACAAAATGACGTCCGCCAGGCCAAAGCGGTTGTCATTCGGGATGAGGTTGTGCGTCTCCTGGACATCCCGCTGACCATCTCTTTGCAGGCCGTGCGCTCGCTGGCGCGGGGAACCCAGGTAACCATCGATTTGCTCAGATGGGATGAAGTGGATTTGTCGGTCGAGGCGCGCCTGGTTGATGTATCTGCGGTTGCGGCAGATGCGGATATGGCGGAATCAGACGATGAAATCGAGGAATAAATCCCCCTTTGATAGCAGGATACCCTTTAAAATAACAGGATGCAGGAATGTGTTCCTGCGTGTTTGAGCGGATATCATACCGGTTTGCGATGGAGTAGCGGGGTTGAATTTTTCCATGCAGAACAAGGCGTTGAATTATGCGGTTCTTGTATCAATTCTGATACACGGCCTGCTGATGTTCGTCCGTTTTGTTCCTCCCGGCGCGTTTCATATTGTTCCGCCGGACCCGACACTGGAAGTGGTTCTGGTGAATGCGAAAAGCAAAAGTGTGCCTCTGAATCCGCAGGCGGTAGCGCAGGCTAACCTGGATGGCGGGGGAGGGAAGACAAAAGAGATACCCAAGTCCCCCCTTCCTGATTCGAAAAGGGTTTCTGAAGGAGACGTTCTCGCGTCTTCCGAGCGCCGGATCGAAGAACTGCAAAAGGAGCAGAAGCAACTGGCGGCGAAGCTGAAGGAAGAATTGAAAACCAGCATACCCGAGGCCAGGGAAAAAACCGCAATCCGGGAAAATGCCGATGCCAGCGTCAGGAGTCAGACGGACAGTCAGCAGGCCATCGCGAGCCAGGCCGCGGCAATTGAGCGCAATATGGAGGAGCAGGGAAACCGCCCGAAAGTGGTCCGTATCACACCGCGTACCCGGGAAGTGGGCTATGCGATGTATTACAAGTCGATGCAGCGTAAAATTGAAAATGTCGGCACGCTCAATTTCCCCCAGAGAAATGGCAGAAAGCTTTATGGTGAACTGATGATCTATATCCCGGTTTACCAGGATGGCACCCTGTACGAAAAAGAAGGGGGGCCCAGGGTGGAAAAATCATCCGGCAATCCGGCCCTTGATAACGCCGCTTTGCGAATTGTTCGCCGGGCAGCGCCATTCGGGCCATTTCCACCCAAAATGCTTTCCGGCACAGTCAGGGAAGTCTGGGTTATCGTGACGCGCTTCAGGTTTACCCGTGATGAGGCGCTGGAAACGGACTCCGGCGGCTGACGTGACCTCTTGTTAACCTGTAAAAAGAACACAGAATATGCCAGTGTCCGACCGTTATGCCGTCATAGGCAATCCGATTGCCCACAGCAAATCACCTGATATCCATGCACAGTTTGCCCGCCAGACCCGGCAGGACATAACGTATCAGCGATTGCTCGCTCCCCTGGATGGTTTCGAAGCAGTGGTAAAGCAGTTTATTGCGGAAGGGGGAAAGGGGATGAATGTCACGGTTCCATTCAAACTGGATGCCTTTGCCATGGCAACAGCTTTGACACCGCGCGCCCGGGCGGCGGGTGCTGTCAATACCCTGAAATTTGAGAATGGCGAGATTTTAGGTGACAACACGGATGGCAAGGGCCTGATGATGGATATTATCCGCAACGCAGGCTATGCCGTTGCCGGTGCCCGGGTTTTACTGCTGGGGGCGGGCGGAGCTGCCCGCGGCGTGATTCTGCCGCTGCTGGAAGAGCGGCCCGCCAGGCTTGTTATCGCCAATCGCAGTCTCGACAAGGCGAGGGAACTGGCAGACTTCTTTTCAACTGCAGGCAGGATATCCGTTTCTGCTTTTTCGGAACTGGATGAGGCGTTCGACATTGTCATTAACGCGACATCAGCAGGCCTGAGTGATGACATGCCGCCCATTCCGGCCAGGGTTTTCAAAAAAGGCGGCCTGGCGCTGGATATGGTGTACGGGAATGAATTAACCCCTTTCCTGCGTTTTGCTGCCGAACAGGGCGCCAATGTGCGGGATGGTTTTGGCATGCTGGTTGAGCAGGCTGCCGAGTCCTTTTATGTCTGGAGGGGGGTGCAGCCGGATACCCGGCCGGTCTTTTCCGTTTTGAGGCCGCCGTCTTCATGAAGTCGTTTATCGCTTTACTGAAACGATACCGGTACTGGATTGTCTTTGCGCCGCTGCTTCTTTTTTTCCTGATTCAGCTGTATTACTTTTGCCAGATCGCCTGGTGGATCAAATTCAATCCGGAATCGACGAGTTTCATGCGCCAGCAGCTTGCGGTTCTCAGGAAAACCAACCCGAAAGCAGAACTCAGGCATAAGTGGGTGCCTTATGAGCGCATATCGCAAAACCTGAAGCGGGCGATTATCGCCTCGGAAGATGCGAATTTTTCTGCGCATGAAGGGGTGGACTGGGACGCCCTGATGCGGGCATATGAAAAAAATCTCAAAAAGGGAAAGGTGGTTGCCGGCGGCTCGACCATTACACAGCAACTGGCCAAGAATCTTTTTCTTTCCGGCAGCCGCAGCTATGTCCGCAAGGTTCAGGAACTGCTCATTACGTACATGCTGGAGTTTCTGATGGATAAAGTGCGGATTTTCGAGATTTACCTCAACGTGGTTGAATTCGGAAAAGGTGTCTTTGGCGCAGAGGCCGCTGCCCGCCATTATTATGGTGTATCAGCAGCCAGTCTGGGGCCGGAGCAGGCGGCGCGGCTGGCGGTCATGCTGCCGAATCCGCGTTATTACGGGACACTCCGGGATTCCAGTTATCTGGCTCAGCGTTCACAGGTTATTTTGCAGCGCATGGGATCAGCCAGCCTGCCGAAAAAAACCACTTCGCCTAAAAAAACAACAATACGCCGCAAAAAACCGTCAACCTGAGGGGGCAGGGGGTTGCCTCTGAAGTTTGATGTCAGTAAACTTGCCTTTTCCCCGTAGATGCCGCGGAGATTTCTTTTTAAAAGAATGATCTGCGTTGATATGCAACAATTCCTGTCGCAGCATGCTGATGGATTGTATGGCAGGATGTTCGAAAAGCATTTCTCATGATCAATGTGTTCGTATTACAGAATGGCCGGCTCAGCCAGGTTCCGATTGATTCCAAGGCGGACCTGGAGAATGTCGCGCCTGTCTGGGTGGATCTGACGTCGCCGACCGAAGATGAGCGCCTGTGGGTCAAGAACATCTTTGGCGTGACGATGCCGGATGAGGATGATGTCAAGGACATCGAGGCGTCTGCCCGTTATTACGAAGCGGAAAACGGGGATTTGCATCTTCGGACGGATTTTCGTATCGACGATGAAGAGGGGCCTCAAACGGTTACGGTGGCATTCATTCTTGCACGCGGGATGCTGTTTTCAGTACACCCTGAGGATTTGCCGGTTTTTCGTCTGGTGCGTATGCGCGCACGTTCCCGTCCGGGATCGATTACCGATTACAAGGACGTTCTCCTGGACCTGTATGCAACCGATGCGGAATATTCGGCAGATGCCCTGGAGGGGATTTACCGCAAACTCGAAGATGTCAGTATTCGCGTGTTGCAGGAAAATTTTACTGACCAGGATGCGGCCGCCACCCTGTCTGCCATTGCAAAGGAAGAAGACTTGAATGGCCGGATTCGCCGGAACATGATGGATACGCGACGCGCTGTCAGCTTTCTGATGCGCGGACGTCTTCTGGACTCAGAACAGTTTGAGGAGGCGCGCCAGATTTTGCGGGATATTGAGTCACTGGACGGCCACACGTCTTTCCTGTTCGACAAGATCAACTTCCTGATGGACGCCACGGTCGGTTTCATCAACATCAACCAGAACAAGATCATCAAGATTTTCTCGGTGGCCAGTGTGGCTTTCCTGCCACCGACACTGATTGCCAGTATTTATGGCATGAACTTCCATATCCTGCCGGAACTGGCATGGGATTTCGGGTATCCTTTTGCGCTGCTTTTAATGCTGGCGAGTGCGGTTGCGCCTTTCTGGTATTTCCGGCGCCGGGGCTGGCTTAACTGATCTTCCTGTCTGGCCGGAGATGTTATGTCCCGGCTGCTTTTGCTGATTTTTCAATATGGCGGCTCTGGCGGACGTGAGCCTGTTTCGGTTCGTTTGGCAGGGATGGTGTTGTCGCCTGCACCTGACGTTTTGCATGCGCCTTGCCGGCATAGTCCTGCCCGATGGTAATCCTGACCGTGTCCGGATCCGCTCCGTTCAATACCAGCCATTCTGTAACCAGGGCAGCCAGCCTGTCGAGTGCAATGCCATGCGTGGTTCTGCCGGTTTCAAAAAGCCAGTCGGAAAGCGCCATGAATCGGTCAAAAGGTTTTTCTCCGAAAATCATGGGAAGGGTTCTGGCAAACCGGCCGGAATTCGCGATGAGGTCCCAGAAACGGGCGAAACGGACAAGGCGCTGCATGGTGAAAAAGTCAATATCAGACGTGGCCATGATGGCATAAGGCGGTGCCGGATCAAAAACCAGTCCGAACATTTCAGTATGCCGCAGAATGGGCGTTCCTCTCAGCCGTTTTAAAACACCGACCTGTATTTCATGAGGATCAAGGCTGACCAGGCGGTCAAATCCTGCCGCAAAACTTTCCAGGCTTTCTCCGGGAAGTCCCATGATCAGGTCAGTATGCAAATGGGCGCGGGTCTGGTTTCTCAGCCACAGAATATTCTCTTCGCTTTTCGTATTGTCCTGTTTTCGGCTGATTCGCGCCTGAACATCCGGGTTGAACGTCTGCACACCAATTTCCAGTTGCAGTGTCCCGGACGGGAACTGCCTGATGGTTTCTTTCAATACATCAGGAAGATGATCCGGTATGACTTCAAAATGCACAAAAACCGGGTCGGACGGTGAGGCGTGAATCCTGTCGAGAAAAAAATGAAGAATCTGCAGGCATTTTTTCGTGTTCAGATTAAAAGTCCGGTCTACGAATTTAAAACTTCTTGCGCCTCTTTCATACAGTTTTTCCATCTCCCCAAGAAAGCGGTCCGTATCAAATGCCCAGGCTGTTTTATCAAGCGAAGAGAGACAGAACTCACAGCGAAAAGGGCAGCCGCGCGATGCTTCCACATAAAGGGTCCGATGGGCAATATCTTCATCACTGTATAAATGATAGGGCATAACGATGTCATCTAACGGCAGGTGTTTCCCTTTGTGAAATTTTTCAACGGGGGGGCTGCCGTTCAGGATTTGTGTGCAGATGTCCGGCAAAGTCGCCTCTCCCCAGCCGCCGATGGCATAATCAGCCATCTGTGCCAGAGGCTGTTGTTCTGGTTCATGCGAAATTTCCGGCCCGCCGAGAATGATGGGTATGTCTGGTGAAACGGCTTTAAGCAGGGAAACCAGTCTGGCCGTTTCTTCTGCATTCCAGATGTATACCCCGATACAAATGATAGCCGGATCTGCAGCCAGGATTTTTTCTGCGGCAACAGCGGTGTTGATGCCGATGACCAGTTCAAGGATACGAGTGCGGTTTTCCAACTGCCCCATATTCGCATGCAGGTAGCGCAGACCTAATGAAGAATGGGCATACCGGGCATTCAGTGTTGTCAGCAGGATGGTCATCTAAACGATACAGGGCGGTTGCAGCAGGTGGCGGAAATGCAGATGCTCGGGAACAGAAAAAAAGGCTTTCTGATGGAATCCGGTGTTTTCCCGAGCGTTGATTTCATTTTACAAAATTTTTAATTATTGTTTATTGGGAAATCATAAAATTGACTTGAGTCAAGAATATATCAAAGCGGAAACAGATATGATAGCGGCTGACTTTTTGCCTCGTAAATAAAGAGACAAGCAGCCTCTTCTTGCAGGCAGGTTATCATTGAAGTGAGTACTGAAATCCAGCATCGTCCATGAATGCAGCCGCTGACGTCAGCCCAGAGGCAGACCGCAGGAGCATTATGTTCAAAAGACATAATGCTCACAAGGCTTTTAATGGCGCTGGCGCTGTTTTTCCTTCTCTTTTTTCCATGCACCGAGGTAGCCGTTTTGCAGTCGTGTGACCCGCGGATGGCAGGATGTTGCCTGTCAGGTGATGGAAGGGTGAGTATCGGATTGCAGCTCAATGTAATGAAAGTCAAAGCGCAGTAACCGCAGTATTGAAGAAGTAACGGGCAACACATACCAATAATTGGAGAAGAAACACACATGGGTGGCAGCAAAGCAGCATTATCAGGTGTACGCGTGCTTGACATGACCCACGTACAGGCAGGTCCGACTGCATCACAGCTTCTGGCCTGGCTGGGTGCTGACGTCATCAAACTGGAACCGCCAAATGGTGACATCACCCGCCAGCAGCTCCGTCATATCCAGGGCGTAGACAGCTTGTACTTCACCATGCTGAACAGCAACAAACGCTCCATTACTGTCAACATGAAGAGCAAGGCCGGTAGCCGCGTGTTCGAAGAGTTGATCAAAAAGTGCGATGTTCTCATGGAAAATTTTGGCCCGGGTGTACTCGAAAGACTCGGATACTCTTACGAAACGCTCAACAGTATCAACCCGGGCATCATTGTTGCTTCCATTAAAGGTTTTGGTTCGTCCGGACCATATGCAGACTATAAGGCTTACGAGCCGATCGCACAGGCAATGGGTGGTTCCATGTCTACTACCGGCTTCCCGGAAAGCCCGCCGACCATTACTGGTTCCCAGGTAGGTGACACCGGTACCGGCCTTCACCTGGTAATTGGTATTTGCGCGGCACTGTACCAGCGTACCCATAACGGTGGCAAAGGCCAGTACGTCGAAACGGCCATGCAGGAATCCGTCATGAATCTGTGTCGTGTCAAATTCCGCGATCATAGTCGGCTCATGGGCGGTAAAGGCGAGCTCGCCGAATACAGCCAGCCAACCCTGGGACTGACTGCCACTCCGCGGGCCGGCAATGATTCTGGCGGCGGCCAGCTCGGTAACTGTATCCCGTGTAAGCCTCATGGTCTCAATGACTACGTTTACATGGTAGTCCAGGAAGCTATCTGGCCGACGCTGGCACGCACCGTTGGCGGTGAGACGCTCGTCGGCGACGAACGTTTTGCCAAGATCGGTGAGCGCCGCAAGAACCAGGCAGAACTGTGGAAAATCATCTCCGACTTTGCTGCCAACTACACCAAGTTTGAACTCACCGCCCTCTTCAACGAAAAAGACATCCCGTGCGGCCCTGTTTTGACGACCGAAGAAATCGCCAACGACGCTCATATTGCCCACCGCAACATGTGGGTCAAGGTCGAAGGTCACCCGGGTGGTGATTACTACACTGTCGGTATGCCGATCAAGATGTCCGAAGGGATCGTTGAAAAGATCCTGCCGGCACCGCTTTTGGGCGAGCATACCGATGAAGTGCTGAAAGAAGTTTGCGGCTTTGACGATGCGACAGTAGCAAAACTCAAAGAGCAAGGTGCGTTTACCAATCTGCGGAAAAAATAACTGAAGCGGATAAACGTATGCTTTAATAACGTCTATTTCTTTAGACCAAGCCAGGATGGGTGATGAAAATTACCTTTCCATTATTTTGAAGGGCAAGTATGAATATTCATGAATATCAGGGAAAAGAGATTTTACGCAAATATGGTGTAACAACTCCTCGTGGTGTTCCCTGTTTTAGTGTAAAAGAAGCCGTTGAAGCGGCAGAAAACCTGGGCGGCAAAGTCTGGGTTGTTAAAGCGCAGATTCACGCAGGTGGCCGCGGAAAAGGCGGTGGCGTCAAAGTGGCCAAGTCAATTGACGAGGTCAAGCAGTATGCCACGGATATTCTGGGCATGACGCTGGTTACACACCAGACCGGTCCTGAAGGCCGTGAGGTCAAGCGTCTTCTGATTGAAGAAGGCGCGGATATCGCCAAGGAATACTATATCGGTATGGTCGTTGACCGTGAAACACAGCGTGTTGCGCTGATGGCGTCATCGGAAGG
>JAJDFZ010000021.1 GCA_030269625.1 Oxalobacter sp. OttesenSCG-928-P03 | reverse complement strand
CTAACACCAATTGAATTGGCCGCAATGTCGGCTTGATCATCCAGCATACGAAAAAGTGCCTGTTCAAATTCTGGCATTTTATCTTCAGGAATGGATGGCGGCTTTGCAGCAATCATTGTTTGAAACACCAATCGTTTGTCAAAATAAAGACAGCACTCAAATGGATCATTCAGTTCCCGGGAAATAGCGAGCCATATAAGGCCACTTTGAATCTCTTTTAAGTAGAACTGACTGTTAGAGCGATAACGATACAAGATATTTTGGCGAGCCGTTAGGATATCACGTCTTAGTCGAGACAAACTTTCTTGGGCAACCTGATCGGTTAGGTCTGCGGAAAAAATGCCACTCAATAGATTTTGCTTCAGATTCTTATATTGCGCGTCATTCATGGCATTAAATTTTCCTGGCATGTGCCGTCAAAAGTACAAGGTATAGAGATGTGGTATTTGTGAGGGCAGGATAGGCTTTTGTGCGGCGTTTGTAATACAAGAGTGAGTTCAATGCTTATCCGTACCATCAGAATCTTGAAGCGTTTAAGTTCTGACGCAAAACATCTGGCCTCCAGATAAAAAGCTCCTTGGAGGATTACTTTACAACACGTAATCGCCCTGAATCTGTCGATTGCAAATAGTGTTTGGAAAAGTCGCGTTGAAATATATTGAATAGACGCATAAGGTCTTCTTGTGAGTATCCTAGATCGTCTCTCAGAAAATCCAGCATGGCACTATGAACAGATGGGATTTCCTTTTTTATGTCCAAATTTTTTGGCTCAGATGTTTTATATCCAGATGCGCTTAATTGATAGAAAAGATAACGATACTGATTTTGTGTAATCTTGCCTAATTCATGTGCTCTATAAATAATTGCGGCCATTGACGTTTTCCAATACGGCTTCAATTTTGCCGCTTTTGCCAAGTCAATTCTGGATAACATATGCCCTATATCTGCGGCAGGCATAAGAAATTCCGCAGCAAATCTGTCTGCCTCATTTTCTACGTTCGGGTGCGGAATGCTGTGCATTACAACATGTCCCAATTCGTGTGCCAGTGTAAACCTTAATCTATCACCTGGTAGGTTTTTATTGACAAAGAAAAGCGGTGGTAGCCCTGTTATTTTTAAACTCGTTGCGTCTACTCGATCAGACCCAAAGTCGTGCAGAATAACTATTCCACCTGCTTGCTCTATTAGCTCAGTCAGGTTTTCTATCGGCCCACTTGGGATGTTCCAGTAAGAGCGAAGACTGCCCGCAATTCGCTCAATATCACTATCAAATTCCTGTGGGTCGAGGAAAGGAATGCTTTTTTCACAGTCGATATCAAAAGAAGAAAGCATGTTTTCCAGGTGAATTCTTTTGATATTGATATCAGCTTCTATTCTTTTTATAGTTTTTGAGGGAATTGCGGCTCTTTTTCTATACAAATGGTGGTGCGACTCTGTTCCAATGCCATGAAGAGGCGACGTCATATAAAAAAATGAGACGGGGTATTCCAATGCGTTTGAAATCTTTTGTAGTAAATCAACAGGGCATGACAATATGCCGGCCTCTATTTTTGACAGAGTACCCTGGGCAATTTTTGTAATGCGAGATAAACCACTTTGAGTTAATTCTCTTGACTCCCTGCCGAGAACAATCATTTTATGATTTACTTGATTCGCTTGCATCTTCCCCGCCTTTTTTTGTAAACCTGATTCCTTTTGATTTTTGCTGAGTCATTGTTGGCAAATCGACGACATTACCTCTTGCGAAGTCTGCTTCATTCAATTCAAAAATCCACGCATTTCCGCTTTCACCAATAGGAAGTGTTAAATATATGCCTTCAATATCTGTTTCCAACTCGTTAAGGCGATACCCTGCCTGAAGGTTTATTGCCTTCCCAATTTCCGGTAGGGTCTCTTGTTCCATAAACCCTAAACTTTGCTGCGTTCGGATATTACTTGATCTGAAATTATCGTCAAGTTTTTTAAATCTTATGACGACACCAGAGTTGAAGGAGACTAGAAACAATTTTTGAATTTCGTGGCAATGCACACCAAATCTTGGCTCAAGCCGCTGCCGCGCGAGAGACGCAATATGATCGTGAACAAGTGATGCGCGAGACCTTGATGTATGAGCAATTTTTAAGTGTTCGGGGTATTCTTTTTGATAAATTGCCCACCCATCTTTGATGCAGCTATAGATAACAGGAAGATCTTCAGCAATTTTCTGTATAACAACATGTTGAGGTGTATTTTTCATTTTTTGTTCTTTTAAAGAATATTTAAAAAACATCATATTAACATGCGTTTTTGAAAATATTTAAAAAATTATTCCAAAAAATATTCCGCTGTGATTTGTTCATCCCACCCATCAATTTTCAGAGCTTGAGCCTGACAGCAAAACTTTTTGACAGTATTTTTGACAGTATATTGAAAAGTCGAAAAACGCAAATTGGCTATTTATGATGGTTTCCGCGATCTATTCGGTAGCCGCCGCCTCCGGTAACATCCGGTAAAGTACAAAAACCCGTATAAAACACAGTGTTTATGCGGGTTTTTTGGCTGCGGTTTTCGTCTGGTTGTCGTTCTATAGCTGGTTTTCGGTTGGTATGTAACAGCAAAGCCCCGCTTTTTAGGGCGGGGCCATATTGTGTGATGCCACTTAACCAGTAATCAAAACCACTCGGCCACGCCTTTATGCCCTAAGCATGCTCCTCTGGTGCCTTTCGGGCTGTGGGTGTATGTCCCGTCGTTGCAGCGTGCTGTAGCGCCGTCCGGGCGTGATTCAGCTTTCTCTGTATTCTTTTCCTGTTGCTTTTCGGTCTTGGCTGGTGCCGGTTTTTCCTGCGGCTTGTCTTGTGCGATTGCCGGAACAGCGAGGAATGCGGCGAGGATGATGGGTAGTATGCGCTTCATAGTCTATCTCCTTTTATAGTTTCCAAATACAACACTGAAAAATATGGTTCCAACTACATAGTATATATCGCAGACGTCCGATAACGTACAGATCATGATAAAACGCAAGTGCTGCTGGAAAAGTTGGGGGGCTTGGCCCTATAGCAAATATGATGCGGCTGGCGGAAAATATTGGCACAATAGTTACCAGCTTCCCATCTGTTTCGAAAGAAATAGATGCGTTATCACTTTCTATTTATCGGCCAAAGGTTGAGCGATATGACACAAAACGAAAAGCTGACAGAACACGCCAGCACGGAGGATAGGCCGACAGGAAAGCTGGTGCCGGACCCGGATTGCTTCTATTGTGAGGGCCGGGGTTATGGGTTTTGCGGGCCTTGTCCGTGCCTGCATTTACCGGAGCAGGGAGATAATGCTTGAGGCCGGAAGTTTTTTAAGGCGCAAGCCAGAATGTCCCATCGTTTCGCGTAGTTAGAACATATCTGACACCACCGTCAAACATAATGCCGGTGGCATGGTTTTCATACACATACACGCTGGACACCTGGGTCGTCTCTTCGATAAATTGTGAAGAAAAAATAACACACTCCACTTTTTCATTTTTGATGCACCCGAAAACCTCCGGGCAATAACCGCGTACCTTTCCGCCATGTGATGCCACAAATACATTGACATCACACAGCTCATTTCTGAAATCAGGGTTTTTTAACAGAGACAGCCACCCGTCTCTTTCAATATCGCCGGGAATAATGACTTTTCGGCTGCCAAAAGAGAGAAATGAAACAAGGCTTAAATTATTTGTGTCGGTAAATTCACCATACCCGGTTCCATAATTGTTGTGATACATATTGAGTGTGACGTCGGGGAAGTCCAGGGGAGAAAAGGCGTATTCCGTATGACTCCCCATCATTTCGAGCATGCTTTCCATTGCTGCTGATACTGGTCCGGCCGCCTCTTTCAGGCGTCTCAGTTCTTGCGCGGAAATGCCGGGGTTTTTTATGAGAGCGCTTATGTCAATACTGCTTCTTAATTCCAGAAGATCACTTATGCGATTTTCATCAAAACTGGTGATTACCAGGTTCTGGATGGATGATATTCCCCTGTTTGGCAAAAAAACAGACGGCCTGCCGCCTTTGCTGTGCCCGCAATCCCACAACATTGCATTTCCGTTGTTGTGAATAAAACTTATGCACGAGCCACGCCCAACATCATGAATGGTCAACCTCATTCTTTTTCTCCTTGTTCGTCCTAATTTGGTAAAACAGTTTTTATGGTTGATATCCAATAGCGGAATATAACGTCTTTCCATGATACACCGACAATGCTGCTGAAAAAGAGGCGTCCAGGATTGGTGTCCTGAATCAATGGGGGCTTTCAGAGAGGATGGCATTCCCGGCATGCTATATTTCGGGTTTTACATATCCATACGCATGAAAGGGGTAGCCTGAATGAGGTTCGAGAGGGGATACCAGCTTGGCATACTGAAAAAACTGGCGGAAACGGCTCCGACTTATCTTGCGGCCATAGACTGGCTTGAGGAAACATACCGGGCCGATCCGGATAAATATGCCGCCAATCTGCTTTATCTTCAAAATGACGGGCTTGTGATAAGCAAGGTCCGCATAGGAGCGGACGGGAAAATACTGGTCGATTTTCCGCCGGAATTAACGCCTGCCGGAATTAATTTTCTTCTTGATGAAAATACAATCAGCTTCCATACGGAAGAAATCAGGCATATTCTTGATGTGATTATTGAGCATTCCGACCTGTCTGCCGACGAAAAGATCCGCTATAAAGAAGCCATAAAAGATGCCGCGCCCGAAATTCTGAAAGACTCTTTAACAAGAGCGATGGAATATCTCGTAAACAATGCGGCTGCCATTGCCGTATGGGGAGAAATGCTGGTAGATGGCGCCTCATCTTCCTGATGCATCAGGCTGCTTGAGCGGGGGTATTTCACCTTCCCCGCATTGCGCACTGTTTAGCAAAACCATAAAATCAAGGTTTTGCCCGGAACCGGAAGGAGAACACCATGCGCATCCACACGGAAGGATACGTTACCGATCTTGCTTATATCGTCCATTTTCAGCGTGAGCTGACGCCGGATTTTATCCGGTTTTGCCTGCTCATGAATGGTGCCGATCTGCCGGAGCGTGCCGGGGACGAGCCTTTCCGTTATCTCGAACTCGGTTACGGGCAGGGGCTTTCGCTCAATATTCACGCCGCCGCTGTGCCTGGTGAGTTCTGGGGAACGGATTTCATGCAGGAACACGCAGATAACGCGCAGGGTATGGCAACCGCTGCCGGGCTGGGCAATGTTCACGCCCTGAACATGAGTTTTGCCGATCTTGACGCTTATGGCGCAGCGGGCAATCTTCCGGCTTTTGACCTGATCACCCTGCACGGCGTGTGGAGCTGGATCAACACGGAAAACCGGGGATATATTCAAAATATTATTCGCCGCCACCTCAAGCCCGGTGGCGTTGTTTACGTCAGCTACAACGCATTGCCCGGCTGGGCTTCGTTCATGCCGGCGCGTGAACTGATGATCCGTTATGCCGATGCCACGGGCGCGGGGCTGGACAGCGGAACGCAGACGCGGCAGGCGTTTGCTTTTGCAAAGTCTTATGCGGAGTCGGGCGCGGCTTTTTTTGCTGAACACCCGCATGTGAAGGAAAAGCTGGAAAGCCTCCAGGGGGAACCGGTGCAGTATCTTGCCCACGAGTATATGAACCGCAACTGGCAGCCGTTTTACTTCGAGGATGTGGCAAAAGAGATGGAAGCGGCACAATGCGGCTTTGTCACGTCGCTGCATTCGCAGGTGCGGCCTGAAGCCTATCTGCCGCCTGAGACGCTTCCCATACTGGACGCCGCCCCCAATATGCTCATGCGCGAAACACTGTACGATTTTGCCGTAAACCGCACATTCCGCGCCGACCTGTACATGAAAGACCTGCGCCTCCTTTCGCCTGTCGAACGCACGGAGCGCCTTGATGGCCTGTGCTTTGCCCTGAGCAATCCGATGGCCTTTTTTAACAATCTGGAACGCTTTTCCATCCCCACGCAGCTCGGTTCGATCATCCTGCGTGAGGAAACCATCGTGCCGCTTCTGGTGACACTGGCTGAAAAATCCGGTACGCCAAAATCACTTGATTTCCTTAAAAATCACCGGCGGATGGCAGGGATGAAGGATGATCAGTTGCTCTATCTCCTTGCCATGCTGACGTGTGCGGGCTATATCCACGTTGCCCGCGAGGGAGTGGGAGAGGAAACACGCGCTGCCTGTGCACGCCTCAACCGTGTGCTGTGCGAACAGGCAAAGGCTGGAGAGGGGCAGCCTTTCCTTGCGTCACCTGTCGCGGGTACCGGTATTGCCGCCACGCGGATGGAACGGCTTTTCCTGCTCGCGTGGGCCAATGGCGCAACAGAGCCTGAAGACTGGGCCGACTTTGTGTGCAAGATATACGCGGATACCGGGACTGTCATTACAGATAACAGCGGTGATCCGCTCTGGCCGGAAAATGTGCTTCCGCATGTTGCCCGTATCGCTGCTGATTTCGCACGTGACCAGTTTCGCTATCTCCGCACGATGGGGGCGCTTCCGGCACGGGAGGGATGAAGTTTATCCACTGCATTTCCTTCTACGCAAAAAACCGTGTAAACATAGCGTTTATGCGGTTTTTTTGTTTTTCCTGATACGATGGTGTTCGTTATATCCGGAAAATATGACGGTGCGTTTATCATGGCAAAAGACAAAAAGCGGTCTTCAGTACGATGAGTCAGGGCCGGACGCACAACAGGGTCTGGCTGCCATTTTCATTCGGGGGAGACGGCTTTTGCTCTGTGCCGCAGGGAGGTTTCATGATTGCCGTGCCACATCGCCTTTTTTGCCGGTTTGCCGCGGGATTCCTGCTGTGCATCCTCTTCCTGCTGCCTGCTCGCGGGAGGGCCGCCACGGGGCCCGGGCCACAGAGTGCTCCCCCATCTGACGGTACGTTACGGTTTTCTGCAACCCTGTCTTATGAGGACAGGCAGATGATGCGCTATCATCTGCTGCAGGGGGTATGCGACGGGATTGCCGCCGTGGCTGTGATACAGGCGCGGATTGACCTTATGCATGGCAACGCGTGTTCACAGCCAAACTCGGGCAATTCCGGTTATACGGGCTTGTAGGACTGTTCAAAAATATCGGGCCCGCAGGGGGACATTTCCCCGTTGGCGCGTGTGATGATGTAGTCGCCCGGGGTGACAGGTGTCAGTCCTTCCGGTGTTTCAATGGCATATACCAGTGTGACAATGCCGTCGCCAATGCTGCTTTCCCAGGCGGAGTAAATAATGGAATCTTCGGTGACGGTTCCTTCAGGAGTGATCAGTAATTTGATGACTTCATCGTGATCGCCTTCCTGGAACCATTGGACAGCTTCGACAACTTCGGATTGGTTTTTGTACTTCATCGGTTTCCTCACTGTACCCGGATTCACGACAGGTCTTTTGCCGGTTGATGTGACGGGCGGTGTTTTTATATGCCTGTATGCCTATTATCCTCCAGGCGGGTGTGGTTGATCAACGATCTGTTTGCCCGTCGCTGCTGCTGACCGGAGGCGGTTTTTTGCAATACCATCCGGGTTCGGGCTTTTCATGCCACTCACACGGGTTTTCATACCAGTCCAGGGTATAAGGGTGCACAAAGACGTCACACCCGGAGACGAGGACAGCAGTTCCGATGATGAGCAATAGTTTTTTCATGCTTCATTTTCCATGATGAAAGGGCGAAAACAAAATCATGTGAAATGCTTCTCAACCCGGATTTTCCGGGAATCGAAATCGCTCAGGTCGGCGCAGAACATATCGGCCATGGCGGCGATACGCGCGTGCAGGAAAATGTTATTCCTTTGCCTTTTTGATGATATCCAGGCTCATGGAGACGGCTTCGTCATCGGTCCTGTTATCCAGGCTCGTCTGGAGTTCCTCTATATGCTCTTTGGATATTTTTGCCTTTTCTATTGCCGTGAGAAGGCTCATCATAAAGTCCGTGTCGGATGGCAGCTTGCCTTCGGTGAGTGCGGCAAGGCTTTTGAGGATGGCGGTTTGTGTATCGGCAATGGATGAAAGGGCGCTGACAATGGACGCGTCATCCACTGTTTTCAGGTGCTTTCCGGTGTCTTGATCATTCATGATGTCAGGCAAAAAACACCATTGTGCCAGCAAATGCCGGGTTGCTGGTGTTTTTTGCCATGAAGCGTTTTTAATTGGATGCCTTTAATTGAAGATGTTTTTGTTTTCAACAGCGCTGGTAGGATCGAATTCCTTGATGTAGGTGCTCAGGCGTCTTAATGCTTCTGCTTCTGTTTCGTAGCCTTCCCTGTAGTCATCCTTGCGCTTGCCATCCTTGCCCAGGAAGTGGTGGGAGCAGGACCAGTAGTAGCGGTTGTTGCCTGTCAGGTCCTTGAGGATATAGCCCATGACTTCGAGAAGGGAATTGTCCTTGAGGGGAAAGCAGTAAACGAAAGTTTTTGTCAGCTCATAAGCCATTCTGTGCTTTGGCATGTTGTGCTCCTGTTGGTGTGATGAATAAAAGTTCGGGTTTTTACTGGCAGTTACGATACGTTTTTCCTGAAAATGTTGCAAGATGCCGAAAACAGCCATCTACCGGGCTTTGCGGTTTTGTGCAGGCGCAGCCGGGGGGAGCGGGTCGCTGCGGCTTCTTTTTCCGCTTGTGCCGGAATAGTCAATACGGGTGTTGGGGTCGGTATAGTTCCTGCCGGTATTGCTTCGGTTGATTTCACTGTTTCGCATGCCTGATCCGCTGCGGTAGTCATGGGTGCTGCCCGATGTGCTTGTGCCGGAATAATCAATCCGGGTATTGGGGGCGGTATAGTTTTTACCGGTATTGCTCATGTTTTTTTC
Source organism: Oxalobacter sp. OttesenSCG-928-P03 (assembly GCA_030269625.1). GTDB lineage: Bacteria > Pseudomonadota > Gammaproteobacteria > Burkholderiales > Burkholderiaceae_D > Oxalobacter. Next base: position 16,127 of record JAJDFZ010000021.1, on the reverse strand, counting down.
CGTATTGCGTACGCCGGCGCCGGTACGGGACTGGTTGATGGTGGATGTCGTATCAGCGGCTGCCGGTGTGTTCGGCACGGTTTCCCGGGCCAGGGCATGCGAAACCGGCACGGCTGATGCCATTAGCGCGGCTGCAATCAGAACGGTTTTCATGAGGATTTTTCCTTGTCAGGCTTTTTTTGTGTATCGCCGGTTTTTCGCGCTGGAATATTCAGGCAGGTTTTCAGGAAAGCCCGGCTGGTGTTCTGTATACTTGTTGGGTCTTGTCAGTATGATATCGGATTTTTTGTCCATTGGCTTTGTTCAGCCGGTGCTGTCCGGCCGGGAGGAAGCAGGATGTGCCAAAAGGCCATGAATTCATGATGAAGAAAATTACCGGAATCTTTTTTTCTCTTTTGTGCATCGGCGCTTTTGCAGATAACCGGGGCGTCGCTCTTACGGATGCACAGGTCAGAAAGCAAATTGTCCAGGAATCCATTGAGAGCTACCCGGGCAATTGCCCCTGTCCGTATAACCGGGCCAGAAACGGGTCCAGATGTGGCGGCAGAAGCGCCTGGAGCAGGGCCGGCGGGTATAGTCCGGTCTGCTATGAGAAAGAGGTTACACCGGAAATGATTGCCGAGTGGCGGCGCAGCAGGCGGCAATAACGGTTTTTTTACTGAAGATATTTTTCCTGCATGCGTTCCGGATTGACCTGGAGTGTTTCCTGCAGGTAGTTTTCAATGCTGCCGTGCCGGTTTCTGATGGCCTGGAAGGCGGCTTCAAGATAGGCCGGCCTGACGGTCAGAAGCGGAGCGTAGGCAGGGTGTTTTTTGAGGATGCCGGCGTATTTTCCGCTGATGTAACCGGCTGAGAGCAGGTAGTCTTCCATGATGGTTTTTTCGTCCACACCAAGCGAATAGAGGATGAGGGCGGCTGCGATGCCTGTCCTGTCCTTGCCGGCGGCACAATGAAAGGCGACGGGTTCGTTGCTGTCGCTCTGGAGAATGCGGAAAAACTCCCTGTACTGGGCAATGGCTTCGCTGTCGCTGACCATTTCACGATAGGCCCGGATCATGATGCTTTCATCAATTTTGCTGTCTTGCAGGTCGCTGAGCTTGCCTGGCGTAATCGGCAGGAGGTAGTAGCGCCAGGTGCTTTTCGGAAGCCGATCCGGTTTGGCCTGCTGTTCTTTGATGGAACGGAAATCCACGATGATGGCGAGGGGGATTGCCGAGAGGGTTTCCTGGTCTTTTTCTGTCAGGGAGGCGAGTTCGTCTGTGCGAAAGAGCTTGCCGGAGATGACTTTTTTGCCGTTGACGCCTGTATAGCCGCCCAGGTCGCGCGTATTCCAGGTTTTTTCCAGTGTGATGCGCTTGCCGGGTGTATCCGTATCGGCTTGCGCCGGGATGATCGCAACGGCAGTCAGGATGAAAAGGACGAAGGCAAGGAGGTTTCTGGCTGGGCTCATGGCGGTGTCGGGAAATGGATTTACGTAAGGGAAATGGTACACCATGAGGCGGGGGATGCGGAGGGGAAAATCTTGTCAATGCCATATGATTGCGGTAAATTGGAATGGGCTTTAAGGCGCGCTTTTTCTTCTTCCTGACACACTTTGTTGCCATCGATCAGGTACAGTGTCATATGGCTAACGTTACAATTGTTCCATGTTAAGGGCTATCCTTCTTTTTTCGATGACGCTGCTTTTGGCAGGGTGTGCCTCACGCGTGCCAAGCGATGCCATTCGCTCTTCTCTTTCAACAGGGTACGTGAGCGATTTGCGTGAAAAGATGGAGAAAACGCACGATTCTTTCGGCGAGTTTGTCACGGCGCTGAATCTGGCGCGCCTGCTGCAGATTGAGGGCAACTGGAAGGAATCCATCAGGCGGTATGACGAGGCGCTGAGCATGCTGGAGGAGTATGAGGCGCGCGCCGTGGTCAATGTGCGGGAAATTGCGGCAACGACAGGGACCATTCTTCTGGCAAGGGGAGCAAAGCAGTACTATGGTACGGGTTATGAGCGTTCGCTGCTTCATACGTTCAATTCGCTCAATTACGTGATGCTGGGCGATTTTTCCGGTGCGGCGGTTGAGATGCGCAAGATGGACAAGCGACAGGAATACTGGTTGCAGGAGTCCGAATCCCGCATTGAGAAAAGCGTCAGCCAGTTTGATCCGGATCTGCCTTACCAGTACAGCATGCGGGACCTGCTGCAGGATGAGGCTGTGCGAAACCTGATGACCAACTACCAGGACCCTTTTTCCTATGCGCTGAGTTCGATTCTTTTCCGCATCGCGGGAGATATGCAGGCGTCGGACGTGAATATGCGGCGGGCAGTGAAACTGGACAATCAGGCGGGCGCGCTTTTCCGGCAGGCCTGGCCACAACCGTCGCCACCGCTGCAGGCCCGGTTGGGCAAGAAGAACAGGAACGCCAAAAAGGATATAAAGGATGAAAAAAAGGATGAAAAGGCCGCCGACGAAGGCGAAGGTATCGTTATTCCGCCGCTTTTGCCGCTCAGGATGACATCTGCCGGCGATGATGCGCCGGTATTGGGGCGCACCCCGGAAACGGGGGAGAGTCAGCAGGAAGTGACTATTATCGCGACAAGCGGGATTTCGCCTTCCCTGAAGGTAGAGCATGTCAGGGTGCGTTTTCCCAGGATGGGGTATATCCTGCTGGATCTGCCATCCTATACGCGCGCGATTCCCGGATTGCAGCCTCATGCGACTGTCTCCCCGGATACGCCGCTGGTGTTTTATCCCCTGTTGCATACCGACAGGCTGGCTTACCGCACACTCAAGGATGAGGTGCGTTTCGAGATTGGATCAGCCATCAGCCGGGCTGCTGTCAGGGCAGGCATATCCGCAACAGCGTATGCCGCTGCCCGGTCGAATGAAGATACGCAGGATTATGCGGAAGTGGCCGGGGCGCTGGCAACGGTTTTGATGGATTTGTGGACGTATTCGATGTCGGCTTCCGCGCGTAACTGGGAGACGCTTCCGAATGAAGGATATATCGCCATGGCGATGGTTCCCAATGGCAGTACCATTACGGTCGGAGAGGGTGTGAACAAGCGGAGTCTTCCCTTGCCGAACGATATACGCGGGGTTATTATTATGATGACCTATTTCTCCAACTCCCATATGAGGATGGACTATGTCACGTATTAGAATTCTTCTCTTTTTGTTCTGTCTTGGACTCCTGGCTTCGTGCGGCAGGTCCACACACGAATACCTGGACAACGATGATGTCAGGATCAAATCCATCAAGCACACGGAGGATGGTGATTTCCTCGTGGTGAATGCCGTGCTGGTCAACGACGATGGGGACGATATCAACCATAGCGTGTATCGCATGCTGTGGTTTGACAAGGATGGCATGATGATTGAACAGTCTGCATGGCGGCCGCTGATTGTGAAAGGCAAGGCCCCCATCTATATCAAGGAGCGTTCAACCGTGCCGGGTGCGAAAGAGTACACCCTGATTATTTCCAACGATGCGAGCTAGACAATGAAAAAGTTATTCCGTTATTCCTCTTTTGTCAGTGTGGTTGCACTGGCAGCAGCGCTTTCCGCCTGCAGTGGTCCGCAAACCGGCCGGGTCAGTGGTGATGGCGAGGTGGTATATGAGGACGCCCAGGCGACCGAAACCGTGACGACGAAATGGGGTTCCACTGATCTGCAGTCAACCGCTGAAAGCATGGCGCAGTCGCTTTTGGCCTCGAAATGGATTGCGCAGGCATCCAGTCCGCCGAAGGTGCGTTTGCGTGACGTGAAAAATTACACGGACGAGCATATCGATACCAAGGGCATCACGGACAAGATCCGTATCAAGCTGCTCAATTCAGGACAAGTCCGTTTCCTTATGGACAAGGGCAATATGGATGATGTCTTTGAAGAGCGCGATCTGAACGAACTGGCGACGAAGCGAAAAGAAAACAAGCTGATGATGGATGCGGATTACATCATTACCGGTTCAGTGCGCTCAATCAGAAAGCGCACCAAGAGCGTGGGGGATGTGTATTTCCTGATCACGCTTGAGCTGACGGACCCGCAAAGCGGTGAGGTCAAGTGGGCGGATGAAAAGGAAATCCGCAAGCGCACCACCAAGCCGAAAATTGGCTGGTAAGACGGCAGGGAGCTGATATGCGTGCATGCCTGGGTCGTTTTCTTCTTTTTGCCCTGGGGGTGACGGCTGCACCTTTTGCAGCGGCAGCCTCACTGCCGGAAGGCGCGACAGTCCGGGTCGGTTCGTTTGCTTTTCCGCAGGCGGCTTATACCGGTGCGGAAGAAGAGGCTGAGCGCCTGTCTGCGGCATTTCGCAATCAACTGGTATCGGCCCTGCAGCAGGCAGGGCTGAAGGTGGCTGCTCCGGCAGATCAGGATGAGGACGAGGCGGAAAAGCCGGCGCCGGAAAAACAGGAAAAGGCCGGACCGGCCGAAAACAGGAAGAAAGACCGTTCTGCTGAAGAAACGATTGCTGCCGAGGAAGAAGACCTTTTCACGGATAAATACACGGAAGAAGAGGATGGCATCATTGATGATGGCGCGGCTGAAAAGGATGAGCTGATGGCTGTTGTCGAAGAGGCGGAAAGGGCGGAAAGAGAGCAGCAGGAAGAGGCGCAGAAGCAGGAGGAAGAAGCTGAAAAGCCCAGGGCGAAATCATCTTCAGGCGCCTATGTCATCACCGGTACGGTGACGCAGTATGAGGAGCAGGCAGGTGTGCCTGTCAGTACCGGCAAGACCCGGCGGTCCCGTATTGATGTCACGCTCCAGTGCGTCTACAAGGTTAAGAACCCGGCAGGTAAGGTGATTATTTCGGAGGAGGCTTCGGCCTCGGCCTCCCGGATCGTTGCCGAGACGGTGGATATCCATGCGGCAATGCAGAATCTTTCCAAAAAGGTGTTTTTCGAGGCAAGCCACAACATTACCGAGCGGGTTTCAGGCAAGCATCGGGTGACAGGCAAAGAGGATGCCGAACCCGGCAGCGAGGACGACGAATACGCGGATTCTCCCGGCAAGCGCCTCAAATCATCCAAATCCAAACGGACAAAGTGGACAATTAACTAAGGCCGTCCAGTTCATAAAACCGTTCAAGGAACCGCTCTTTTGCCAGGGCCGGACTCCAGGGCGTGATTTTTTCTTTCATCGCTTCCACCCCTTCCAGATAGTTCCACTGGTCGTTAACATGCGGCATCAGGTCGCGCTTTTCGGTGGCGAGCAGGATGAGGTCAGCCTGCTTGATTTCGTGTGGAAGAGGGCAGGGAATGCCGTACTGGCGGCAGATGGCTCTTTCGATATTTTTTTCGATGCGGCGGAATTCCGGAAACATGTCTTTCAGGGGTTTGGTCATGTCGCCGACGAAGGCTTCGGTTGCATCATGCAAAAGCCCGGCAAGCTGCATTTCACGCGGTACAAGGCCGCTTACCAGAACGCTGTGCTGGGCGACAGAATAAAAGGCGGATGTGTGTCCAGTAAAGCGGCACAGTTGAGAGAGTGCATGGGCAATGGTCTCAATCTCGAAATGGTAGGCTTCCGGGTTGATGAACGAGAAATAGTCTCCTGAGCAGGTGAGAATTTCTGATTTCACCATCACGTATTCGGTGAGGCTTGTTTCCTGGTACATGGCGCAATCAAGTATACTGTAAATAATTACAGTATACGCTTCTTTCAGGACAAAGGGAAGGGGCGTTTTCTTTTATCTGGTGATCCGGCGCGAATAAAGGCCGGAAAGAAGGCAGCGAAACTCACTGCCGTGCCATATTTTACAGGGGACAGTCCTGAACAGCAAAAAAAGAGAAGAAAAATTGCCTGTGTCGCCTGCTCTGGATGAGCGGGAAAAAACGGCGTGTTTTTTTGGCCACTTTGTGTATACGTGTTAAGTATGGCTCAATTGGAGGTATGATCACAGAAAAAACAATGTTATGAGGAGAAAATGGAAATAGAGAAGAATTACGATGGCTCGTCCCTCCTGATCGCCTTGACAGGCCGCCTTGATACACTGTCTGCGCCTGAACTGGATGTTGTTATCAAGACAGCCCTGATTGGTGTCAAATCACTTGTGCTGGATTTTTCCGGGGTGGATTATGTGTCCAGCGCCGGGCTTCGGGTGCTTCTCTCAGCGCAGAAAATGATGAACAAGCAGGGGAAAATGCTGATCAGGAATGTCAGCAGGGATATCCAGGAAGTGTTCAGGATGACCGGGTTTGACAGTATTTTTACGATTGAAACCCCTGCAGGGTGACTGAGTGTCTGAATGAAGACTATTCGATCCAAGATCCTCTTCGTTACGCTGGCACTGGTTGTTCTCCTGGGAAGTGTGATTCTTTTTCTGACCATCACGACTTACGAGCGATACAAGAGGCTCCAGGTCTCGGATTGCCGTTCTCTCGTGGACTCTTCCAGCGCCCTCATCAACAAGACCATCCTGCAACTGGAAGGGAATGCGCGTGATCTTGCGCTCATGGGAGAGGTGTACTACCAGTCCCGGATACGCACGCCGTCACTGGGTGAACATATCGTTATCCGCAATTTTGAAAACCAGAGGCTGGCTATTGGCGGCGGCATCTGGTTTGAGCCTTATTCAGTCGAGCAGGGACGGGAGCGGGTGTGCTTTTACGCTTTTGACAATGGTGAAAAGGTTGTACTGGACCCCAATTTTGAGAGTACGGCGTATTACTACCCCCTGCAGAGCTGGTATACCACGATCAAAAAGGGAGCAACGGAAAAAGGCAAGGTGGTCTGGACAGCGCCTTATGTGGATGAGGCCGGTACCCACACGCTGATGATGACGCTGGGTGCGGCTATCCATGACAGGAACGGCCGCTTTGTCGGCATGTCCACGGTGGATTGGGAGCTTGACGCCATCAATCGCAGTGTTTCCGCGGTCAGGCCAACGCCAAACAGCTTTGCGCTTTTTGCCGACCAAGGCAATGATTTTATCCTGGTGCTGAGCGAGAAAGGCGTGAAGGAAAAGGTAACGGGACTCTCGCTCAAGACGATTCCCTGGTTTAATGAAGACCTCAGGGATGGTGGTGAAATCGTTCACAACGGCGTAAAGTACCTGACCTTTTTCAGAACGCTGGCCAATAACATGATTATTGTTGTCAATGTGCCGGAAGACGAGCTTTTCCGTGACATCAATGAAAACCTGAGAAATACGGTTATCGTTCTTTTGGTCGTGGGTGCGCTGATTGCCATTCTCACCTACTGGCTTCTTCACCGTTTTATCAGCCGTCCCATTGCCTATCTTTCCGCGAAAGCAGCCCAGATCGGTGCAGGCGACCTGCATACCAGTATCAGCCTGGATACGGAGGATGAGCTGGCCAGCCTGGCGGCTTCGTTTAACAAGATGACGGTGGATATCCGGGAGCACATACAGAATCTGCGCACCATTACGGCAGAAAAGGAGCGTATTGCCACAGAGCTGGATGTGGCACGGGAAATCCAGGCCTCCATGCTGCCCAGTGTGTTTCCGCCTTTTCCAGAGCGGCATGAGTTTGATATTTACGCCACGATGGAGTCTGCCAAGGAAGTGGGCGGTGATTTTTATGATCTGTACCTGATTGATGACGACCATCTTGCTGTCGTGATCGGTGACGTGTCTGACAAGGGAATTCCCGCCGCGCTTTTCATGGTGATTACCAAAACGCTGATCCAGAATTACGCCTACCTCGGATTCAGCGTCAGTGAAATTTTTTCGCGGGTGAACAACCGTCTTTGCGAAAGCAATGAGGTGGGGATGTTTGTGACGGCTTTTATGGGAATACTGAATGTCCGTACCGGGCTTTTCTCTTACGTGAACGCCGGGCATAATCCGCCGTTTGTCAGACGTGCCGGAGGACAGTTTGAAAAGCTGGATGTCAGGCCGGGTTTTGTCCTTGCCGGTATGGAAGATATTGTTTACCATGCCGAGCGGCTGGAGATGGCGGAGGGCGACTGTATTTTCATGTATACCGACGGTGTAACAGAGGCATCGAATCCGGAAATGGTGTTTTTTGAGGAAAACCGGCTGGAAAAGGCATTGGCGTCGCATGCTTCGGAAGATATGACAGGGCTGCTTCATGGCGTCAGGCAGGATCTGGATGCGTTTGCCGCCGGTGCAGCCCAGCATGACGATATAACCATGCTGGGACTGGCTTTTCTCGCGAAAAAAACACAGGGTGACAGAATGAAAGAGGTGATTGTGCCGGCATCTGTTGATGCACTTCCGAGAGTGCTCTCTTTTGTCGGCCGGGAGCTGGACAGCAGCGACTGTTCCATGAAGATACGCCTGCAGCTCGAAATTGCGGTAGAAGAAATTTTTGCCAATATTGCCTATCATGCCTATCAGGACGCAGAAGGTGAAAGGCCCGTTGTGGTGCAAATGGCCATTCATCCTGATCCGATCCGGGCGGATGTCTGTTTCAAGGACAGGGGGACGCCCTATAATCCGCTCAGGCAGCCTGATCCGGATATTACACTTTCGGCTGAAGAAAGGGACCCCGGCGGCCTGGGTGTGTACATGGCCAAAAAGAGCGTGGACAGGATGGCGTACGAGTATTTTGACGGCCAGAATGTCCTGACAATCACCAAGTATCTTTTATGACAGGCGGTCTTGCCCGGCAGGCTCAAACCAGCGGCCGCTTTTTCCGCATTTATCCGGATTTTCTGCGATCCGCTGAACCTCGCAGTATTCACACAGGATGGTCGTGGAACCATCCGGGGCGATGATCCGGTTTTCGGGCGCCGCGCAGTGAGAGCAGCCGTCAACAGAGACAAAATGGCGGCAGTCTTTGCAGTATTTCATGGCAATTCTCAAGATGACGGTATGCGGTATGTTTCATATCCGGCAGCCTATTGTTTTTTTTCGGGAGTGTAGACAATAAATTCGCCATTGGAGAAACAGGCGCGGCCTTTTCCGTTTTCCTTGGCCTGGTACATCATCTGGTCAGCGCTGTTCAGGATGCTGTCAATGGTGGCATTTCCGTCAGGGAAAGCGGTAACTCCAATACTGGCAGAGCTTGTATAGTCAAGATTTTTCAGTTGCCAGGGCCTGGAAAAGCGTTCCAGCAGAAAATAAATGACACTGTTGATATGTTCTTTGCCGATATCCTTGTACAGCAGGATGAATTCGTCTCCGCCATAGCGGTAGGTATTGTTGCGCGTCAGCGGGTTTTCAAGCAGGGTGTCGCTTATCTGCATCAGAAATTCGTCGCCAACCTGGTGACCGTAAACGTCATTTAGCTGCTTGAAATCATCCAGGTCAAAAAAGAGGCAGTATCCGGTCTTGCCGGCTTTTTGCATTTCAGTGAGACTGCTTTCAAAATCCTCCAGCAGCTTGCGGCGGTTCGGCAGGTTGGTCAGCGCATCGTAGAGTGCCATTCTTTCGATGATCTGCTCGTTTTTCTTGCTTGCCGTAATATCCACGCTGCTGATGACATGAACCAGTCGGCCGTCAACCCAGTTGAAGGCAGCGCTGATGACGCGAAACCAGGAGCCGTCAAACGGGCGCTGGTAGTCCCAGGAATAGATTTTGGACGGATTACCGTATTCGTCTATCAGTTTGCTTTGCGGGCAGTAATCGCAAGGTCCGGTCTTGTCGTCATAAAGAGCCTGCCAGCACGTCTTTCCCAGCATGTTTTCCAGGCCGCCATAGGGCGCGGCCATGGTCTTGTTGGCATATATCATCTCGTGCGTGAAGAAGTCGTTCACATAGATGTCGATGCCGATATTGTCCAGGAGGCTGACCATGGATTGCCGGGCGAATTCCAGGTTGCGCTGGATGATGCGGGTTTTGACATGGTTGGCGATCAAGTTCAGCACCATGCGGGATGATTTCAGGGTTTCGTCGCTGATGTCAGCATGGCTTCGCCTGTCTACCATGCCGATCAGGCCGATCAGGGTCTGGTCCGTATCAAAAACAGGAACCAGGATAAATGTCGTCTGGTTCAGTGCCTGCACAAAGGAGTCCTCCTCTGTGTGGTCTTCCCGGGTCTGGTAGAAAAAGGAATTTTTCAGGAGAATATCCATCGTCGCCTTGTTCAGGCGCTCTTCCAGGCGGAAAGGCTCCTGCAATCCGGATATCCGGTAATTGGCGTACTGTTCCTTGAGATAAAAGGTCTGGGCATGATCGGCTTCGTAAATGAAACCGCAGCCGAAGTTGTAGTGTTCGCATACTTCGGTAAGGATATGACCAATGGTTTCTTTGGTCTGGTCAGTTGAGCTGAGCCACTCGAAAATCCTGACAAGCAACTTGTGGTGCTCTTCGTGGCTCAAAGGTGTTCTGCTCATGCTTTTCCCGTTTCATCCGTTGTTTTTTACGCAGGCTGGATGTTTTTTTTAACAATTATACTGATGATGGTGTTTGGCGGAATGTCATCCGGGCTTTTTTTTCAGGGATGCTTTTGTTTCAGCGCAACAAAAAACCGCGCGAAAAAGCGCGGTTTTCAGGCGAGGGGAGGTTATCTGGGGGCGTAGGTGACGCAGTGCGCTTCCTTGCTGCTGATACCGACCAGGACTTCGTTGGCAACACATTCATAATCGTCGTTGAATTTGCAGCCGGCAACCTTGCAGGCGCCGACACCGGCCGTACGGCCTTCTGATTTGGCATGGGCGGATGCGTCAGGCACTTTGAAGAAGGTGTCGCAGCCCGGATTGGTGCCATCACCGATGGTAATGGCTTTTGCATGGCAGCCGTCCTTGGCGTTGTAGCCGCATTCTGAAACTGAGCATTCCTTGATAAGGGGCATGATGACGGTAATGTGTTTCATGGCAGACTCCTTTGTTTGGGTGAGAGAGAGTTTGAGGTGTTTTACTCCTGTTTTTCGTTACGCAGTGTTTTCAGTGTCCGGGCCCAGTTGACCAGTTGATCCAGCATCTGGCCCAGTGTTTTTTCGTGGCGGGAAGCCGGCCTGAAGACGTTGTCTTCAAAATCAGTAAAGAGGGAAAGGGTTACCTGGTCGCGAATACCGGCTGTCTGGAACTGTGCCATGATCTGACGCAGGTGTTCCACAGCGCGAATGGCACCATTTGCGCCATATCCCACATAAGCTGCCACCTTGTTTTTCCATTCTGCAGCCAGAAAATCAATAGCATTTTTCAGGGCGGCTGATGTGCTGTGATTGTATTCGGGGGTGACAAAGACAAAGCCATCAAATGAACTGATTTTTTCAGACCATGCTTTCGTATGGGCTTTCGTATACTGCTGCATCTGGGCAGGATACGGTTCGTCCAGAAGCGGCAGGTTGTAATCCAGCAGGTCAATGAGTTCAAATTGCGCATCGGACCGTTTGGATGCGATGTCGTAAGTCCAGTGGGCGACCGCTTCGCCGTTTCGTCCTGGACGGGTACTTCCCATGATAATGGCGATCCGGATCATTTTTGCTCCTTTTTCCATGGGTTTCAGCCATAAACGGATACAACAGGAGGGCTTACCGGATTATTTTAGAACATTATCGCTTTGACGAGTTCCTGTTTTTGCAATTATATTGATATGAATACAGTGAAAAGTTGCCTGGCGCGACAAGCCGGTTTGTGTCATTTCCCGTTTTAAGGAGAGAGCAATGCAATTGATAGGAAGATTTTTGCGTAGCCTGCTTGTCGGGCTTGCTGTGATGTCAGCAGGATTTACCTCTGTTGCCATGGCCGAAGCGCCTATGGTCAAAAAGCAGGTGCCGGGGTATTACCGGTTTATGCACGGCCAGTTTGAGATTACCGTGCTGTTTGATGGTGTATCCGAGTTGGGAGCCGATTTGCTGACCAATACCACGCAGCAGGAAGTGCAGCAGCGGTTGGCGCTGTATTATGCCGAAGGCGACAAGGTGCAGACGGCAACGAATACGTATCTGATCAATACCGGAAAAAACCTGGTGTTGGTCGATGTGGGGTGCGGCACGCTTTTCGGGCCGAAGCTCGGCAAGATTCTTGAGAATATGCGCGCATCCGGGTATGCGCCTGAACAGGTGGATACCATTTTGGTGACCCATATGCATGGAGACCATGTCGGAGGTCTTGTTGACCCGGATGGCAAGATGGTATTCCCCAATGCCAAAGTCTATGCCAACCAGTTGGAAAGCGATTACTGGCTTTCAGCAAAACATGCGGGTGAGGCAAAAACCGACCTGCAAAAGGCGCTCTTCAAGATGGCGCAGGATTCTACCGCGCCTTACCGCGCCGCAAAAAAATGGCAGACTTTCCAGCACAAGGATGAAGTGGTGCCGGGCATAAGAGCCGTTTCCATTACCGGCCACACGCCTGGGCATACCATGTTCCGGGTCAAGTCTGACGAACAGCGTTTTTTCATCCTGGGTGATATCGTGCACAACCACATGGTCCAGTTTGCCCGTCCTGACGTGGCCATTGAGTTTGATACAGACCAGAAGCAGGCCGTGATTACGCGTTACAAGGTTTTCAATCTTGCTGCCAAATACAAGTGGATGGTTGGCGGCATGCATCTGCCGTTTCCGGGTGTCGGGCATATCCGTTCCAATGGGGATGGCACCTATAACTGGCTTCCGGTCGAGTTTTCTCCACTGCCGTAAATGGTTTTCAGTTCGTCCGGCACGCATCAGCTGCGTGCCGGATTTTTTTATGGGCGCAGGCCTTGTCTAGGTGGCCTGCGCAACGGATTTCCTGAAGCGGAACTGGGCCGCGACGAAGAAGATCAGGCCAATCAGCCCCATGATCAGCAGGTCTTTCCATACGATGATGAACCCGGCGCCGCGGTAAAGGATGGATTGTGCAAGCCGGACAAAGTAGGTGATCGGCACGACTGTCATCAGGTTGCGCATGATTTCAGGCATGCTTTCCTGAGGGGTGACGCCGCCTGAGAGCATCTGCATGGGAATGATGGTCAAAAAGATCAGCAGCCCGAGCTGCGGCATGGAGCGCGCAATGGTGCCCAGGAAAATGCCGATGGACCCGGCAGAGAAAAGGTAAACGGCAGCGGCAGCGATAAAAAGCGGAATGGACCCGGCAATCGGGACTTTCAGCACAGTCTTGATCATGACGGTGAGTGCGAAGGTCGCGGCAATCAGGACGGCCAGCCCGTTTGCCCAGATTTTGGAGGCCATGATTTCGATGGGGACGAGCGGCATGGCAAGCAGATGCTCAATGGTGCCGTGCTCGCGTTCGCGGATATAGGCCGCGCCAACCAGAATGATGGTCAGCATGTTGATATTGTTGATGGTTTCCATCACGCCGCCAAACCAGAAGCCGGTCAGGTTGGGGTTGAACTTGACGCGGGTGACCAGGTTAATCGGCGGTGTCGTGGTTTCATACGAGCGGTTGAGAAACTCGCTGATTTCCGTCGTGAAAATACTCTGGATATAACCTGCGCCGATGAAGGCCTGGCTCATGACAGTAGCGTCAATATTGATCTGGATCGTCGGGTTTCGCCCGGCCAGCAGGTCTTTTTCAAAACTGGGCGGCACGATGATGGTAAAGGAGTGCATGCCCCTGTCCAGCGTCTTGTCCACTTCATATATGCTGACGATATCCGGCTTTTTGAAATAGGGCTGTGTCAGGGCATAGACAAAGCGGTGGGAAAGCTGGGACTGGTCCTGGTCGACGATGGCAACCGGTGCATTTCTCAGCTCCTGCGAGACGCCCTTGGATGCACTGTAGACGCCACCGGTAAAGGCCCAGATGATCAGGAGAAGAAGTGCCTTGTCCGCAAGCAGGCTGCGCAGTTCCTTGATGCCCAGGTGGTAGATGTTCAGAAAATGCGTTTTCATGGCAGCCTCATTTCTCCTGGTTCGGCAATAACAGGTAGGCAATGAAGGTATTGATCGGGAAGAACAATGCCAGTGTCAGGATGGGGCCGATCAGGTCGGGGAAGTGAAGCGCCTTGGTGAAAACGCCGCGGGAGAGCACCAGGAAGTATGACGCCGGGAAACATTGCCCGATCCAGTAGGCGCCGCCTTCGAGAGAACCAACCGGCGTAGTCAGTCCGGAAAACTGGGTGGTCGGCAGCATGGTCAGGATAGCCGTGCCGAAAAGTGCGGAAATCTGGGTCGGCGTAAAGGTGGAAATGACCAGGCCGACACCGGTTGTGGCTGTCACATAGAACAGCGCCCCGACTGTCAGGGCAAGAAAGCTGCCCTTGATGGGTACCCTGAAAAGAAATATGGCCATGCCGATCAGGATGAAATAGCTGAACATGGCGATAGCAATGTACGGCAATTGCTTGCCCAGTAAAAATTCCAGCTTGGTGGTGGGCGTCACGTAAAAGTTAGTGATGGAGCCCAGCTCTTTTTCGCGCACGACACCCAGTGCAACCAGGACGGAGGGAATGAGAATCAGAAGAAGCGGTATGACAGCCGGTACCATGGCGTAAATGCTTTTGAAATCCTGGTTGTAGCGGTAGCGCAGATCCAGTTGTGCCGGCAGGGAGGAGGGGGCAACGCCTGTTGTCTCGCGGGCAAATTCAGCCAGGTATTCCTGGTGCATGCCAATCACATACCCGCGCGTGGTTTCGCCGCGGTAGGGCATGGAGCCATCCACCCAGGCGGCGATTTCCGGCGTGCGGTTCTGCAGCAGGTCACGCCCGTAGCCGGGAGGGATTTCAATGGCAACGGTGAGTTCACCCGTCTTCATCCGGTGTTCCAGTTCTTCTCCACTTTGTATCGGGGCCTGCTGGATGAAATAGCGTGAGCCTGACAGGTTATCAATGTAGTCACGTGACTGCGGCGACTGGTCCTGGTCATATACGGCAAATTTCAGGTCTTCGACGTCCATTGAAATGCCGCTGCCGAGAACAAACATCAAAAGTGCCGAGCCGATCAGGGCAAAGATCAGGCGGATCGGGTCGCGCTTGAGTTCGAGGCTTTCACGGAAAGCGTAGCCCAGCATGCGCTGCAGGCTGAAAAAGGCATTTGTCACGGGCGGTTCTTTTTCCGGCTCAATCTGCACGTCCGCAAAGGATGTCGATTCATCCTTGCCGCCGGCGTCTTCCAGGTAGGCAATGAAGGCTTCTTCCAGTGTTGCGGCATGGCGCTTTTCCTGGAGTTCTTTTGGCGTGCCGCTGTCCAGGACGATGCCGGCGTGCATGAGCGACATGCGGTCACATCGCTCGGCTTCATTCATGAAGTGGGTCGAGATAAAGATGGTGACACTCTGTTCGCGGGACATCTGGATCAGGTATTTCCAGAATTCGTCCCGTGCAATCGGATCCACGCCGGAGGTGGGCTCATCGAGAATCAAAAGCTTGGGTTCATGCACAACCGAAACGGCAAGGGAAAGGCGCTGTCGTATGCCAAGCGGGAGTCCTTCTGCCGGAGAATCCACGTAAGGCGCCAGCCCGAAGCGATCGATCAGTTCCTGAACACGGGATTTTTTTCTGTCGGCAGGAAGATGGAAAAGCTCGGCATGCAGATCCAGGTTCTGCATGACGGTCAGTTCGCCGTAGAGCGAAAAGGATTGGGACATGTAGCCGACATCTCTTCTGCTTTCCAGATTGTTGGCGTCCACGACCTTCCCGAAAATTTTCGAACTGCCTTCTGTCGGTGGAAGCAGCCCGGTCAGCATTTTCATGGTAGTGGTTTTGCCGCAGCCGTTTGATCCCAGGAAACCAAAGATTTCTCCTTTGGATATCTGGAAGCTGACATTGTCCACGGCAGTGAAGTCACCGAAGCGCTGTGTCAGTCCGTCTGCTTCAATGGCCCAGTCTTCGTCCCGGATTTCCAGCGGCGGAATGACCAGTTCCTCGTAATCCTGCGTGCGGGAGTCCGGGAGGAAGTGGATGAAGGCTTTTTCCAGTGTATCGGCTCCGGCTTCGCTTTTCATTTCATCAGCGGTGCCGGTGGCAATGACCTTGCCGGCATACATGGCCGCAAGCCAGTCAAACTGTTCGGCCTCTTCCATGTAGGCGGTAGCGACAATGACGCTCATATGGGGACGGCGCTTGCGGATGGAATTGATCAGTTCCCAGAACTGGCGGCGGGACAGGGGGTCCACGCCGGTTGTCGGTTCATCCAGGATCAGAAGATCCGGGTCGTGCACCAGCGAGCAGCACAGCCCCAGTTTCTGTTTCATGCCGCCGGAGAGCTTGCCTGCCGGCCGATCCTTGAAAGGCCCCAGCCCTGTGGCTTCGGTCAGTTCATTGATACGGGTGATGCGCTCTTCTTTCTCGTGACCGAAGAGGCGGGCAAAAAAATCGATGTTTTC
>JAJDFZ010000020.1 GCA_030269625.1 Oxalobacter sp. OttesenSCG-928-P03 | reverse complement strand
CTAAAGCCAGTACGTTTTTATCAGGGGGAGCGGGGCACTTCGGTGCTCCGTTTTTTTGTGCCTGAATGATATGAGGCAGACAGACAAAAGGGGTGGCTGTCGGGGAGGTTTTAAAGCCTATCCAAAAAGTTCGCTGTGTGAGCCAAGGCGCGCCAGCCGTAGACTGTCGGAGTCCGTTTTTCTGTAAATCAACAGCAAGTCAGGCTTGATGTGGCATTCCCGATAGCCTGCCCAATTGCCAGAAAGGTCGTGATCGCGGTAATGTGCGTCCAGTGGACTATCTGTTGCCAAGGAAATCAGGACGAGCCGTAGAGCCTCATCGAGCGTTGCCCGGTGCCGTCCTTTTGCAATCGCGTTTAAACGCAGTTGACCGGTCAATTATCCGCATGAAGGTCTGCCATCAGATCATCAACACTGGCGAACCTCTTGCCTTTACCCGCCTCCAGTTCGGCAATCGCCTTTTTGGTGACGGCATTTGGCACCCTCACCTCAAACGGCAAGCGGTGTTCGTCGGCAATGCGCAGCATTAGCAAGCGGATGGCATCAGAAATCGACAGGCCCATTGCCTCAAGCGCCCGGGCAGCACGTTCTTTGGTATCCGCGTCGATTCTGGCGCGGACATAGGTATTGGTCGTATTCATCGCATTCTCCGTCGAATATGAAACGTAGTCCTACTGTAGTCACAACGGGGCTACAATGCAACATTTTTCTGATGCTCCATGTGCTTCTATATGAGCGTCTCCCAGGCATCAGACAGTCTTTCTCCTTCAGGCATTTTGAGAGTCTTTCATTTTGAGGCACTTAAATCTATCAAGTTCTAACCAGTTCTAGCCTTTTTCCCCTAGAAGTTGCTAGAACTGGCTAAAAGTACCGTTCAAAACAGCCAAACCTCATCAGAGGCGAATACAGCCCTTCTGCTGCATTTTGCCATTTTAAGCCACCACCCTAGCCCCAACCTTGTTTTAGCGCATCAGGCGGCGTTTTATGAGGTCGATTTTACCCACCTTCTCTTATTTTTTAATGGATTTGACGAAATTCAGGGAAAGTTATGGATTTTGCCCATGATCTGCCGAAAGGCCAAAAGTCAAGTCAAATAAATGGCGAAATTGTCAGGTCAAAAAAATAATTTAAATATTTATTTGACTTGATTTCTCCATTTCTTGAAGGTTTATCTGGAAAAGAATTTAAGCATTTATTTGTCTTGATTTTTCTGTGATTTCTGGCTTTTGAATGATGTGAAATCTGTGGCCGGCCGGATCACAGATAGTTTCCTGAAAGCACCCTTTTCTCCCCCTTTCAAAATTTCTTTCCTGGGTTCGCTACCTATATTCAAGGGTATGACATCAGATGATGTTGAATTTTTAGCTTGCTTCTAAAGCAACAGTTTGTTTAACGACCCAATCCTGAAGTTGTTTTTTAACTTAGCGGTTGATTGTGTACTGGGTTGCAGCTTGAGACTGAAAAATGTACGGCTGCGGTCCTGTATAGGGAATATACGGCAAGCGCCCTGTACAGGGGTTTATATAGAAAGGTGAATATATGTCAGTGAAACTAACCAAAACTAATCGACAGGCGATCATTGAAAGCGTCCTGAAGGCAACAACCCTTGAGGCAGAAAAGGAGCAGTTGCTGGCCCGGGAACGGGAAATCGTTCGCCGGGTCTTTCTGGAAAGCCTGCCCAAAGACTTTGTGGAAAAGACCAAAGGGCTGCCGAAAGCATGGTTTGCCACAAAGTCAGGCATCCCAATCCGCAACACTGTCTCGGTGAAAGCCATTCTTGACGGCGCTTACGAGCACGGATGCACCATTGTCCCATTCCCCGATGTGGAGATTTTTCCAGTGAATGACTCCAGTTGGGCACCTCCTTATGACAAATACACGTCAAACCTTCAGGGGAATGCTGCTGAAGCAGCAAAGCTCAAGGTGAAGCGAGATAACCTTATTAATGAACTCTCGGCTTTTCTGAACTCATGCTCCAACACGAAGCAGGTTCTGGAAAAGATGCCTGAGCTGGAACCCCATCTGCCCAAGCGCAAGAGTGCCTTTGCTGTGGTTGCCTCTACCGCGACTCTGGTATCTGAACTCAAGAAATCTGGTTTTGATACGACTGTTAATAATAGCAAGACAGAACCAGAAACCCTTCCCCAAGCGGCCTGAACGCTGAAATCCCGTCATGTGGGCGCGCCAGAAAGCGCCCTGCATGATGGGAACTGTTGAATCAATTTAATGACTGAAAGGGAGGGTTTATGGGACTCGATATGTATTTGGACAAGCGCACCTACGTGAAGAACTGGAACCATACGAAAGAGGAAAAACATTTTGATGTTTCTGTGAAGCGTGGCGGTGAACCGTATGCGCCGATCAAGAGGGATCGGATTAAGCAGGTTGTTGAGGAAGTCTGCTACTGGCGCAAAGCGAACCAGATTCATGCATGGTTTGTCCAAAATGTACAGGACGGTGAAGACGACTGCCGGGACTACTGGGTGTCGGTAGAGCAACTGGAAAAGCTGCTGGAAGACTGCAAAGCAGCACTTGCTGCGCCTGACCCGTCAAAGATCATGCCCACATGCCCGGGATTCTTCTTTGGCTCTGTCGAGTATGACGATTTCTACCGTCAAGACCTGGAAGAAACGGTGGAGATGCTTGAGGCACTACTGGAAGAGGACAACTCTGACGCTGATTTCTATTACCGGGCTTCCTGGTAATTCTTGATAACTCTGCACCCTGTTCGACAAGCCCGAATGGGGTGCTTTATGGATAAAAAGTAAAGGTAAAACATGGAATACATTGAATACCTGGAAGGTGAAGAGTCGGTCATTCTGCCTAATGAGATTTATGACATTTGGAAAGATGAGCGTATTTCCAGCGAGAAGTTGCAGGTATCGTTCCGCAACTTCATCACATGCGTAAAAAGGGATGAGAAGTTCCCTGGCAGTTTTGAGTTTGAGGGCGGGTGGATACCGGAGTACCTCATTCGGGCGGACTATTTTGAGGACTGGATCAGGGAAGAGTTTTACGAAATGATTCTTGGCGAGTTTGGTCAGATTGTTGCCGATAGCCTGGTTATTGATTGGGCAAAGACTGCCGAGAATTTCGAGTCACTTTATGCCACTGTGGTTATTGGCAAAACCACCTTCTACTATCTGGTGAAGGATTACCTGCTATGAGGTATGAGGTGATTCATGGAGGCAAGCGTCTTGCCTCCCGTTACCCGACATTCCAGGAAGCTGCTGATGCCAGCTTCCCCCTCCTTGGGGAGGTGTCTTTAATAGACACTGAAGCAAACATCTGTTTTCACAGAAAGATTGATTCTTGTGGACAGGTGTACTTGATAGACAAGGAGAAGAAATGACGAAACAAACTGTTATCACCATCCCTTTTGATGGGTTTTATAACACGCTGCTAAGTGACCAGATCGACTTTTACGAGGACTATCTTCGACACTGTGCGGATCATGAGATTGAGGGGCCGGTAACTGCGACCAAAGCATACGCCAGCCTTTGCAATTACGTCACTGAAGCTGGCGGATACGCAGCAATGAGAATAGCCATTTCAGAACACTATGTCAGGTGGCTGAATGGCTATCTGAAAGAACTGACCGGTTGGGACTTCTGTCTTGAATTTCACCGCCTGCACTCTCCAAAAGAATACAACTTTGCGAACGATGAGATTGACTGTCTTGCTTCCTGGAGTGATTTGGAAGCAATGGCAGATGAGGTCGATGTTGCAAAACTCTGGAACGCTGCAAAAGAAATGTTCACCGACCGTCCTGGGTTCGCAGGCTTTCACAGCCCTGACATAGACGGTTGGCACAGTTCGGTTTTAAGGTGGAATCCGTCACAACTGCTCTGCCTCTTGAACGCGCTGCTGGCAACGCATGGCGTGTCTGAAGAGGATCTTCGGGAAGCCTATGCCAGTGTTGATGGGTTCTGCGAACTTGTGGGCGAGTTTTATGACACTCATGCCTGGTACGAAGCAATTGGCGCAGAGATTCAAGCCATGAAATGTGGAGCGTGCCGATGAAAAAGCCGACTTATAACGATGTTATTGCCCTTATTGCACGGTATGCATCGGGCATGAAAAGCGAGGGATGGCTGCGAAGGTCGGCGGACGAAACGCCCCTTTATTCCTCTCGCTTCTCTGAAGAAATGGAAAAGCAGAGTCGTGAAAACAGGTTACTGGAAATTGAAATTCAGGACACTTTGAGAAGGGTTTGCGAGGAATGAAAAAGCCAGATTTCAAAATGATGAAAGAGGAGTTTATT
Source organism: Oxalobacter sp. OttesenSCG-928-P03 (assembly GCA_030269625.1). Classification (GTDB taxonomy): domain Bacteria; phylum Pseudomonadota; class Gammaproteobacteria; order Burkholderiales; family Burkholderiaceae_D; genus Oxalobacter. Next base: position 20,865 of record JAJDFZ010000020.1, on the reverse strand, counting down.
GACCTTCTTTACGAGCAGCGCAGGGAAGCGTACTGCCAGGGACGGGCTGATGATCCTGACCAATTTCAACCCTCTATGTCCGAAGACTCCTCCTGGGGGCAAGAAGCCAAGGAAAGTAGAAAAAGGAACAAGAAAAGGGAAAAGGAGTTTGTGAAGACTCTGAAAGCCCTCTTTAACCCTGATATGCAGGACAGTCTGCGCAATTTGGGCCGATCACTTCATGCCTACGCTGAAGAAAACCGGGAAGATAATCCCTTCAGACTGTCGGATTCAGAGATTGTCGATGATATGGAGAATCTTTGCAGGGAATTGGGGGTGTTGGCGGTTCGGGCTGAAGCACTGCGGAGAAAGTATGCAGACCTGGAAAGGGAGTCCGACCGGCTGATCAAGCGGGATAACAGGCGCTGAAGCAGCCAGTGCTGACCAAAAGAACAAGCATTCTGACGACCTGTAACTCAAAGGGAGGGCCTGCAAGCCCTCCTTTTTCCCCTGTCTGCCCTTCCCTGCCCCTTTTCATTTAAACGCGCTGTAGCGTCTTTTTCATTCATTCCTGACCCTTCTGACTATCTTAATAAGTATGCAAACGCTTATTGAAGGGAACTCATTTATGAAACCACTTTTTACAAGGGCTGACACGCTGACTCTCCTGAAGAAGCACTATGGGCCTTACAACGTGCGAATCACCAAAGACGGTTTCGTCCAGAGAATGACCAGTTACAAATATTACGGGAGACGCTGCGTTGAGCATGACTTTGGGCACTGGTCTACCGAGGAAAACCAGAAGTTTGTCAAAAGAATCAATGACCTGTTCAGACTGGTGAAAGAGAGGAAGAAATGAAAATCTTCGAGAAGAAAACTGCCAGGCAGATGCTTGAACTGCTCAAGCGACACAAAGGACCGGTCTTCACTGGTGTCCCCATCCAGGGGCGTCTTACCGAGACTGTCCACTATTTCAAGCTGGTTAAGGCAGATGTTGCGATCCAGCTCGCCTCTCTTCATGAAGATACAGAGATTGTGTCTTATTGGACTGGCAAACTTGATGCAGACTCGGGCAACCTGGCGCTGGTCTTGGGGGATTACTGACATGGCCAGATACCAGATCGGAGAGACTGTGGTCTTTCGGTTCCAGCGAGGTGGGAGAGGTGCTGCCAGGATCAAGTCCCTGAACGCCTCTTTCATCGGAGAGAACAGGTCTTTTTTCTATGAAGCAATTCACCTGAATCCTGCATTTGATCAGCAGACTATCAAATTATATGAACACGAGATTGTCTGTAGTGTCTCGGAAGCAGAGAAAAGGAGATAGCCATGCCAGAAAAACAACTTACTTACAAAACCGCAACCATGCAGGATCGCCTGAATGCGGCCATCAATGATCATGTCATGCTGATTGATGATTGTCAGCACTCGTCAACCAGAGGTACTTACATGGTCATGGAGATTGATTGCCTGGGGTGGGCTGTCAGCAGCACCGATGGGTTGACCAAAGAAGAGGCTGAAGCCCTCATCAGTGAAACCCTCTATACCTATGAAGAACTCTCGGAAGAAGCAAGAAAGGTCGCCATTCGCAACTTCCTGGACAGTGAACCGCCTCTTATTGATGATGCCACCGGTGAAGAGATTCCTGAGACTGAGGAAGAGGTTCATGACTCCCTCTTGGACCTCTACACCGAGCGCAGGTATGACAAGTATGGTTCTTTGGTGGACCACGTATATGAGTGATTCAGCTTTTATCTTTCGCTGACACTGTGTAGCGGTGTTAATCACGTGGCATTCTGATTTCCCAACCATTCGCGCAGTGCATCATTCATCCTGGTTTGCCAGCCGGTGCCGGTACTTTTGAAGGCGTCAATTACATCCGCATCAAAGCGCACTGTCATTTGCACCTTCTTTCCACTACCCCGTGGGCGGCCGCGCATGGGTTTCAGTTCGGCAAATTCCGCATCACTCAACTCATAGGTATCCGGGTCCGCATCAATGCCGGCATTGATTGCCATATCTTCTTCAGGCGTTGGCACGATAATTTTACGTTTGGCTTTCATATGCTTTTACCTCCCTGCTGTTAGCCTTTCGCAAGCTGATAACGTGGCATGACTGCCCACGCTGGACAAAAACCACGCAGTACAGCCTTTCATCTATCAGGCCATACCCGATTTCCCGGCGTTCCCCGTAATCCTTGCGGGTGTCCGGCTTGACAAGCAGCTCATCCCAGTCCAAGTGGACTGCATCAGCCAAAGAAAGGCCATGTTTGGCTTTGTTTGTCTCATCCTTCGTCGGGTCATAGGTAATATCCATAGAATTATTGTAGTTACGTTATATATTGAAGTCAAGGAATATTTGTAGTTACAAAATAGCCCCTCCGAGAATGAACTCACAAAATCAATATCAGCAGTATTTTTTAATCGTTTTCACCAAGAGAGATTTATGAAATTAGATGCCAAAAAATCAGCAATCACTACTAACTTCTTTGGAGAGCATCAAATCAGGTCCGTCTACTTTGACAGCCAGCACTGGTTCTTCGCTACTGATGTTTGCGCCATTACGGGAAGTCACCACAATGTAGCAATCCCGTTGAGCAAACTGGATCAGGGCGACTCATTCAAAGCAACATTGGCAGAACTGGGAGTAGTCAAGAACAACAAAGCGTTTTACTTTGTCAACGAATCAGGAATGTGCGAACTGATTATTCAGTCCAAATCACCAGAGACTCCAAAATTCGCAAAATGGGTGTCACTGTCACTTCTGCCAAAACTCAAAGCAGCAGAAAGTGAATCTGCAACCCGGGCCACAGCCACCGCGATTGACATTCCCGTTGTCATGGTGACAGATGCCACTCGACTCAAGCCACAACAATCCGTCTCACCGCTGATGCAAGACGCCAGTCTCAATGACTTCAGCCTCATGCAGATCGTGAATCTTGGCTACTCGGTGACAATCTCTGCCGCCAGGTAAACCGGTCTTCTCAACCCAGGCAAAAGGCACCTCTTCAGGTGCCTTTTCTCATTCTGTTTAATAAATACTGGTAATCAAGAAAACAAAACAATATCAACACATTAGGAGAACCTCATGAGTACACGATCTGTAATCATTGCAGCAATCAACCAAAGATTTCATGCCATTTACTGCCATTACGATGGCTACCCGGAGCATAACGGGAGGATCTTGTCAGACCACTACAACACCCAGGAAAAGGTGGAAGCACTCATAGCACTGGGCGACCTTTCCTCCCTGGCACCATCAATTGAGCAGCCAGAAGGACACTCTTTTGACTCACCTAAACGCGGGTATACTGTCGCTTATGGCAGGGACAGGGGAGAAACTGATATCGAGGCAGTCACCGGTATCACCATCAAAGACACCCTTCACCGATTCGGGGACAGAGGACAAGAGTACACCTACATCTGGAATGGCCAAAACTGGGACCTCTGGAACGGTGAAGAGTTTGAAGCGCCTGCTAATGCAGAAGTAGAATTAAAAGAATTATTGAAATCAAACAGTCCTTGGGGTTCCTGGTCTTAATCTTAATCAAAGGGAAGCAATCATGTCAGGATCAGTCACAGGAAAGTGCCCTCATTGCGGGAAACAGGCATTATTCTCGCCAAGCAAAGGGCAATGGTGTCAACATTGTAAAAATGGAAGACAATAATGCCGGCCATCTCAAGGAGAGTCTCATGAGCACACGATCTGTAATCATCGCCAGAATTGGTGAGCAATTTCATGCCATTTTCTGTGAGCATGAAGGCGAGTTATCTTATGCCGCCAAGGTATTAGAGCAATATGATACCCAAGAAAAGGTGGAAGCCCTCTTCACATCAGAAGATGAGTCCCCTCTTGGCAAATTACGCCTGACAGAAGCAACAACAGCCAATAGCATCGGCCTAGCCCTGGATAAATTCGGAGACAAAGGGCAAGAATATATCTACATCTGGAACAGCATAGAGTGGCGCTTCTACCCAAACACATTCCCATACAAGCAGAGACACGCCACCCTTGCCCGGGTTAACTAATAAAAGTCAAAGCACCAGAAGAGAACAATAATGCTCACAGACCTCTATCTCACATTCAAGACTCCTATCATCTTAGGATCAGTTATCCTTTTCTTCGCAGGGATAGCATGGGCATTAGGAAAAATCTTTAAAGACCCGCCAGCCCAAAGCACCAATAAAGCCAAAGATCAGTACATCCCAGGAAATGACCCAATCTATTCTCGGATGTTACATGACCTTCAAAACAGAGATAACCAATAACCCCTCACCCCTCCTAAAGACTATCTCTAACCAGATAGTCTTTTCTTTACAGGCATAACATACATAACATACATACCCATATACCCCTCTTTTACCCCAGTCTTTCCCTTTCAGGCATTTCTATCATTACCCTTTTAAGCCATTTATAGGCATTTCAAAACAGCCTAGTTGCAATATCACCATAAGCCATTGATTTAATTAATAAATCAGCCTACATAAGCACCCTCCAAAGAAACCAAAAGCCACTCAACATACATAAGGATTTAGCCAAATATAAAACCCTCAGCCTCTCCCAAAAATATCCCCCAAACAAACATACCAAAAAAACAAATAAACCCCAGGAGAACCCCTCTCCTCACCTCCCCAAATAAAAGCCTAATCCCGGGTAAACCAAGAAAGAACAAAGAAACTTGTCAAAACAACTCCTCGGGAGAAGATAAGAGGAAGAAAGAACACTCAAAGAACAACAAGAACTCGGAATAGAAGAATGATAAGAAGAAGGAATAGAAGATAGATAAGAGGTAGGAGAATAAGAGATATAGGATAGTAAGGGATAAGAGGTAGGAGAAGAATAAGAGATAAGAGATGGACGTTGAGTATCAGGCGTTAAGGGATGGGGATGAGTGTTAAGCGTTGAGGCAAGGACGTTGAGGGATGAGACATGGACGTTTAGGGGGAGAAGTTAAGCGTTAAGGGTGGGGTAAATACTCCGCATCATTTGACCGTCTAAACGCCCTTTGCCAATCCTCCATATTCCGCATCCAACCTCCAACAGCCAATGCACGGCTGCATACCTGTATAGAGGCTGGTGGCTGTGCGGCAAGGGGTTTGTATAGAGAGGTTCCTATGTACAGGGATAAGAGAAAGGCGGGTGGGATAAGAGGTGCTTGGCACCGTGACGGAGGGACGAACTGTGCCAATCATCGTTTCCTCTTATCCCGCATAAACAAGAAGAAAAAGGAAGAAAAATTATTTTGGCACGGTGCACAGGGTCCATAAGTGCCAAGCACCCTGTCTACTTACCCTTCTCTCTTGCTTCTTACCTTTTATCATAATCGGTCCGGGTCAGGCAAATCGCTCTTCTGTAAACAACAGCATTTCCAAGCAATTCTAAGGGGGCACAGAAGCCTTTTAAGAGGTCGAGCAAGTCTTTCCCGGGTCTTTTGTCTGGATGACATACAGAGCGCTTGAATGCTTCCCGGAGAGGAATGAGAGGTGACGAAGGGGGCAGGTGCACTCACATCAAGGACAGCGGAACGTTGGGGACGTCAGGAACATGGAACATGGTACACATGGCAGCCACCAGGAGAGATGGCGTGTTGTAAACACAAACATGGAGCACGGTGCACATGGAACATGGCGTCCGGGATATCTGCCCCTTTTCGTCAATGTATATCATAAACAAAAAATGTTGACTTTTTGATAATTCTTTATAATATATACTTATATAAATGACAAGTTTTAAGAGCCGCAAGCAAACTCACTTTCAGGGCTTTGAGGAAGGGAACACAGGCACCAGGACTCCGAGAGCGGGTTCATGATTACCTGGCTTCATGAACATTGTCTCGGAAGTCATCCCTTCCTCCCCTTTAACGCTGAATATGGACACCGGCGCTTAACACCAAATACGCCTGGTGGCGGTTTATGGATCATGGAACTTATGGCGTTTATGGAACTTATGGCGCTCCAGGGGAATGAAGAACACTGCCGGCAGGGATGAAAAGTTCCGGGAGGCGGCTTAAAGAACCTTAAAGGCGAGCCAGAAAGCACTCCGAAGGGTGTTCCAGTACCAGGCTTAGTACCAGGCTTTCCATTTTTATGGATTTTATGGAAAAACAGGAGAAATGGACGCCGGGAGGAAGAGGAAGATATGGACACCGAGGTATGTTCCATGATCCATATTTTCCATGTTTTCCATGTTTTCCTCCCAGGATTTCTTCCATCCCGAGGTGTTCCCAGGAGGATTTCTCTCCATAAACTCAAAAAATTAAAAAAAATTTAAAAATATTTCAAAAAAAGTGTCATTTAACCCTTCGACCATACTATGTTTAGAAATATATAGCCCTTAACTCTTATTTAACATTAATTTATAAATTTTAATTTATAACATTAATAAATAATTTATTAATTAATTAAGTTATTAATTTATTAAGAGAAATCTTCCACTCCCCCTTAGCAGAAATGTTCAATTTTGTGAATGTTGTCGGAAGATTAATTTTCCTTTAGACTGCCTGTCCGTTTTTGTTTTGGAGGACATTGACTATGTTCGTAGTACCAAGACACGCCGCGACTATGAAGATCACCTACCTTCGGGATGATGAGCCTCACGTTGCTGTGGTGTGTGATGAGAGTGGGTCAACTGTAGACCCGGAAGCACTGGTATCCTTCTATCGCTCCCAGGGAAGGGAAATTATCTCCATTACCCGGATTGAGGCGTTAGAGTTCGAGATTGATGTCGGGCCTCGGTAACCTCGGTAAATGAAAGCCTGATACACCCCCTCCCGTCCTATATCCTGAGAGAGACACCTGCAAGCGCGTTACTTCCGTGCATATCTTCTCACCGGGATGGACTGAAATGACGGGAGGGACTTCCCTTCCCTTTCTTACCCTTCTTTCTCCCCTTCTTCTGCTTTCTGAATCACCAGATGAATTAGTAAGTGAGAACTTATATTCAAAATCACCAGCAAGGGGCCAAATTCAACGCCTGCTGCATTTTAACGACCTGACCCTCACCACCCTACCTGAAAAGACAGAAAACGTGTCAGAGAGCGTTTAAATGCTTCAGAGGTATTTCAGCATGTTTTCAGCCGATTTCTTCATCCAGCTCCCTATATTCAAAGTAGAGGGTATTGAATGACTACCGATGAGGGAAAAAGAAATGAAAAGACTGCTGCTGACGTTCAAGATGCTGGTATTGCTGACGACAGTCATTGCCGGTATCTGGGTCTTTAATGAACATCTTGCAATGGGCCTGGTTATGAGAGGTCTGGGCTGTCTTGCCTTGATGGGCGTGATTTCATTACTGGTATGCAAAGAAGCTGAAGCCCTGTTGGGTGAGTGTGATGAGGAGTGAAAAGCAGAAAGTGAAACTTGTTTGATTGATGTGTAGTGTGCGTAAGGTATGACTGTGCCTTTTTGACCCCGGTTCGTCCGGGGTCTTTTTTTACCAGGCATTGATCAGGACAGCCAATACAGTCATTCATCCCCAGGCATTCACCAGTCGATCTTTTCCAGGCATTTCAAGCCCACTTCCCTTTCCCAAGTCTTTTTACTTCAGGCATTGATCAAAGTGCCCATTTCCTTGACCCACCTTTGAGAATAAAGATTCGTTAATCACAAAAGGTAACAAAACAATGTGGAATCTATTGAAAGGAGTCAGATATGGGAAGGTTGATGCAAGCAGTGGAGGGAAAGAAGGACGTTAAAGCACTTTTGGGTCATGAGTTCGATGAGATAGACCCGATATCAATGGAAAGTGTCTATCTCGGGGTCACAGAAGATGAATCGCTCGACAGGGAGCTGGACATCTTCCAGGTAAGAAATGAAATCAGGGAAGTACGAAGGAATCACGAGGTCAAAGCAAAGAAAGCGGGAAAACAACTTTTGAGAAGCATGTGGTAATGGGGAGGACATAATCACAGCATAAGGGTCAGGTCAAAGCGGAAAAGAATCAATAAAAATACCAATGACAGCCTGCTCCCACAGATACAGAAAACAGACAACCTGGAGTTACCAAAGATTCAGCACCGGTCTGAATCCTGAAAACCCCCTACAGTTTCAGGAGTAACGAACAGATTCATCAAGCAACAGTCGCCCATCACGAGTGGAGCGACTGTTGTGCTTTATGGACAGTCAATCAGTAAAGTCATCACCAGTCATCGGCCCGGAGTTCGGCTAGGGAAATGTACGGCAGGGTGGCAGTAAAGGGACGGATAGGAAGCACAAGGGGAAAACGGCTGCCTGTATGTACGGCAGGGTGGCAGTAAAGGCGTTCTTGGAACGGGAAATGAGGTCATGCGCCAAAGGGACGGACTGCCTGTATCACCCGGACTGCCTGTATTGCATGAGGGAAATATTATCAAAAAAGAAATGTTATCAAACAGACCATGCGCCAAGATTGCCCGCCAGAAACATGAAAAAGCATGACATATAAGAAGGGTAAAAAATCAAGTCAAATAAATAGCGAAATTGGTTAAAAGACCATGCATTAAAAGACAAATAAATAGCGAAATTGGTTAGTCAGATCAAAAATAAGTAAGAACTTATGCTCAAAAACTTGATCTAGGTCAAGAAAACCTGAAAAAGAGGGTAAAAATCAGAAAAAATTGATTGCAAGGTAACACAAAACCCCTAACTCATGGTACTATATGTTCATGGTTAATTGATTCTAATTAATCATACATCTTACATCTTACTTTTTATTTTATTTTTTATAAGGGGAATTAGTCATGACTATTCAAACTACTGTTGCAAACACTCAAAAAGAAATCAATGAAGCATTTGCCCTTGCCCTTGCAAACTACAATGCACGTAACAAGTCAGAAGTCACAGAGCAAGCAGACTTGAAAGCAGGTTACAACACTTTTGCAAAAATGTCTGATGGTCAAATCATTGCACTGGGCAAACTGGGCGTTGACTGGTCTGAAGTAGCAAAAGGTCTGGGCAATGCAACAAATGTCAAAATTGCCCGTAGACTCCCACAGTTTCTTGGTTTCGTTATTTCAGGGGATGCAAGCTATCTCAAAGGTTCTGCCCTGACAGCATTACTTGAGTATGTCGCCCTGGGTTTGGGTGCAAAGAACAAAGATGCACTTCGTTTTGCATCAACCGGTCAAGGGAACGAGCATACATCTGATTCAGGTATCGACATTGAGCAAGCAAGAAAGATGCTTTCTGCTTTCGGTGCAGTGCATAAAAATTCCCGTAACACGCAAGCATCTGTTTCTTTCTCAAAAGGTGGTCTGCTTGAAATCTTGGGTATTGCAAAATCATGGTCAAGGTCTGAAATGCCCGAAATCGTCAACAGCAAGTTAACCAGAGCAATCAACAAACTGGTCAACAATGCTACAGATGGTCAAGTCAGCTACTGGGCTGAAGAAAGCAAGTCAAGAAAAGCAAAGAAAGCATAATCAACCAGATCATCAAGAGGGGCAAGGGAATCATCCCTTCCCCTTAACCCAAAGGGAAACAACATGCAGACCAATACAAAACACCAGAACCCTCAAAAGCAACCCGTCATTGCAGATATTTGGGCTAACCTTCTCGATGATGATGCTGACTTGTCTTTTCTTGATACACCATTACCATCAAGACCGGTTGCAAACATAGCAACATCCCGGTTTTCTGGCCTGGTATCAGAAGAAAAGATTAAAGAGATTCTCGACAGACCAGAAAGAACGTTTGATATTCGTACTGGTAGACTGGTAGAGAAAGAAAAGAAATTGTCGGTTTCAGAAGTGATTGATGAAACTGAAGAATTGATTGCGCATGAAATTGACATTCAGAATTGCGAGATTGATAACTTCTCTTTGACTCAAGAAATCTAATCAGCGGTATGCCCCGACCTATCTTAGAGGCGGGGCTGCTGCCCGAGGAGGATGCCGCCTAATTTTTCCACCCTCAACGCCCCTTCCTTATCCTAGGCCGGCCACCCCAAACACGCTTTCCTTATCCTAGTTTTGCCCCGCCCTTAACGCCCCACAAGCCCGCCAGAGCGCTTTAAAGCACATTGAACCACCAAGCCCTCAAGAACGCAGTCCTAAGCCCTTACAGCCCCGCAAATAAGCCCTGAGCGCTAAATGCTTTTGTCCCTGATGATATCTAGCATCAAAGCCCCCATCAAAGCCGCCCCTACCCTGACAAGTCTCCTTCTGTCAGGATGGGAAAACTCTTGATAGGGATTGCGTATCAGGTCAGCGAGAGTGGCCATCGCATCTTCGATGCTCAGTTCCGCCCCAGACGCTTGCAGTACAGCCAGGTCTTCAGCAAACTCCGAGAGAACAGGATTCAGCTTATCGCCCAGTTCTGTCAGTTCTTGATCCGTGAGAGAAGGTGTCTGAGGCTCCATGCCAGGCTCCTGTAAGAAGAATAGGAAGATCTGATTGATTATAAGGGGGAAATGAAAAACCCACCTAGCTGTTGCGACTAGGTGGGTTTAAAGCATAGCCATGACTGTGCTTCTTCTAAGACCATCTTACAAATCTTAGGATTTCAGAATAACTTAAAGGGAAGGCTCTGGCAAGTTCTCTTCTTTTTGGGCTGCTGCCGCTTTCTTTGCCCTTATGTTGGCGTCTCTTCGTCTGGTGGCTATCATGCGCCTCATTCTCGTTTCTCTTTGAATGTCCAGCGCAGTGGCTTTGATCTGGGCCTGAATCGTCCCTTTGGGCAGTCTGACGATGGCTTCTATAATCTCCGCCTTTGACACATTCAGTTCAGCAGATAGCTGATCAAGTCTTTGATGCACCTCTTCTGAGACTGTCACGCCCAGTTTTCTTTTTGTGGTTGCTTCCATCTTCACTCTTCCCTCAGTATGTCATGCACATTTTGTAAACTTTATCATAAGCGTCTTGCTTTGACTTGATGGACTTGTCTGTTTCGATGAGGGTGAGAATGCCGAGCGTGTCGAGTGGAATGTGACTACGCGCGCTGCTGTGAAATTGCATAAGATCCATTCTCTGTGTGCTTGTGAAGTATTTCGCGGCGTCCTCGGCATCCTCAGCACACGCTTTGGGGCTGATAAATGTGAGAGCGCCATCCGTTGCGCCCTCACACATTTCGGCAACACGGTTATATAGCTCTTTATGGCTGCGGCCTGGTACATAGCGTGAGAAGTATCCGTAGGCGAAGCTGCCGAGAAGGACGAGGTGGCGGTGTTTGTCACGAACGGACTCAGGAACAGCTTTGACACCATCGCGAACTGTGGCGGCAAATGAGGTGCCATGCACTCCCTTTTCCAGATGACTCCGACTTGCGGCGCTTGCCAGTAGTTTGCAGCTTGGGAAGACATACATGGTGGACTCCCCTGTCTCGCTCGCCACTTTTACACCTTTGGGCGCACCCTCTTCTTTTTTCTCGTCATTGCACCCACTCACCAGCCCAAGCACCAAAACAATGCCTAATATCTTTTTCAACATAAAAATAATCCCCCTGTAAAAAAGTTTGCTATCTTAGCCTGACTTCAGATCAGGACCAAGTGCCCCATGAGCTATTGCATTTCAGAAGCTCTTCTAATTCTGATTCTGTATCTTGGGGGGCAGGAGAAGAAAGCTCTTCAGCACCAAGACCAAAGTCTTCTGAAGCGCCCAACGAAGAGCCATCATCGTTAAGGTCAAAGATATGCTTTACGCCCCTTCTCTTCACCATCGTGTCTGAAGCGGCTGACAGAGCCTGCATGTGAGACTCCATGTTCGCCAGAAGTTGCGTGGAGATATAGTGATAGTAGGTGGGGTCACTGGGGTAGATGATGTCTGCTGCCACCTCAGACTTCTCAAGCTCGCTGTCGAGCAGCGGAGAGCAGCCTGCTGCCACGAACAATTCATCCGGGCTTGCCAGGTAGTCCAGCGTCTTGAACGTGAAGATGAACTTGTCTCTGGTGGTTTTGCAGTCCTTGGGGAAGAACTTTGGCCACTTGTTGTTAATGACGTGTAAAAAGGCACGAAGGTCGTTCCTTGTTGCTTCTTTTATCTCTGGTTTGCTGATGCTCATGCTACCTCTTTTAATCCCAGACCTTTAAAGTCAAAGTCTGTAACGATGTTTTCTTGAAATCCTGGCGTACTCTGAATAATGCTCTGTCGCTGCTTTGCATGAGACTTCAGGTGAAAGTTGTAATCATCATCAAAGTCCACGATAAAGGCGACATTGGGAGAACCATCTTTCTTTTCCCTCAAGCCCCTACCTATACGTTGTCGCAGACCGACCTCGGCTTTACCACCTCCCGCGAGAATGACCATCCCCACGGCAGGCACGTCCACCCCCACATCGAGAATGGTTGTACCGATGAGCACATCGACTGATTTAGAAGATAATGCACTGAGCGCGGCTTTTCTCTCTGCCTGGTTGTCTTCACCCAGAATGTAGGCCGCTTTCAGACCAGCGAAGGTCAGCTTCTCTAAAAGGGCATTACCATGCTCTTTGCGCTGTACCAGGATCATCACAGACAAGCCAAACTTGTTTGCCCGAGTGCACTCTTCGACAATCAGATCGTTTCTCAGATCGTTCTTAACCACGCCCAGTTCAACTGCCCTTTGCCAGGGTGTCGTCTTGAATAGTTTTTTGGGAGGGGCTGACAAAGGCAGAAACTTGAAATAGGGCTTTGCGAGAATCCCCTTGTTGATCAGCTCCTCTTCTGTGACCCGGATCGCCACCGGGCCACTTGAAGCCATGAGTCGCATATTGGCCTCTTCATCATCTTTCATGAACGGGGTTGCTGTCAGGGCGAGCCTGTAATGAGCTTTTTCGCAATGCTTGAGAATCTCGAAATAGCCGCTGCCTGATGATTCATGCGCTTCCTCAAGAATAACGAACTCAAAAGTCTTCAGAACTTCGATCATCTTCTTTCGCTTGGCAGCCTGTGTGAGCGCTTTCCTTTTCGCACTTTCAACCATTTCCATTTCTGATGGCCAGCGTTCTTCAGGAACCTTTCTTCGCTTCAGGGATTTAAGCTCTCGCTCCATTTCAGCTTCAGGTGTGATTTCTGTGAGCCAGGACATGATCGTCTGCACCGTTGCGCAGGTAACGTCTTTTGAAATCTGAAGGCTGCCATCGCCCAGGATAGCCGTTCTCTTGCCCATCGCCTCGAACTTCTCAGCCATCTGGTACATGAGAATGCCCCGGGTGGTCAGAAAAAGGGTTGGGCGGCTGATTCGGGCAGTGCAGAGTTGAGCAATGCGGGATTTGCCGCCACCGGTAGCGACCTGAGCAATGATCTGCCCATGTCTGACCAGGCGATCCGTGACCTGATACTGGTAGCCGTATCGTTCGCTTTCGCCGAATGCGTCAACGACCGGCCTCTCAGCACCGAGGGGCGCAGGGAATGGCTTTTTCACTATGTTGACCTGATAACCCGCCTTTTGCAGCCCGGCAGAAACCATGCCGACAAAGCCGCGAGGGAATGTGCTGCTCTTGTAGTCAAAGAAAGACGAGCGCCCGTCCCACCGCCCTGCTTTGAAAGCGGCCATGTGTTCAACGCCGTCAACCCGATAACTCAGCAGCCGCTGGACTTCAAGCATGGCAGCCCTGTCAGCGTTAACCAGCTTTGCAGTAACCGCGCTATGGGCAATGGAAATAATTTTCTTCATTTGGTTGCTCTGTTTATTTTTTTCTGTTAAATTTGTAAGTAAGAACTTATATAATTATATTCCTGTATTCAGATATGACAAAACTTGCAGTGCGTGACACCGATATTGAATTACTACAACCTAATTCATGGAACACGAACACCGTTTCTCCTGAAAACGAGGAGAAGATCAAGAACAGCCTCGAAAGGTTCGGTTTCTTCAGACCGATCCTTGTGCGTGAGAAAGACGGGCGGTTCGAGATTATCGGTGGAGAGCACCGATGGGCTGTTGCAAAGAGCCTGGGGTACACAACCGTCCCTGTTATCAATCTGGGCGACATCAGCGACAAGAAAGCGAAGGAAATCGGGCTGGTCGATAATGGTCGATACGGTGATGATGACGCGCTTCAACTGGCTGAACTGTTGAAAGAGTTGGGTGACGATGAAAGCGTCTTCAACTTCCTCCCTTACAGCACGGATGAGCTGGAAAGCCTGTTCTCGGCGACAAGCATCTCCCTTGATGACCTGGATATCGAAGGCGATGACACCTTGCCGGATATCAGCGCCATGAAGTCCACCCAGACCCACCAGATTATGCGGTTCAAAATCCCGCTTGAGGACTCTGACTTCGTTCAACGCATTATCGAGACTGTCATGAAAAATCAGGGCTTTACCGATGATGATGCAATGATGAATGCCGGCAATGCCCTCGTCTACCTGCTCAGGAGCCTCTCATGAAGATCGAAGAGATTGTCGCGGAACTGAGAGACATTGATTCTCTCATCCCTTATCCCCAGAACGCGAAGATCCATACCGATGATCAGGTAGACGGGATTGTTGCCGCTATCCGGTCCGCAGGAAAGTGGACCAACCCGATCATTGTTGACCAGGAGGGCGTAATCATTGCAGGACATGGCAGGCGTCTGGCCGCCATGAAGATGGGATTGAAGAAAGTGCCGGTCGTGGTGGAAAAAGACATGACCGCAGCACAGGTACGGGCTGCCAGGCTGAATGACAACCGGGCGGCTATTGGCAATATTGACCATGACATTTTCAAATTCGAGCTGATGGAGCTTGGTGACGATGTTGCGCTTCTTGAAGGGGTTTTTGACAAGAAAGAACTTGATTTCGCTGTAGTGGATGTCTTTGACATGAATGAAGACGTTTTTGTGACCGACATTGACAGCGTGATGGAAGAACAGCGCAGCCATACCGACACCATGATTCATGCTTCTGCTGAAAAGCAGGTTTCGATAGCAAGGGCGATGGGATTCAAGTCCGTCTCCGGGAGTGATCAGTTCTATGTGAGCCGCTTCATGGCTCGCTTAGAGGCAGACACAGGGCTTCAGGGCGAGAAGGCGTTTATGGCGTTTGTAAAGAAAATGATTGAGGAAAGATAATGCCAGGTAAATTAATTAAACAGATGCCCAAGCGTGTGAAGATCGGCCACATGTTCTTTGAGACGAGGGCTGTCGGGGGTGATGAGGCGGAGTCAGGGGGTTATCTCGGCTCTGCGAATCCCGCGAAGGGAGTGATTCTTGTCAGAACTGACAGTCTCCCCACGCAGCAGATCGCCAACACCTTTCTTCATGAGGTGATGCACTGCATTCATTATGTCTACGGCATCAGCCCGGGCGAAGACACCTGCACCGAAGAGTATTACACAACCTTCACGACCAACGGCCTCTGCGCCTTCTGGATGGACAATCCGAAAGCCGCAGACTGGTTCAGCGCCATGATGAGGTTTGGTGCGTGAAATACACGGTAGATAAACGTTTCGAGACGTATGTCGAAAGATCACCGAGGGTTCTGGAAGTCGCGGAATCCTTCGGGATCGGGCTTGATGAGAAAGAGTTTGTCGTTTTTGACGGGCTTGAAATCGAGGTCAAAGACGGAGACGTGGTGTATATCACAGGGCAGTCCGGCTCCGGGAAGTCGATCCTGCTCAGGGAGCTGGCTGCACAGATGGCAAACAGCGGCAAAAAGGTCATCAATCTCGATCATGTCGAGCTGGATAACACAAAGGCCATCATCGACCAGATCGGTAAAGACACGAATGACGCCATCAGGCTGCTGGCGATTGCAGGTATCAACGATGCTTACCTGTATATCAGAAAGCCTGGTGAGCTGTCTGACGGGCAGAAATACCGCCTGCGCCTGGCAAAGGCCATTGAGTCCGGCGCGGATGTCTGGGTTGCTGACGAGTTTCTGGCTGTGCTGGATCGCGTTGCTGCAATGGTGATCGCGTTCTCTATTCAAAAGGCGGCAAGGCGCACCGGCGCGACTGTCATTGTCGCTACCACGCATACAGACATGGTGAGCGAATTGTCTCCCGACCTGTATATCGAAAAACGATACCGCGAAAAGATTCGTGTTGAAACGCTGGAATCCCTGGACAAAGAAGGGCTGATCCGTGCGCAGCCGGACGCGGTTTATGAGTCACTTTTAAAGGTACTGTGATGTTTGACGAGTTCAAGAACCCTGATGGGACATACAACGGAGCAAGACTGCTCTCAAGGATATCCGGGCTTTCTGAAGATGAAGTTCTGTGGACATGGAACCGCGCGAAAGAAATGAGGGAAGACGGGGCTTCACGCGATGAGGTCAGAAAAGCACTCCGGGTCATGAGCCAGGAACTGAGACAGAAGCGGGAGTCAAGCGAAACAAAATGAGCAGGGTTACGGTACTGGATGCAGAAGACACGAGGGCGTGGCGCTACCCGGATGCGGGTAATCACACCCTTCCCCTGCTTGAGCACATCTATGTCGAGTTTGGGGACAAGAGTGACTGGGATGCGCTGTCCGAGCTGCATTACAAGGGGCATAACCTGGCAGCGGGGTCCAGATACATGCGCTGCGTGTATGACAAGGATGGGGAGAGACGGACTATCGGCGTCATGGTGTTTGCAAACCCCATGCCGCTTAACAAGGGGAGAAACGAAGTATTCCCGCACCTGAAGCCCAATCAGTCAGGCGGCAGGGATACCACAATCATGAACAAACGCCGGATGCAGGAGATTAACCGCTTTCTCGCGTGGAACAACCGCACAGTGCTGGACACCATGTTCAGATCGGCCGGCATTGCTTACCGCTTCAAGAATATTGCTTATCGCATGTATTGCGCAAAGCATGGGTTCAGGTTTGTCGAATCAAATTCATCAATGGGAAGGTTCAACCCCTTCTCGATCAAGACGGGCATGAAGTTCATCAAGCCCAGACCCGCAAACGCCCTTGAGGTCGGCATCGACTTCTTTAAAGCGCACTTTCAGTCCCATCCGTGTGACCAGGTGGCGCTGATGAACGAGCTGAGAACCATGCCTGAAGGTGTGCGGGAGGTGACAGAAAGAAAGATGCGGGAGTTCTATTACAAGAACTCGGCAATGGAGAAGTCCGGCGACAAGATGCACATTGGTATGAGCCGCGTCAACGGACTGGCCATCGAAAAGGTATTGAAAGAAGTGACGCAGATCGTCTTTGGGGCAACGATTTACTGGGTCTGGAAGAATCCCGACATTGGGATGCAGTTCCCGGACAGGGTGCCCCTTCTGGCGTTTGACAACCAGGCGGTTGACGAACCCTTTCGACTGGACAAAATACAGGAGGTAATTGAATGAGAGAGAAAGACAAGGCAAAGTGCGGCAGAAACCCTGACGGGACGCTTCAGCGGTATCAGGCGGAGCGTACAGGCAACTACACGAGAAAGCAGTACCAGATTCTCGAAGTGCTCTGCAAGGGCAGAGGCAAAGATGCGAATGGGGAGTTGATTCCCTGCGACATGAATCATCTGCTTTCCGCCATCCCTTACGAGACGACCAGAACGTCCATGTACTTCTCACTGCGCCCACTGATGCGTTACGGGTTGATCGAGAAGGAAACCGCGTATCGGGAAGGGACGAAGGTGGCGATCACGCTGTACCGCCCGACCGAGCTTGGGATGAAAGTGATGGGAGTGAACAAGCCCTCCTATATCGAGGACCCGATCTTTATTGACGAGTAAAGACCGGTTTATTAAGTATATAAGAACTTATTTACAAATAATGCAAAAAGTGCCTTATAATTATTCTATCGAACACCTCTTTTGTGTCTCAAAGGCGCACTCTTCTGCGCCTATTTTTTTGACGAGGGGTGATTGATGACCACACCTGTCAGGACACCAAAGCCGAGGGGCAGGAAAAAGCCACCCCGTCACATGAGCGCTGCCCAGAAAGCGGAAGCAATCGCGCTATGGGAGTCCGGGAATGTCACCCTGGACATGCTCGCCAAAAAGTTCAAGAAGGACAAAAGCACCCTCATGCGCCTCTTTCAGAAAGAAGGGGCGGCAAAAGGCTCGGCGGAAGAAGAAACCAAACAGAAGGTTGCAGAAGCGGTCGAAAAAGCCATTGTGAGTGACGCAACGGTACTGGCAGAGCGCATCAGGGACACCAAAGAAGAGCACTACAAGATGGCATCAGCCCTGGCGAGGCTCACCTGGGGAATTATTGCCGAGGCGCGAAAAGCGGGAAAGCCTGTCGCAACGATAGCGACCGACATGAAGGCTTTACAGGCCGCTGCGCAGATTCTCAAGACGACCCGGGAAGAGCGATATGCGGTGCTCGGCATCACCTCGAAGGATGACGACCCTGACAAGCCGCTGCCGGAGCTGGTCATCAAGGAACTGGACCCGGATGACATCAGGAAGATTTCGCAGCAGATCGAAGAAATCAACGATGGTTCTTTTGATACCGGTATAGATGCGCCGCTGGACTTGCCGGATGAGTCAGACAGCTTTGACGGGGGTAGCGAGTAAGTGGCTGCCGTGAATACCCTTTTTCTGCATGAGAAGCAAATGCAGGTCTACAACGCCAGGTCAAGATTCAAGGTCGTGACGGCGGGAAGGCGATGGGGTAAGACACGTCTCGCTCTTGTCTCGATCATCAAGTACGCCAGGGTTCAGAAGCGTCTTGTCTGGTATGTCGCGCCATCGTACCGCATGGCAAAGCAGATCATGTGGCCGGAGCTGCTCGAAGCTATCCCGCGTCAGTGGATCAAAAGACTCAATGAAACCACCATGACGATTGTGCTCGTCAACAATACCCGAATCGAGTTAAAGGGCGCAGACTCGCCTGACTCCCTTCGCGGTGTCGGTGTGCACTTTCTGGTAATGGACGAGGTGCAGGACATTGACCCTGAAGCCTGGACAAAGGTATTGCGCCCTACCCTGGCATCAACGGGCGGTCATGCCCTGTTCATCGGTACGCCAAAAGCGTACAACTTCCTGTATGACCTGTATGCGCTTGGCCAGAAAGCGGATAACGTCAGAATGGGCAAGTGGATGTCCTGGCAGTTCCCGACAATGACTTCACCTTTTATCCATCCGGATGAGATTGAAGCCGCAAGACAAGACATGGATGAGAAATCATTCAACCAGGAGTTCAATGCCTCGTTCGAGACAATGAGTGGGCGGGTGTACTATCCCTTTGACCGCAAGCTGCACGTTGTCGAAACCAGGTTCGACCCTGACAGGCCCATCTGGGTTGGCCAGGACTTTAACATTGACCCTATGTCGTCTGTGATCATGCAGCCGCAACTGGATGGCTCTGTACACGTCATTGACGAGATTGTCAGGTTCGGATCAAACACCGAAGAAGTCGCCGAAGAGCTTGAGCGCAGGTACTGGCGACACATGGACGACATAATCATCTTCCCCGATCCTGCCGGGCACTACAAGCAGCACGCAAGGGGTGAATCCGACCTGACCATCTTCAAAGAGAAGGGCTTCAGAAGACAA
The DNA here is from genome assembly GCA_030269625.1 of Oxalobacter sp. OttesenSCG-928-P03. Taxonomy (GTDB): domain Bacteria; phylum Pseudomonadota; class Gammaproteobacteria; order Burkholderiales; family Burkholderiaceae_D; genus Oxalobacter. Next base: position 1,581 of record JAJDFZ010000020.1, on the reverse strand, counting down.
TTGTTCCATAAGAAGCACCCTCCTGTCGCCGACAGGGTGAACGCTTTGAACAGAATGCTGAAGTCTGCCGATGGCAAGGTTCGCTTGTTTGTTGACCCGAAGTGCAAGGCGCTGATCACGTCACTTGAGCAGACGATCTACAAGGAAGGTACGCGCGAGGTGGACAAAAAGGCCAGCGTTGAGCATAGCGCGGATGCTGCCGGCTACTGTATCCATTATCAATTCCCGCTTCGCAAGGTCGAAGTCATGGGCGTTTCCATATAAGGCTTGCGCATTGGGAATTATTGATATAATATGGCGTAAATATAAGTAAGAGCTTACTTACTAATAAACGGGAAAAACCTGTAATATGACGAAGACAGATCAAAGGACGTTAAAAGGGCTGGTGACGAGAAGGCACCCGGAGTACGCTGCACTTGTCGCACACTGGCAGTTCATGAAAAGCTGCTATGACGGTGGCCGTGAATGGTTTAGCGACAACATCTTCAAGTATCTAAAGGAAGGTGAAAGCGAGTTCAAGGATCGTCTCGAAAGGTGCTACCGCTTCAACCATACGCGCGAGGTTGTAGACCTTGTAAACAAGTATATTTTCAAGATGGAGATTGCGCGCAGCAAAGACGCGCCCTCTTATGTCCAGGACTTCTGGAAAGGCACGACACTGAACGGTCTGCCGATCAAGGATTACATGAAGCATATATCCGAGCGCACCTCGATTTACGGGCGTATCTGGATTGTCGTGGACAATAACAACACCGGAGAAATCAGGACGGTGGCCGATGAGAAAAGGGCGAATGTCCGCGTCCATTCTTACACTGTCTCCCCTGACAATGTTTGTGACCTCAGTTATGACGAAAAGGGGGAATTGAACTGGATTCTGATTCATGAGCAGGAAAGGGATGACGAAGATCCACTGAACTCGACCGGCGACGTGATCGACCGGTTCCGCTTATGGGAAAGAAACCAGTGGACACTGTTCCGTCTGAAGAAAGATGGCGGCAGCAAGCCGGAGTCCAGGTTCGCCCTGACGACAAATGAGTCGCTTGCTGCGATGGACACAGACAAGGTACTCAACGGCTACACGGTAGATGTTGACGGGCCTCACGCGCACACCTTTGGCAGGGTGCCTGTATTCCCTGCCGATAACATTGTCAGCAGCGAGCCGTACAAGGCCCCTGCCCTCATTGACGATGTAGCGTATCTCGACAGGGCGGTTGCGAACTACCTCTCAAACCTTGATGCCATTATCCAGGATCAAACTTTCTCCCAACTGGTCATTCCTGCCCAGGCAATAGCGGACACAGGGAACACGAAAGACGCCCTTATCGAAATGGGCACGAACCGGATTCTGAGCTATGACGCTTCCGGTGGTGGCAAGCCGGAGTACATCAGCCCTGATGTCAAACAGGCAGACCTGATTCTCAGGGTGGTCAATAAGATCATCAACGAGATTTACCACAGTGTCGGGCTTGCTGGTGAAAGAACAAAAGAAGACAACGCAATGGGGATTGATAACTCCAGCGGCGTTGCGAAAGCCTATGACTTTGAAAGAGTCAACTCTCTGCTCATATCAAAAGCCGACTC